>NZ_AZVL01000002.1:0-508366 GCF_000514195.1 Pseudomonas sp. URIL14HWK12:I6
TCGTCCAACGCCTGAGGATGAGCACCGTCTAAAGGACGCAATGGCTCGCGTATTCGGCTGATGCGATCCTGTGCAAAAAAAAGGTCCCTTTTTTAGGGGCTTTTTTTTTGTATCGAGCTTCATAAATCTCCTCAGCTAGCACTACCCCATATCAGGGTGGTGCTTTTTCATGAGCTCCCTCCGCAGCTGCCACCTGGTATTGGAGGCCCCCCTCCTTCCTAGGGGGGGGAGGGGAGGGCGCTTCTGGCTTTTGACTAGTCGTCAGCTCGCAGCCAGATAATTTAAAGGTACTCTTTTTGGCGTCTAATGAATTGACCCAGCAAAGGAACCGCAAATGAGTATTTGCCATGTCGGTTTTTATATATCAAACCTGATTCAGCCAAGCTAGATAGCATTTGATTGACGTGACTGCTTCCGAAAGGTTTCTCTAGTACTTCCTTCGATTTTACTGTCACGTCCTGAACAGAGAACTCTCCATCACAGTGGTCAAGTTCCGCGATAACTCCAAGAAGTTCTCGCTGCCGATCTGTTGCTCTTGCCCATCGACCTACAAAAAAATCACTATCCAGCTTTCGAAGAATCTCATCTGAGGGTACCCCAGGAGTTTTACCGTTGCCAATTTGCTGTATGAAGACATCGTAGACTTCTCTACATATAAATTGAACAAAGTAAGGGTATCCGCCAGATAGAGAGGCGATTTGCTGCATAGAGGGTTTGGATAACTGAATTGGGTAGTCTTTTAGTGGGATGCTAATCGCGTCGTGCACTGCCTTTTCATTCAGCTTATCTAGCATCACTACTCGGAACATACGCTCAGCATAAGTCCTAGCTTCAACGAGCTTAGGGAATAAGGTCGGCAAGCCTGTCAGCGCTAGCATGAAAGGAACGCCCTTACGCTGGATAGACTGGAAAACATCCAGTAGCATCGAAAGTGGAAACTGGTCTTTCTGTGCGTGGTCAGATAAGTTTTGAGCCTCGTCGTATGCAAAAATTATCCCTGATACGCCTAAGTCTTTAATGGAGTTCCATACGATTTCTAAGACTCGCTTTACCTTATCTTCTACGAGACCTGGTGTTGTCTCATAGATGCTTTGCAAAGTCTGATAGTTTAATGTTTGGTCAACTGTTGACTCTTTGCGGGAGAACCCTATTCCTTCGGAAATTTGAAACTCTCCAACCTTCACGCCGGAAGTAACAACGGATAAATCCGTGAGAAGGCGAGTAGCAATGCTACTTTCGTTCAAGCTTGCGCTTTCTGATAAATCAGTGCCTACCCACAGCCATTTACTTTGCTGGGCCATGGGTTTAAATGTTTCTAGTAATACCGTCTTCCCTGTACCTCGCAGACCTGTGAGAACCAAGTTCTCGAGAATCGTCTTTTGATGTAGAAGGCGCGCGAATTCCTTTTTTTCATCCTCCCGACCTGCGAGGTAGGGAGGCATGTGCCCCGCTCCTGGCTTGAAAGGGTTTTGAAGTGCGGCCATGATTAGCTCCAGCTGTAAACTTAGTAAGAATACTAAATTTACACCTAGAGCTGTAAATGTCAAATGACGTTTTCGGAAATTTTTCGCTCACCAGCCTAGCTAGCTGTTTCAGTAGCGATCGGGCGCTACCACCTAGTCATCCACCTTGCCTTCGCCCTTGACGGCCATGGCCATTAATTATCGACGAGACTCGCGCATACAGAGCAACGCGAATGGTTGGAAGCGTTATTGTGTGTGGGTTTGACAGGATCGGTGGTTGGCGGCGCCGGCGAAAACCGTCAGTACCTGCTCGATGTTTCGTCAAGGCCCTGTCAAGGGTGGTCAAGGATTATGGCCGCTCCTTCACTGATGCTCGCTCATCCATTCTGGACTGCTTCAGCACCAAGTCAGCCTTCCGTGGTTTTCTGCCCTTGATGGCTGGGGCGTTCGGCCGGCACCTAACAAAATGCGCCCGTCAATCCGTCCAGAGCCTGTCCAAAATCCGTCAGGGGGTTGTAAGGGGGTTGAGACGGCCAAGCGTCCTACTTTGACGCATCCCGAACGGAATAGGCCTTGGACGACCATCCAGCGTGGATTCCGTCTCACGCCTGTCTCACATTCCGTCAAAGCGTGGTCAAAGAGACGAGCCAGGTTTGAATCGAATTGCGAAGCGCCGAGGGACGGTATGAACTTCCAGAGCAGCACCCCATGCTTCTACCACTTCGTCGGTGGAGAGAAGTCCGGTAGCGCTGAGGCTCCCGCTCGCCTGAATCGTTATGTCGCCCAACACAGCCATGTAAGCCGCGATGGTTTGCGGCAGAACAAGGTGGCCGGAGCCATGACTGTCGTGAACCATGAGATCGTCACGTCCGAGTGACACGCTGTGGAGAAGTGCTCGATACGTGCGGTGGGTGAACTTGGACAGTTGCTGATAGAAGATTCTGCGCTCGGTGGCCGCCTCTGCGCCGTCCTGCGCTTCGATCAGTTTCCGGATTTCGCCGTGAGAAATTGTTTCGTTTTGGTACCACTTCTTCAACGCAGATACTGCTTTCGGGGAATCCTCGTGCAGAAAGCGCATCACGTCGATCGCTTCAACTGCGTCGCGAAAGACTCGCGCAACTGGCCTGTGGCGCGTTTCCTTCAGTAAGTCGACGCAGTCGAGGAGTGACGCCAGCAAGTCCATGGTGATCAGCCAAGTCGCCTTCTGCAGGGATTGCTCGTCGCGATGGTATTTCAGCGTGTGCGGCCTGAGGCGTTTGATGATTTCACGAAGCAGGGCATCGCACTCCCTGAGGAACTGCCGCTGGGCTTCATGCTCGTAAGGGTTGTCGTATGCCTCTTGGGGATGTCGACCCCAAACGATGCTGGGCATGCTGTTCTCACTGAAGATTCGATAACCAATCATGGGTGTTTCCCCAGTGGGGGTAAACGTCTATACCGATCGTCCAGACAATATGCCGTGCGCTTCGCGGGTTTCCAGGTTAAATGCCTGCGTTTCGGTGGAACCTCAGTGGAAACCTTCCATCGCTAATCATGGCTTTTGATAACAGGAACCTCCCCGCCGCATCCAGTTTTACGACTTTTTCGCGAAAGGTCTGCATGGGCACGACGGTTTGCGCGTAATGGTGGTTGCGAACCATCGCTGCGAACTGTCGAGCGCGCGTGCCATAGTGCTAGCGGCTCACAGGCTTAGTCGCTTCTGGAAGCCATTTGTTAAATCATGATCTCAAGGAAGGTACGCATGTTCGCGGGCGCTAACGTTGGTGAAGTCTATAAAAAAACCTTTGAGTTGCTTTCTGAAGAGAATGATCGAGGTGCGGTTCTGCTGAGCGGAGTAATAACCGACGGCATTTTGGATGAGATGATCAGAGCGCGACTCATTGGCCTACCTCGCGCTCGCAAGGGAAAGCTGAAATTCCAATATGCCGCAAAAATAGACCTAGCGTTCTCTCTGGGTTTGATTTCGTTGGAAATGCTCACGCTTCTGCATAGTCTGCGTGAGGCAAGAAATACCTTTGCTCACCAGGTGGTGAATAGCCTCAATGACGCCGCTATCGCTGGAGCTATCAAATCGGTGTTCGACGCGGTACCGAGCCTTTATGACGGTTTCATGAGTAACTGGATTGCCAATTTGCAGGCCACTCTACGAGGCGTGGGAGTTGTGGACGAAGCAGTGATCGCCAGCGTCTCTCCCGGCGACAGGGCCAGATTTAACAATTACTTGGCACTCGTTGCAGCTCGGCTTCATGAAGCGTCAGTCAACATCAAAAAGCTGAGTTTGACGGGAATTTAGCTTTGCTCGGCACCCTCCACCGAGGGCTTGGCTGGCAGGTCCAGGGTGCGTACTGATCGTGCGTACCTGGCTGCGTACCAGCGTTGGGAATCTCGCTCCCACAGGGATTTCGCGAGCTCTTGGGTGCGTGAGGATCGTGCGTGAAGACGTGCGTGAAGGTTCATTCGGTGACCGGTGGGAGTGGTCACTGCTGGTGGTCACCGCGAATGGTCACTGGCTGGATGAGTGTCTCGACGGGGGCCGCGGGGGACGCTGCGACCTCGCAACTGGTGGATACCAGCGTGGATACTGGGCGGTATGGCTCGCCCCTGCGAACCTGACAAAACCTGATATCGCTGGCGGCTCAAAGTCCGCCACCCTGTAAAAAAATCAACGTAGAAAGAGCTAGGCGGGATAAGCGGCGTACACCTTTGTGGCGACGTAACAGAAGAATGAGAGCAGCATCGTGAGATTGCGAAGTTGATACATCGTCTTCGTTCTATCGGCCACCTTTTCCACTGCGTCATGCGCAAGTCGGCGCATGGTGACATCGTTCAGTTGCCCCATCTCGATCATGTGAAGGTATTTTGAGTTGGAGTTCATTGTTGAGATCGTCGCCTCAATCCGTAGAAAGCCAAAGATTGCGCTTAGCGCCATCATTAAGAGGGTCGCGAGATACATCGTGGATACGTTCACGCCAATGGGACCGAAGGGCATGGTCTGCGCTAGGTACGCGCAGGCTGCCATTGATGCCCCTAAGACAAATCGATCAAAGTTCGCATTTTCGGTGCTCGCGCTCTGGTGGAGCTGGACGCTTCGTTCAGTCATTTTCAACTTCCTTGATTGGTTACCACTTAGAAAACGGTGCGCGACGAGTATGACGCCAACTACTAAGCCCCAAGGCTCGCGTCAGTCAGCGAAGTGTTCAGAGGCACGCTTTGGTCGATCGCAAGGCGCTTTCTTTGCCTGAACCGAAGTCGAGGTACGCGCGTTGGTAAAATTTTACCGAGCTGCCCGAGGCGGTTTTGCTGATGCTCAGGATCTCATTGGTGTTCATGTCGTTACCGCTGATGATCCGGTAGCCCGTTTCTGTTTCGGACATAGTGGCGTCTGGTCGATACTCCTGCCATTGAGGGAAAACACATAGAGCGTAGTTCTTAGGTGTCTTGCTGGAGGATGCTGAAAGCGCCGGCCCTTTTTCAACAAGGTCGCTTGGTGAGTAGCACCCAGCCAAAATAAGGGTCGAAGTAGCGAGAGCTGCGGCTTTAAGAGAGCACATGTTGGCGTCATCCGTAACTAATAAAGCCGTGACGCTAACATGCGCTTGCTGAAAGCCCAATAACCGCGTTACGCCTTGTCTTCAGCGTAGATCGAAGCCGAGATGATCATCCCACCCCACCGACGATGTCCGATGCAAATCGGGACCGGGTTACCGCTGGCCGTAGTGTTCTTGGCGCTGCCGAAGGCGTAGGACGGAGAGTTCTCAGGCCCGGCGCTTTGCTTTAGTCCAGCAGCCTGCGGGCTGAGCATCTGGATAACGCCGCCGGCGGCTGTGCCAATCCCCGCACCCATTACCGCAGTCGCCGCAGCGCCGGCGGTCATGAACGACGCTATGACGATGAGCGCAACTCCGATCACTGTCTGCAGAACGCCGGCGCGCTTGCTACCAGCTATTACAGGAACAATTCGAATCTCCTGCGCCCCACCCAGCTTCAAGTCACGCTCGCCAATGTTTCTCCGATTACGGAAAACGGCAAACTCCAAGCCTTTGCTCTTGGCGTTGGCCAGGTACTGCACAAAGCCAGGGTGATTTACGTCGATGGCCTTCACTGCCTCGCGAACGTCACCCGTGGAGAGCTCGTACAGGTGTTCCCGACCAAATAGTTTCCCAGCGCTACCTCCAAGTAGAATCAGCGTCTTATTGCCAAAATTCGTTGCCATTGCCATTTCTTACTCCTGGGCGCCATGGGCGCTGTGTTTGGGGATTTCCACGCCTAGCTGGCCGGCAAGGATCATGCGGGCGGCCATCGCGTCGTTTCGAATCGCGATCTCGCGTTTCACGTCGGGATTCCAGGCGGAACAGTGAGTCGACTGATAAGCCCGGGCACCGCGGTACTCGATTCGCATCAGTTCGGCGGAGATCCTGGCTTCTTCCTCGGTGAAGAATGGCCCCTCGAGTTCAACCCGCTGGCCGTCTCGCACATGCTGTACGGTCCACACGATGTATCCGCCAATGGTCCCCGGGTCGGTGGTGAAATCTGTGGCATTGCACGCTTCAGCGAAGCGTATGTGGTGTGACACTTGTTGCCTCCTTTGGCGCCGTCGGCGCCATTGATGGGCGGATGCCCGGTTGTGTTGCTCTGTGTCGCGACACGTTTTCGTGATTCGCAAAACGTGTCGCGTAATTGGGTTTCTACTTGGCGACGATGCTTAAGGTGGGCGGCAACTTCGGCCCGAAGGGAGCGCCAGGCGCGAAGGGATCGGGTAACTGGTCTTCCGGGCATTCCTTGATGAACCGGATCAAGGCGGCATGACAAGCGCGATACAGAGGGCCACCGCCGCCCCATTCCTCGCTCTTGCGGTCGGCGCTGTCCTCCAGTTGGGAGAGGTAGGCCAGCCCGCGAAGGCTGGTATCTCCGTCTGTTCTGGCTTGCTGGCGATGTACTGGGTTAACGCCTAGCAGGTCGCACATCCGTTCGAATCCCAACGTCTGCGCCAGCCCTTCCCGGTCGAACATCAGCGATTGGCCGAACCCGGCGAGCGCTTCCTGTGCTCCGGTGCGAATAGCCTCTTGGTGTTCCCGGGCCTTTTCCTCCAGATCCTCGATCGCTTGCCGCGTGAACGGCAGGAACGCTTTCAATTTGCCGGCCTCGCGGCGAATGGCTCGACGTTCGGCGCGGATAGCGTCGAGTTGGTCAGCAATGGCGCGGCAGATCCGCCGTGTAGTGATGAGGTGCGTGCTGGCGCTGATGCCGGGCTTCAAAGCGATGTTGCACAAGCGGGTGATAAGTCTTGGCGTCATTGGTGCCCCTCCATGGGCGTGTTGTCGTAGCTGGCACGCAGGTGGGCGCCCGCCGGGCAATGGCGGCCGGTGGGCGCGTAACAGGAACGACAAGCCATGATGTGGTTGAGGTACTGGTCACGGGCGTGTCGCCATCCAGGCGTGGCAGTGGCGGCGCTTGCGTGTGAGCTTGTGATGAGCTGCTGAGTGCGCTCGACGAGGTTGGCCAAAACCAGGCACGGGCGAGGTTCTGGGTGACTCCGCAAAATTGTGGAGTCGGTACCGGTGATAGCTGGCGGCATGTGATCGAGCAGGCTGGAAAGGAGGCTCACGGCTTCACCTCGCCCGATTTGCAACATTGCCCAAATGAGTCTGTGAAAAAAAAACGGGGGAACGGGGGAACAGTGGGAACACCCAGTGATTCAGGGGCTTCCAGAGGGGGATTCTGTACCCCACGTTTTTTTGTGGGGAACAGTGATAACCAAACGTCAGGAAAGTGCTGCTCACTTATATTCAAAAACATGTTTGTGTTCCCCCTGTTCCCCAAACACCAAATAAGGGGGGACGGCTACAGGCCGCGTCTTTGCTGGATGTTCCCCCGTTCCCCCTGTTCCCCACGTTTGTAGGTTCCTGTGAAGTCGGGCATTCGTCTCTGGTGTTGGTTGAGCTCATACAGCACCGCCTTCGCCGTCCAGAGCTTCTGGATCGATGACGTACAGCCGAGCAGATCCGCCGGCGGGGATGCGGTACTTTTTGGTCTTTCGGCTATCCCGATCGGTGTCGCGCTTGGCAAGGGCTCCGCCAACCTCCAGCGCCTTGATGACGCGGGTGAGGCCGTACCCGTGGGCGGCTTCGATGAGCGCGGACTTGTTGAATAGGAACAGTCGCTTGTGGGCGACCACTTCCCAGTACCCGGCACGGTTGAACACCTTGGCGTCCGCCTCGGGTGCGTCCACGTCCGAGAATCGGCTGCTGCCGTGCTTGTCGATAAAGTCGATGATGCCGGCCAGGATTTGGCGGTCTTCGGCATTCCCACCGCCGACACGGGAGAGCCATTCGCCGTAGAGCAGGCGGCAGTCGGCGAGGGCGGTGCCCGGCTCCCACGGGAGCAGTCCGTAGGCGATGGCCATCTCGCCGGCCAGCGCGATCACGGCGAACCGGTCAGCCACCCGGCCGGCCTGGGCGTTGTCCTCGACGAACTGAGCGCGGATGCCGTCGAAGTCACTGAGCAAGCCCGGCTTGTCGTCGGTCGCAACCAAGCGCTCGACAAAGGCCGGTCCTAGGTGGCCATGGTGGGCACCCACCGCGACGGTGAGCTGCCGGTGAAAGTCCGCGCCCTCCAGCCCATGTAACTCGTCAAAGGCTCGATGCGTGCGGGTGCCAGCATTCACGTCGACCATACGCAGCTCGGCGCCAGCGTGGGCGGCATTGCCGGAAATAGCGGCGTGCTCGGAGAGCGAGCGCTCGCCGCTGGAAAGGGTCAGCAGGCGCCAGCTCAATTTGGCGCGGCCTTCACGCTCGCGGGTCATGGTGCCTTTGCCCTGGCCGTTGGCGAGGGAGTAGGCCATTTCCTGTACCCGTTTCGGATCGGCGCGCTTGATTTCGTCCAGCGGCAAGATGGTGTCGTTACGGCTCGACGCTTCGATCTCAAGGCCGCCCTTGGTCATGTCCCAACTGGCAGCGAACACGCCCGGGTCACCCCACACTGACGAGCCGATCAACTGCGCCAAGGACTTGCCGCTCGAGCTGTCGCCCACCAAGTGAACGCCCCCACCCAGCACGCCGACCAGACTCAGCAGCGGGCCGGCCAACGAGCAGCCAATCGCCAGTGTCAGCACAGGGTTGCCGGCGCACTTTGCCGCCACCTCTGTTTGCCAGAGCGCCAACTCGCCGCGGCGGCTGAAAAGAACTTGGGCCTTGTTGCTGGCCTGGTATCGCAATTTGTCACTGCCGATCGTCCGCCCGGGCAGCACGAACGCGCCCGATTCGTGCCAACCTGGCCGGCTGGTGGTGGCGAACACTTCTGCAGGATGCTGGTCGAGCAGGTACTCCATGAACGTACCGCGCTTCTTCAGGGCAATGATGACGCCCATCCCGAACAATGCGCGCCGGGCGTCCTCGCCGCTGCCGCCGAACACTTCCATGGCGATGATCCATTCCTTGATGCCACCATCTGTTACCAGGCGCAGCAACCGACCTTCGCTGCCGTCGTCGCTATTGGTGGTGCGGGCCACGACTGTAACGGGGCTGGAGATCCACTCATCGGTGATAGGCCGGTCACCGGTATCACCATCGGCGTCATCTTGATCGGCGGCGGTGCGTTTGAAGCTGTGCCAGTAAACGCCGGGACGCAGCTTGCGGCCTTTCTCATTGATCACCCAATGTTCATACACCGCCCAGCAGGGGCGATCTGGCGCAATGGTCGCGGCGTCCGGTCGAAGGTTGATCACATTGGTGTCAGGCTTGGACATGGGCGAGCTTCCAGTTGGCGAGGTCGTTGAAATCAGTGAGGTCATCGGGGGCGCCTTCCGGCCACTCAGGGAAAGCCACTTGGCCACCCACGGCCGCCGCCGCTGCGTTTGCCGCTGCGCGCCCCGGGTTGCCATCGGTGAGCCGGTCGTCGTCGCCGGCGATGACGATTGGCAGGCCCGGGTAGCGAGCACGAAGGGCCATCGCCGCCGGGATCAAGTTGCCGGCGTTCATGGCTGCCGCCACGACGTAGCCGCCGTGCTGGTGAAGGCTGGCGGCCGTCGCCCATCCTTCGCAGATGCAAAGCACGCAACCCGGCTCGATGATGCCCAGCGGTGAGTACGTGCCTTTAATCCGGCCTCCGAACAGGAAGCGCTTCTCGCCGTCCGGAGCAATTCGTTGCAGGTTGACCAAGCGACCATCCAAATACAGCGGGATCAACAAATCAGCGCCACGCTGGCGTAGGCCGTAGGAGCGAACCGCCTTGGCGATCAAGTACGGATGGTCGGGCGCGGCTCGGCGCGCATTGCGCCACCAGTGGTTGGCCTTCTCGGCGGCCTGCTGCTGGCGCCGGTGTTGTTCGGCCTCGCGCTGACGACGGGCCTGGTCAACCCGCTTGCGGATCTGAGCCGCTTCGCGGGCGTCCACCGGTTCGCGACTACACCAGGTGCTGGCGCCTCCGGCCTTCCAACTGCCGAACGCTCCGGATGCAATGCCGTCCAGGTACAGCACATACCAGCCGTTGAGGGAGCCGGGCTTATCCTCAGGCACGCGGAACCGGTGAATGTGGCCATCAGGTTCTGGCATCCAATCGAGCAAACCGTAGACGGACTGAAGGGCATCACGGAACTGGATGGTTGCGTCAGTCATGCGGCCCCCTTCGGCGTTGTGAACCGCTTGGCCAAACTTTGCAGTTTCTGAGTCAGGCGCTCGAGCTCATCGCAGTGCCGGCCTTGGTCGCCTTCCGAGATGCGCAGCTCCAGGAAGCCGACCAGCGTTTCCACCAGCAGCACATAGCTGGCGCTGTCGATATGGGCGCCAGCAGCGGGTCGGCCGCCACTGCTCTTGCGATTGATTGGGGTCACGTCACCCATGGCTGGCCTCCTGTCGATCAGCGCCAGCAAAGGCCCGGCAAACCTGGCCGTTGTTCACGCCGTGCCAGTGGGTGATGTCGTCGATTGAGTCAACCAGGTAGGCCGTTACCTGAGCGTCAGCACTGCGCATAACAAAGCGCCCGCACTCAGCGTCGGCCTCGGTATAGAACGGTCCCAGCAATGCCTTGGGCACCTTCGGATGCGTGACGTAAAACAGTGCGGTGGCTTTCTTCGGGCAAGCCGATCCCGTCGACGCTGATGCGCCGTTTTGAATTTTCATGTTTTAAATCTCGTCGAAGTCTTTGGGTTCGAACCGTGCTGCGCCGCCGCGAATCACGCGCAAACCAAGTACCGCAGCACGTGCCACGCGATCTATAAATCCGATTTCAAGATTGGTGGTGCGCCCGCCCATTCCGGCAATGGCAAATTGAATAGCGTTGAACGCTTCAGTTTCATCGTGAGTGGCCAGCTCGAATACTTCGCTTTCGAAGAACTCGATACCTTTCTGCCAGTCGGCCGCTACGCCGGGATTGTTCCGAGGCCAGTTGATGAAACGCCCCTCGACATCTCGCTGCGTGAAGCTCAGGTGCTCCCGTGACCGGATAGAGGCGTTCATTTGGCCACCTCCGCGGTATCCAGGGTCTTCTGCATCTGCTCGACTTCGCTGTCGACATAGTTCGCCCAGTCGTACCCGAGGAAGCTGCCCAGGCTGGCCAACTCTTCAATATCGTGCGATTTGCCGTGCTTCAGGTCCTTCGTGATCGCGTTGAACAACACCCGCATATTGCTGATGCGTTCGTGTGTGGCGCGCAGCAGTTCAAGGGCTTCGTCGGCGATACGAGCGATTGGCTGGCTCATTGCACGCCCCCTGAAGTTTCCAGTGTGCGGACGATGGCCATGTGGGCGTTGTAGCGGGCGAGACGAATTGAGAGGGACGAGTTAGCGCGGAGAGCGCTTAGAGCCATTCGGCGGTGAGCGAAGGCGCGAATTGCGGACGGAATGAGGGCGTGTTGCATGGTCGTAGCTCCCGAATCATGAGAGCCACCGCGGCCTGCCGCCAAGCAGAGAAGGGTGGCGAGTTGCACAGGATTGGCGGACCGGAGATTCAGGAACCCGGCGCACCCGAGGGTGCTCCTGCGCAACCCGCCATAACACGAGAATGCGGGCACAAAAAAAGCGCCTGCAATCGTAATGGGGGCGCTGTTGCGCCTGAAGTCGTTCGACCCGCCAAGGTCGGTCGCTGAATTTGCAGCGACATGCGAACCATACCGGCGGGTGTGACGACTGGCAAGAAAAGTTATCGACTGTTTGTCGCTGATCATAAGCATAGCCGTCATGCGGCATCACTCCGAAGGTGCTTGGAGGTAAGGCTTTGGACATAGCGCAATAGGGATGCTTTGCGGGCCGCGAAGTCTTTGCCCTGGCCGATCAGCAGCACGTCGCGGATCTCAATCAGAGTGACCAGCACCAGCTCATGCGCGCTGAGTTGATCGCGATTGCGGCCGTCGAACTGTCCGGTGATTGCCTGATTGATCAGCTTTGCTTCATTGATGAAGTGGTGCCGCCGGGGAGTCTTGCCGCTCTCCTCGTGGGCGATCGCCAGCGCTTCACACAGGCCGCGATAGCCAATAGCTGACTGCTGGCGTGCCTGTTGCCAAGTAACGTGGTCAGCGCGTACCAGTGTGTCGATCTGCTCGTCGCACCAGATCTCAAAGTCCACTGAGAGCCAGCGAGCGAACTTCACTGCGAGTTTCGGATGGAGCCAAGTTCCACTGTTGGCAGTATTGCCGCGGCGAGTTGTCACTAGGGTAATGCGGGATTTCCCCGTATTACTCTCAGCCATCCTGCTGGCCAGCTTCTCGATGTACTCCTCAGTGGAACTGAGGCGCAGCCACTCATTAGGAACCTTACCGAAGCGCGTGGCTGCTACGGTTGCGTTGATCCAGCCATCGGCGTTGAAAGTGACGGCCTGGCCTTGATAGTCGAATGGGATTATACGAGCACTCATGCAGCCACCTTCTGGCCGGGTTCGGCGATCAGGGTGTAGATGGCTACGCCACGGTGGGTGCGGCCCCACTCATCCGTAAGCAATGTGCGAGTAGTAATGATCTTGTAGCCGGAGGCGCGCAAGTCGCAGATACGGGCACCGGGGCGGCAGATATTCAGCTCACGCATGATTGTGAAGGTGTCAGATGGCCCTTGGCGTAGGTGCGGAACAAGCCGTGCTAGCTGGGCGTCGTTGCTGGTATTCTCTACGTGAGTATTTTTTGGGCTGGCCTTATTGGGTTGGCCTTTTTTTTGTTCGCTCATTATGCCGCCTCCCCTCGCAATGCGATGCGCTGACGAACCCAGGCATGGACCTCGGCCAGAACGAAGCCAACTGGAGACCCGCGCGACTTACTGTTGCTCAACGGCACAGGACGGGGGAAGGTCGGGTCGTCTTTGAGACGTTTGTATACGGTGGGGCGGGCGAGGCCAGTAATGGCTTCGAGATCCGGCATGCGAATTAAAGTTGTTGCTGGGTCGAAGCTTTGCGTTGCTGGCGCAGAGCCATGGAGTGTGGTGTGAATATGATGCATAGCGTGCTCCTGTTATCGCTGTAGATGACAGGAGCCAGATTGAGATTATTTAGGGGGGAGGTCATTGCAACTGCAATTTTGATTTTTGCATCTGCAAGAGTTTCAAGCATCAGCGAAGTTTTTTACTGCCATGCCCAAGGCTTCTATCTTTGCCTCAAGTTCACTATCGGCGTCTTTCGCGGCGGAATTAGCTTCTGCAAAAATATGGTTTAGGTTCGAATTGCTTGCGCCTGCCCACCCCATTGCAGTTATCGCGTTAACTGCTCCAGTCTGGTTATACCGAGGACGGGCAGGATCTTTAATCAGGCGAAGTAGCCCTCCAATCGCCAACAAATGTGATTTTTTGGAGCTCGAGTTGAGGCCTAGGCCTGGTGAGTTGGTGAGGGCTAAATCAAGCTTACCCTGCAGACCTGCTATTTCCTCCTGCGCTTCATGAAGTTCGTTTAGCGTGAGCTCTCGGTCTTTACGATAGCGTTCGACTTGAGCAATCAGGTCGGCCTTCTGGGCGGTTTCATCCGCATTCACCTTGTCTGCAAGTGCCAGAATGTCGGCTTGCCTGAAGCAAAGAAAAATTGAAATGAGCCTATTTGGAAACCAATCGACGTCCTTTCGATGATCTTTTTTATCGTCGCTCAGATTGAGTACTTCGCCGCGTAACAGGATGTGCGAGTGGTCAGCGTCTGGTTTAGTGAGTGCTGATGGATCGACCACCATCTGTTTTCCACTCGCTACTACCTCGCGGCTCCAGTCCTCATCATCGACTCCAAGGCACGCCCCGCCAACGTCGATATAGATGCGCGCGTGACCAGCCCCACATAGGCATATGAGTAACTCCTCGGTCATTTGCGTACCGGTGAGGCGGCAAAGCCAGTCCACCGCTTGGGAGGAGTTGAGCCAAGGCAGCAGCTTGTAGATTTTATCCATCAATTCGGCAAGCCCTGGTCTTGAGCTGGGCGCGCGGAACACATTGCAAGCCAGCTACTGTGTATTTGGACAGTGGTGGCTCATATTCTATATCTGTCTATGCGCGCATGGAAGGACCGCATCAGGCCCTCTTGATTGCGACAACATTGCCGTTGGCCAGCTTGTCCAAGTGATCTGCATACCATTGCATCATGGTTGTTCGCTGAGGCAGATAGATCGCTTTGTTGTACACACCGGCTATGCCCTCTTTGACATGAGAGAGCTGCGCTTCGATATGATTTTCGTCAAAGCCGTGCTCGTTCAGGATCGTTGAGGCGATATGGCGGAAACCGTGCCCAGTCTGGCGGCCTTCATATCCAAGACGACGTAACGCCATCAGGAATACCGTATTGGATCGAGCTTTGGTTGTATCGCTTCGGCCTGGGAAGAGCATCGGGTAGGCACCGGTGAGCGCCTGCAAATTACGCAGCAACTCGACAGCTTGAGTTGGCAGTGGAACCAAGTGTTCTCGTCGGCGCTTCATGCGTTCGGCTGGGATCGACCACAGGGCTTTATCTAGGTCGAATTCGGACCAGCTTGCTTCGCGCAACTCTGAAGGACGGCAAGCGAGCATGGAGAGAAGGTGGAGACCAATGCGGATATCGGTTGCGCTTGGATACGCTCGAATGGCCCTTAGGAGAGGTGGTAACTCTTCCGGGGATACATGGGCATAGTTCTCGGCGGCCTTGGTCTGGAGGAATTTGTGCAACCCCTCCAAAGGGTTGTGTGTTGCGCGACCGGTGACGCGTGCCAAGTCGTAAATCTCACGGCACATACCTCGGACACGACTGGTCTGCTCGATGATTCCTTTCTGTTCCATCGACCGCAGAAACTCCATCCATTCCATTGGCAGTATCTCGCGATAGATCCGTTTGCCAAAGACCGGGAAAACGTGAAGCTCCAGAGCTCCGATGGTTCGTACCGCGGTGCCGTCAGTCCAGCTCTTGCGCTTGACTGCGTACCACTCACGAGCAAGTGATTCAAACGTGTGGCCAGCGGCCTCGTCTTCAGCTGCTTTTCTGGCGCGCTTGGTCGCCAGTGGATTACTGCCTTGCGCCGCGTCAGCTCGCAACTCTGCCGCTTTCTTGCGGGCCATGGCGCCGCTTACGGAGGGATAACTGCCCAACCCCAGCCACGACCATTTGCCGTCAGCTTTTTTGTAGCGCAGTTGCCACGATTTATTCCCGTCCGGACGGACGCGTAGGTACAGGCTGTCCCCGTCATGCTCACGGTATTCCTTTACCTCAGGCTCAAGGGTCGACAGCACTGTGTCGGCCAGTGGGCGGCGCTTAATTTCGCTGCGCTTCACTCCTTGTACCCCCTAGTTTCAATTTATACAGAAGATACACGGCAGGATACACGGGCAGTTCGTATAGGGGTAGACGAGAAGATACAGCCAGAAACAAGAAAGCCCGCACTAGGCGGGCTTCTTGAGGTGTTTCGTAGACTGTCCGAGACAGGTCTAAACAGCTATTTGGTGGAGCCGGGGGGATTTGAACCCCCGTCCGCCAGTGCTCCGCTGTCGGTACTACATGCGTAGCCGTGTCTATTAAGTTAACCCTCAGCGACCCGACGGGCAGGGTGCTTTGGGCGAGTTGTGTAAGTTTTAGCCGCTTCGTCCACAACGTACTGCACGGCGATTCTGTTCTATATGACAATCATTTCGGGTTTACAGACATCCCCTGATGATTGCTGGGCCCGAAGGCACCAGGAGTGCATGTCAGCTGCAATTAAGCAGCGAGAGCAGCACCGTATTGGTCGTCATTGGCAACTATAAGAAGTTGCAACAGTGGATTTACGACTTCTGTTACCAAGTCGGCATGCACCTAAAGTTTCGTCACCGGCGTCGAATCCTAATCGGCCCCGAACTCATTGCCTCGTACATCAGGTGAGGCAACAAGCCTGCGCAGTGTACGCCAAACGGCCGGCGAGGCCAACCCGAAGGTTGGCCTCGTGGCATATCAATTGCGCGTTGGATTGCGGATTTGCATTTTGGTTATCAAGGAAGAGGTGACCTCAACGCAATCCTTGTCATTGCCGGCCGCCTGCGCGTCTTCAGCTTTTTTCTGCGCTTCCTTGACGTTGTTCATGGACGTCTCGGGAATTGACGGCTGACTGGTAACGAAGTCTTTGATGGTTTGAAGATTCCCGGCACAAAGGTCTTTGTCTGCCGCAAACACCGGCGACGTCAGCAGGGCACCAGCGATGAACAATCCAGCAATTGCAGAATGCTTCATGGGTATCTCCTTGAACGGTTGGTCTCGGTGCTGCCGGACGGTCTGGCGGCGATGCCGAGGTCGTAACAGGCCGTGTTTGGTAGTGGGCCTGTTCAATCGACCGCGGCCGCACGCAGGAATTCGGTTTTTTTTACATCGTGACCCTTCAACCCTAACCGCGCTGCATCACGCCACCTGAAGACTGGTCGTCCCGAGGTTTATTTCTTGGTATCCCCCGTCGAGTTCTGGATTACCAGAAGGGTTTGCTGGGTTTCCGCCAGGCAGTCGTCGATCCTGCCCTGAGCCTTGAGGGCCTGGGCTTTGCTGACGCTTGCCGAGACGCGCGAATTCAGATCCGGCGACGTCTGATATTGCGTCTTGGCGCTTTCGATCTTTTGCAGATTCGCCTCGCACAAGTCGGCAGGTTTGCCATCGGCGAACGAAGTAGAAGCCATCATCGAGGCAGTAACGAACAGACCAAACAGTACAGAATGCTTCATGAGTATCTCCTTGCACTGAGGAATCCAGACTCTCGCTGACCGTCAGAGCAGGCCAGCGAAAGGAGGTAAAGCCCCGCGTGTTCGGGGCTTGTTCTGTGGACTACCGCCTCGCTCAAGGGTTCTAACTTTCTTTTAGCAGGCCTTCGCTCGAGTGACCCGATCCACCAAATAGACCAGTCCGTGATAGTCGATGCCGCCGTGCTGCGTCAGGCCGATCTCACAGGTGCGGCTGGTGGAAATCCCCTCGTTGCAATGTTGCACCGCGCCCTTGAGTGTGCGCAGCGAGTGGCTGTTCAGCTCCGGCGTGGTGAAACCCTTGTCACCGGCAAACCCGCAACAATGGATGCCTTCCGGGATCACCACGGTTTTGCTGCATTTGCGTGCCAGTTCGATCAGCGCCTGGCTTTCGCCCAGATGCTGGGTGCTGCAGGTCACATGAACTGCAATCGGTGCTTCTTGCGGGGTGAACTCCAGTCGATCGAGAAGATGCGTACGGATGAAGCGCACCGGGTCATACAGATCCAGGCGAACATTTCCCACGTCCTGCACTAGGCGCAAGGTGCACGGGCTGGTGTCGCAATAGATCGGATCGAGTCCACCGCGACTGGCGTGCAGCAGCGCGCTGATCAACTCCTGACGCTTGTGCTCGGCCTGTTCGGCATAGCCTTTGGAAGCGAAAGGCTGACCGCAGCAGAGGTTGTCCTGATTGTCCGGGAACACCACTTGGTAACCGGCCTTTTCCAGCAAACCACGGGTCTTGTCGTACAGCGACATTTGCTCTTTGTCGCCGGCTGCCGGGCCCATCACCCGTGAAACGCAGGCCGCCAGATACACCACGCGTGGACGTTGATCCGACACGCTCGGGCTGAAGCGAATGGCTTTTTCCGGTTGCGGCATCGCGCTGGTCCACAGCGGCACCTGGCCTTTGGACAAACGTGTCAGGGTTGCCGACAGCTTCGCCAGGCGCGGTGCGCCAAGCAACATCCGTGCGCCGTTGGCCAGGTGCAGGGTGAAGCGTGCGCCTTGCAGGGTCTTGGCGAAATTTCCTTCGATCCAGTCAGCGGTTTTCTGATGCGTGGCGTTACGGGCGTGGAGCTTTTTCACCAGTTCGCCGGTATTGATGCCTACGGGGCAACGCTGCGCGCACAAGCCTGTCGCGGCACAGGTTTCAATGCCTTGGTACTCGTAGGCTTGTTCCAGCTCGGTGGTGTCAACGCCGGCGCGTTTCTTCGCTTGAATGTCACGCCAGATCACGATGCGCTGGCGCGGGCTGAGGGTCAGACCTTTCGACGGGCAGACCGGTTCGCAGAAGCCGCACTCGATGCATTTATCGACAATCTCGTCAGCCGCCGGCAGCGGCTTCAGGTGTTTGAGGTGGATCTGCGGATCTTCGCTGAGCACCACGTCGGGGTTGAGGATGCCGTTGGGGTCGAGCAGACGTTTGAGCTGCCACATCAACTGATAGGCATCCCTGCCCCATTCCAGCTCAACGAACGGTGCCATGTTGCGCCCGGTGCCGTGTTCGGCCTTGAGCGAACCGCCGAACTCCACCGCCACCAGTTGCGCCACGTCGTCCATAAACGCTTGGTAGCGTGCGACTTCTTCCGGACTGTTGAAGCCTTGGGTGAAGACGAAGTGCAGATTGCCTTCCAGTGCGTGTCCGAAAAGGATCGCTTCGTCGTAGGCGTGTTTGTCGAACAGCGCGATCAGGCGATTGACGCCGATGGCCAGTTGCTCGACCGGGAAGGTCACGTCTTCGATGATCACCGTGGTGCCGGTTTTGCGCACGGCGCCGACGGCGGGGAAGGTGTCCTTGCGGATGGCCCAAAGCTTGGCGTTCTCGGCCGGATCTTCGGTGAAATCGACCTGTTTCTCCACCGGGAAACGGGTCAGCGAAGCCATGATCTGCGCCAGTTGTTCTTGCAGCAAAGTGGAAGAGGCGGCGCGGGATTCGATCAGCAGCGCGCAGGCATTGTTCGACAGGTGCTGTACGAAATCCGGCATGCCCGGTTTGTCCTGCACCGAACGCAGACTACGCCGATCGAGCAATTCCACCGCCGACACCGGTTGGCTTTTCAGCACGGTAACCGCGTTGCAGCAGGTTTCCACATCCGGGAACACGATCAGCGCCGACGCCTTGTTCGGATGGTCGATCACCGTGTCATAGGTCACCGCGCTGATGAAGCCAAGGGTGCCTTCGGAACCGACCAGCAAGTGGCTCAAGATATCCACAGGCTCGTCGAAATCCACCAGGGCGTTGAGTGACAGGCCGGTGGTATTTTTCAGACGATATTTGTGGCGGATTCGCGCGGCCAGTTCGGCATTGGCGCGGGTCTCGCGGCCCAATGTTGCCAGGCGCTCCAGCAGATCGCTGTGGCTGACGCGGAAAGCGGCGACGCTGGCGGCGTCTTCGGTGTCGAGACGGGTGCCGTCGGCGAGTACCAAGCGAATTCCGGCCAGGGTGTGGTAGGTATTTTGCGCGGTGCCGCAGCACATGCCGCTGGCGTTGTTGGCGACGATGCCGCCGATCTTGCAAGCGTTGATCGACGCCGGGTCCGGGCCGATCTTGCGCCCGAATGGTGCCAGCCACGCGTTGGCCTGTGCGCCAATCACGCCCGGTTGCAGGCGAATCTGCATGCCTTGGCCGCGAATCTCGCGAGCGTTCCAGTTATCCCCCAGCACAATCAGCACCGAATCGCTGATCGCCTGCCCGGACAAACTGGTGCCAGCGGCGCGGAAGGTCACCGGGACTTGATCGCGCTGGGCCAGTTTCAGTAGCGCCACCACTTCGTCCTCGGACTCGACGCGGATCACCAGTTTGGGAATCAGCCGATAAAAACTGGCGTCGGTGCCGAAGGCCAAGGTCGACAGTGGATCGTCGAAACGGCGATCTGCTGGAATCAGTTGCTGCGCATCGCGCAGGAAATTCACCGGAAGCGTCATTGGTCCTCCAGGATCAGTACCACCAGATCTTTCGGGCCGTGGGCGCCGTAGGCCAGCACTTGTTCGATGTCGGCGGTTTTCGACGGGCCGGACACCAGCAGTGCGTTGGTCGGCATGCCTTGGGCCCACTCGAACTCCTGTTGCACCTGATAGAAGTTGTCGCGGATTTCGCTGGCCTTAAGCAGGGCGAAATGCACCGGCGGCACCAGGCTCATCAACCGCGGTTCTTCACGGGTTGGCCAGAGGATCAGGCTGCCAGTGGCGGCGATGGCACCGAGAGTGCCGGTTAGGCTGGCCGGGGTGTCGTTGAACAGCTCGGCTTTCCACTCCTCCATCGGCCGGTCGTAGGACTTCAGTGCCGGCAGATCAGGATTGTTCGCCCAGTGTTGTGAGATGCGCTGCCCGTGAGGCGTAGTCGGTGCGATCAGCAGGCTTGGCAGTTGACGGTCACGCAGTAATTGCGCGAGCAGCGTCGGCCAGTCTGCGCCGGTAGTCAGATGGATTTCGGTGTGCACCGCTTCCATCAGTTTGCGCAGTTGCGGGATACGTTGCTCGGCGCTGTAGGTGTAAGGCTGGGTCACCAGATCGACGTCGAAGTCGTCGGCAATCGGTGTGGTGCCGGTCAGACTTTTCCGTAGCTTGGCGAGGATATTTTGCTTGGCGCTCATCAGCGATCTCCCTGTTTGCCCAGATGCTCGCGGGCCATGTCGTGCAGTGAGCGGGCGGCGGGTTTTGGTGCGCTGTGGTTTTGCGTCCACGGGCCGACATTGCTCGGGGTCAGGGCACGCAGGCGTGTGGCGAAGAAACCGAACAACCGATACAACGTCGGCGAGCTGTTGAGTTTCGCCCAGGCGTTCCAGATGAAACGTTCCTTGCGCGAATACTTGCTGCCCTGACCGCGCATCACTTGATGCGGACTGTCCGGGGCTTTGACGTTTTCTTCGCGCAATCGCCGCAGCAGGGCAGGGATCGGAATTTTCACCGGGCACACTTCACCGCAGGCACCGCACAGCGACGAAGCGCTCGGGTGATCCGGGACTTTCGCCAGACCGACCATGTGCGGGGTGATGATTTTGCCGATCGGTCCCGGGTACACCTCGCCGTAGGTGTGACCACCGACGCGGGTGTAAACCGGGCAATGGTTCATGCAGGCACCGCAGCGGATGCAGTTGAGGGTCTGGCGTAGTTCGCTGTCGGCGAAGGCCTGGCTGCGACCGTTATCGAGCAGCACCAGATGCACTTCTTGCGGGCCGTCGAGTTCATGTTCCTTGCGCGGGCCGGAGATCATGTTGACGTAGGTGGTGATCGGAATGCCCAGCGCCGAGCGGGTCAGCAGCGACAACAGCGGCACCACGTCGCGCAGGTTTTCCACGACCTTTTCGATGCCGGTGACGGCGATGTGCACCGGCGGCACGGTGGTGGTCATGCGTCCGTTGCCTTCGTTTTCCACCAGCAGCAGGGTGCCGGTTTCGGCGACGGCGAAGTTGACGCCGGAAACGCCGATGTCCGCTTCGAAGAATTTCTGCCGCAGGACTCTGCGACCGATCTGAATGAGTTGGTCAACGTCCTTGGTGTACTCCACGCCAAGTTTGTCGTGGAACAAGGACGCGACCTGACCGGCATTCTTGTGGATCGCCGGCATAATGATGTGTGAAGGCTTCTCGTGGTCGAGCTGGACGATGTATTCCCCCATGTCGGACTCCAGGCATTCAACACCTTGAGCCTCGAGGAAATGGTTCATCTCCATCTCTTCGCTGACCATCGATTTGCCCTTGATCACTTGCCGCGCCTCGTGAGCGCGGATGATCGAAAGGACGATGCCATTGGCCTCGTCCACCGTTTCCGCCCAGTGCACTGTCACACCGTTGCGGGTCAGGTTCTGTTCCAGTTGCTCGAGCAGGTCGGGCAACTTGGAGAGCGCACGCGCCCTGATCGAGTTGCCCAGGGCGCGCAAGTGTTCTCTTTCGTGGGCATCGCTGAAAGCCGCTGCCCGCTTGGTCATCAATGAATCCATCGCAGTACGGAAGTTGTTCCGTAACTGCTGATCACCCAAGGCGTTGTGCGCCCGCGTGCGGAAATCTTCTTCTATGGCAACCGTAGGAATAATCGTCGAGGTGCTCATTGCGCACCTCCGGTTCGTTGCCAGAGGAAGCTGGCGAGATGTTGCCCGCGCAGCGCTTCTTTTTGTTTCTCCAATGCGCCGTTGATGTTCATCAAACAGCCACAGTCGGCGCTCAACACTTTGTGCGCGCCGGAATCCTTCAACGCCCGGGTCTTGTCCGCCACCATCGCGCCGGAAATGTCTGGCATACGGACGCTGAATGTCCCACCGAAGCCACAGCATTCGCTTTCGTGGTCGTGGTTGACCCGTTCCACGTTGCTCAACTGCGCCAACAACTCGCGGCCGTGCAGGTGGGTGTTCATTTCGCGCCGTGCCGAACACGAGGTGTGCAGCGCGACTTTGACCGGCTCGCCGCTGTCCTTGAGCTGCACCTTACAGACGAACAGCAGGAACTCGGCCAGCTCATAGGTGCGGGCCGCGAGGGCCTGCACCTGTTTCAACGTTTGCGGCTCGTCCTTGAACAAGTCGGCGTAATGCTCGCGCAACATGCCCGCGCAGGAACCCGACGGCACCACCACCGGATAATCCCCGGCAAACAGCGCCAGTTGCGCGCGCGCCACCGTCCGCGCCTGCTCGGTGTAACCCGAGGTGTAGGCCGGTTGCCCGCAGCAGCTCTGCCCTTGCGGGTACTCGACCTTGATCCCTTCACGCTCGAGCAAGTGGATCGCGTCCATCCCGGCTTCGGGGTAGAACAGGTCGACCACGCAGGTGCCGAACAGATAGACCCGCGACGGTTTCTCGCTGGGGTACTGCCGAGGTTCGGGCAGTGGCGGTGCGACGCGGGTGGCGTTGGGCACAGCGTTGTAAAAAAGCTCGCTCATCAGGCGTGTCTCCGGGTGGGCCCGGTTATCCGTCTGTTGAGACTGCTGAATATAAAGAGCCTTGCTTTCAGCAGCCTTACAGACCGGGGTGTGAATTGCTGACGCCGGAATCACCAGCCGGCGTCGGTTATTTCCGTTTTGTTTATAGGTTTAGTGCACCAGCATGCCGGTGAACCAGTAGGCCTGGGCCAGAGTGATCAGGCCGACAATCGTGGCAAAGAATAGGCTGTGCTTGAGAGTGAAGCGGAACAGATCCGATTCCTTACCCACCAGCCCGGTCGCGGCGCAGGCCACGGCGATCGATTGTGGCGAGATCATCTTGCCGGTCACACCGCCGCTGGTATTGGCGGCTACCAGCAGGGTGTCATTGACGCCGATCTGGTGCGCGGTGGTCGCCTGCAGCGAACTGAACAGCGCGTTGGACGAGGTATCCGAGCCGGTGAGGAACACGCCCAGCCAGCCGAGGAACGGAGAGAAGAACGGGAAGGCTGCGCCGGTCGCGGCCAAGACCAGCGCCATGGTCGAAGACATCCCTGAGTAGTTGGTGACGAAGGCAAACGCCAACACCATGCCGATCGACAGAATAGGCCAGCGCAGTTCGTAAAAGGTTTCTTTCAAAGTGGTCAGACCAGTTTTGAAATTGATCTTCAGTACCAGCATCGAGATCAGCGCCGAGAAGAAAATCGCGGTACCGGTCGCGGAAATCGGGTCGAGTTTGAACACGGCCGGGATGGCGGTCGGGGTGGCGACGATCGGAGCAGTCTTGATCACCAGTTGGTCAAGGTGCGGGATGGCAAAGTTGAACACCCAGGCGTACATCGAACCGCCGGCGGCAAACATGGCCTTGAACGGCTTGAGGGTCCAGATGGTTACCAGCACGGTGAGGATCAGGAATGGCGACCAGGCGATGAAAATTTCCCAGAGGCTGTAAGGCGACGCCACGGTGCTGCGCTTCTGGCCGAAACCTCCTGCGCTGGCGGTCACCACCGAGGCCGAAACGGCGCCGGCGATGTGTTGGCCGGCGGCGCGTTTTGGCTGCCAGACTTTGAGGAACAGGGTAAGGGAAATCAGGCTGGCCAGAGCCGAGGTGATATCCGGCAACTCCGGGCCGATGAAGTTCGAAGTGAAGTACTGGGTCACGGCGAAGCTCAGGCCTGCAACCAGCGCTGCCGGCCAGGTTTCACGCACGCCACGCAGGCCGTCCATCATGAACACCAGCCAGAACGGCACGAACAGCGACAGCAGCGGCAGTTGGCGGCCGGTCATGGCGCCGATCTTGAACGCGTCGATGCCGGTCACTTGCCCGGCAACAATGATTGGAATGCCCAGTGCGCCAAACGCTACTGGCGCGGTGTTGGCAATCAGGCACAGGCCAGCGGCGTACAGCGGGTTGAAGCCGAGGCCGACCAGCAGCGCGGCGGTAATCGCTACCGGCGCGCCGAAGCCGGCGGCACCTTCCAGAAACGCACCGAAACAGAAACCGATCAGCAACACCTGCAGACGCTGGTCGTCGGTAATCGACAGCACCGAACTGCGAATGACCTCGAACTGACCACTCTTGACCGTCAGTTTGTAGAGGAACACCGCCGCGACAATGATCCAGGCAATCGGCCACAGACCGTAGGCAAAGCCGTATCCGGCCGCGGCGAAGGCCATGTCGACCGGCATGTGGAAGGCGAAAATCGCCACGGCAATCGACAGGGCCAGCGTGATGCTGCCGGCCACGTGACCCTTGAGGCGGAACACCGCCAGCGCGAGAAAGAAGAAAACGATGGGGATGACGGCCGCAAGAGCGGAGACGCCGAGACTGCCGAGCGGGGTATAGAGCTGTTGCCAGGTTTGCATATGGGGTGGCCCCTAATTGTTGTTGGTCAGGCACTGTCAGCGTTCTTGGTTAATTGGTAATACCAATTTACAATCGCTGTTGGCTAGGGTAAAAGCCTTGATGTCGGTGTGTCAATTTGTCGCCCTGAAACTTTTGTCGAACAGGCGGTGCAGAGGGCATCTAATCCGGTCGGGCGAATGTGCGCTGACAGGTGTCGGCGGGGCGCCGATAGGCCAGAATAGAGAGCCCGGCGAGCGGTCGGGATCGTGGAGAATTGAGTTATGGGGTTTGATCAGATTCGTCAGCGCCGTTTGTCTGACGATATTGTCGAGCGCCTCGAGGGGATGATCCTCGAGGGCACGCTGAAGTCCGGTGAGCGGCTTCCGGCCGAGCGCGCTTTGGCCGAGCAGTTCGGCGTATCGCGTCCGTCGTTGCGCGAAGCGATTCAGAAACTGGCGGCCAAAGGTTTGCTGGTCAGTCGCCAGGGCGGCGGTAACTATGTGGTGGAAACGCTCGGCTCGACCTTCAGCGATCCTCTGCTATTGCTGCTGGAGAGCAATCCCGAGGCGCAGCGCGACTTGCTGGAGTTTCGGCACACTCTGGAGGCATCGTGTGCCTATTACGCAGCATTGCGCGCTACGGACGTGGATCGTGAGCGTCTGACTGCTGCGTTCAATGAGTTGCAGGATTGCTATACGCGGCATGACGAAGTGAGTCGGGCGGAAGAGGGCGCGGCGGATGCGAAGTTTCATCTGGCGATCGCCGAAGCCAGCCATAACGCGGTGCTGCTGCACACCATTCGCGGTCTGTTCGATCTGCTCAAGCGCAACGTGGTGACCAACATTGGCGGCATGTACAAGCAGCGCACGGAAACCCGCGACATGCTGATCTCTCAGCACCGGGAGCTGTATCTGGCGATTATCGAGGGGCGTGCGGAGCAGGCGCGCGAGGTTTCCAGTCGGCACATTCTGTATGTGCAGGAAGTGCTGGAAGAGGTGCGGCAGGAAGTTCAGCGCATGGCTCGGGCGGAGCGGCGCAAGGGGATGTAGCTTTTAGAAGCAAAAAGATCGCAGCCTTCGGCAGCTCTTACAGGGAAATTCTCATTCCTGTGTAGGAGCTGCCGCAGGCTGCGATCTTTTAAAGCAGGAAAATTATTCTTCCTTGCCCTTGTTGCGCACGGCGCGCTGCAATTCACGACCGGCGTCGCGTTCGCGCTCGGTGTCACGCTTGTCGTATTCCTTCTTGCCCTTGCCCAGAGCGATCTCGCACTTGACCATGTGCTTGCTCCAGTAGAAGGACAGGCACACGCAGGCGTAGCCTTTCTGTTGCACGGCAGCGGCGAGTTTTTCCAGCTCGCGCTTGTTCAGCAGCAGTTTGCGGGTGCGGGTCGGATCGGCGATGACGTGGGTGCTGGCGGTCATCAACGGCGTGATGTGACTGCCGAGGAGCCAGGCTTCGCCATCCTTGAGCAGCACGTAACTGTCGACCAGTTGCAGCTTGCTTGCCCGCAGACTTTTTACTTCCCAGCCGGCCAGGACCAGACCAGCCTCGAAACGATGTTCGATGAAGTAATCGTGTCGCGCCTTTTTGTTCTGCGCGATGGTCCCTGTTGGGTGTTTCTTCTGTTTAGCCATAGGGGCGGCATTATATGGAGATAAACGGTCCTCGGCTACGGTGATGCTGCGTGCTTGAGCACGTTGAGTGAATCCCGGACAATGCGGCCTCTTTTTCTAACGCTTGGGCGTGATATTCAATGTCGACAGACAAGGTTTCTGTCCACGGCAGTTGGGCTAGCCGCTGGGTTTTCATATTCGCCGCGACCGGTTCGGCCGTGGGACTGGGCAGCATCTGGAAATTCCCCTACATGGTCGGGGTCTACGGTGGCGGCGCCTTCGTGCTGATGTTTCTGGCCTGCATCGCCCTGATCGGGATCCCGGTCATGCTGGCTGAAACCCTGATCGGCCGCCGCGCGCGGCAGAGTCCGGCGAATGCCTTGAAGGTGCTGGCGCTGGAAGCCGGGCATTCGGGCAAGTGGTCGTGGGGCGCATTTGCCGGGATGATCACGGCGCTGCTGATCCTGTCTTTCTATAGTGTGGTTGGCGGCTGGTCGCTGGATTACATCATCGACATGGGGCGCGGCGACTTCCAGGGCGCCACGGCGGAGCAGGTCGGCGCTTATTTCGGCAATGTCATCTCCGATCCCTGGCGCCTGACACTTTGGCACACAGTTTTCATGCTGTTGTCGGCCGTGGTGATCGCCAAAGGCGTGGTTGCCGGGCTTGAGCGCAGTCTGCGGATCATGATGCCGCTGCTGTTCGTGATGGTGCTGGTGTTGCTGGGTTACAGCATGACCACCGGGCATTTCATGGAGGGCGTGCATTTCATGTTCGATTTCCACCCGGAAAAAGTCCTCGACGGCTTGCTGCCCGCCATGGGCCATGCGTTCTTTTCCCTGAGCGTGGGCGTCGGCTCGATCATGATCTACGGCGCTTACATGACCAAGGAAGCCTCGTTGTCCGGCACGGTGGTCGGTGTGGCACTGCTCGACACCTTCGTGTCGCTGGTGGCCGGTCTGGCATTGTTTCCGATTGTGTTTGCTGGCGGTTTGAACCCTAGCGAAGGTCCGGGCCTGATGTTCGTCAGTCTGCCATTTGCCTTCGGTAACGTGGTTTTCGGCCAATTGATGGGCGTGGTGTTCTTTGTCCTGGTGGCAATTGCCGCCTGGAGCTCGGCGATTTCCCTGCTCGAGCCGATGGTTGCCTATCTGGTTGAACGCACGAAAATCAGCCGTGGCTGGGTGACTTTCTGGCTGGCATTCATTTGCTGGTTCGTCGGTCTCGGTACGGTTTTCTCTTTCAATATCTGGAAGGAAGCCAAATTTTTCGTGAACGATGGCGGGCTGTTCCATCTCTATCAATGGGGTGCGGCAGGTGGTCTGGACTTCTTCGGCGTGATCGATTTCTTCACCTCGCGGATCATGTTGCCGCTCGGTGGCCTGTGCTTCGTGCTGTTTGCCGGTTGGGTGATGGGGCGTGAGGCGGTGCGTGACGAGTTGTCGATTCGTAACCCGGCGCTGTTTGCCCTGTCCCTGTTCTTGATGCGCTACGTGGCGCCCATCGGCATTCTGGTAGTGTTTGCCGCTCAGCTCTGGAAGTAACGCTTACATGACGACACATATTCAACGTTCGGCGTTGCTGCCATACCCGGCGCAATTCCTCTACGACCTGGTCAACGACGTCGCGCGTTACCCGGAATTCTTGCCATGGTGCTCGTCCGCCGAGGTGCTGGAGAGTTCGCCCGAGCACATGCGTGCCAGCGTTGGCGTGGCCAAGGGCGGTCTGAGTCAGCACTTCGTCACGCGCAATACGCTGGTGCCGGGGCAATCGATCGAAATGAACCTGGAAGAAGGCCCGTTCAACCAACTGCATGGCGTCTGGGTCTTCAAGGCGTTGAACGAGAAGGCCTGCAAGATCAGTCTTGACCTGTCTTTCGACTACGCCGGCCCGCTGGTGCGCGCGACACTCGGCCCGCTGTTCAATCAGGCGGCGAATACGTTGGTGGATGCGTTCTGCCAGCGCGCCAAACAGATGCATGGTTGAGCCGGTGATCGAGATTGAGGTGGTGTATGCCGCCGTGGATCGTCAGATCTTGCGCACTTTGAGCGTTCCTGAAGGGACGACAGTGCGTGAGACGGTGCTCAAGTCAGGTATTGGCGATGAATTTCCGGAGCTGGACTTGAGCGAGTGCCCGTTGGGTATCTTCGGCAAAGTGATCGCGGATCCGCAGGTTCGCCTGATTCAGGCGGGGGATCGCATCGAGATCTACCGACCATTGCTGGCTGACCCGAAAGAGGTGCGGCGTCTGCGCGCGGCCAAGGCTGCCGAGGCGAAAGCGCGAAATCAGTAGATAGGCCAAATCGCAGGCAATAAAAAACCCGGAAATTCCGGGTTTTTTATTGCCTCGCACATTACTGCGGCGAGGTGTCCAGCGGTTCAGGCGTCGGAACCGGAACGGTTTCAACACCGTCCACGTCCTTCTGGATCGAATCCAGCAAGGAACCTGGTTTGGCTGGTTGTTCCGGCTTCGGCTTCTCGGCGTTTTCAGCAGGGGCGGTCACGCTGGTGCCACTGTCCTTGCCGAGAATGGCTTCGTCACGGCTCACGCCCGGCATGAAGTCACCGGACAGGCTGACAAGCTGGTCGTTGGAGTTGAAGTTAACACTCACGCGTTCCTGTTGGCGTTCACCGCCACCAGGTTGCAGGCTGTACAGATAATCCCAGCGATCGGCATGGAACGTGTCGGTCAGCAGAGGGTTACCCATGATAAACCGTACTTGCCGACGGGTCATTCCCGGGCGTAACTGGTCTATCATGTCCTGCGTGACGACATTGCCCTGCTGGATGTCGATTTTGTAAACCCCGGGGAATGAACAACCGGCGAGTGCGAGCAGTCCCACAAAGGTGAAACTGGTTAGCAAGAGCTTGGTGTTTTGCATCGGTGGGCGACTTCCACTATCTTGGCTGGGACAACGTAAACGCCGATCATACCCGCATTAAGAGAAGCTGCGAAGCAGCATCGCGAGAAAGCTGACCATGGTTGAAAATAGCGAACTACGCAAAGCCGGCCTCAAAGTGACCCTGCCACGGGTCAAGATCCTGCAAATGCTCGATTCTACCGAGCAGCGTCACATGAGTGCCGAAGACGTCTACAAGGCGTTGATGGAAGCGGGCGAGGACGTTGGTCTGGCCACGGTTTACCGTGTTCTGACCCAGTTCGAAGCCGCTGGCCTCGTGGTCCGTCACAACTTCGACGGTGGCCACGCGGTATTCGAGCTGGCCGACGGTGGCCACCACGACCACATGGTCAACGTGGAAACCGGTGAAGTCGTCGAATTCGTCAGTCCGGAAATCGAAAAGCTCCAGAAGGCAATTGCCGAGGAGCACGGTGTTGATCTGGTAGATCACAATCTGGTGCTGTACGTACGCAAGAAAAAGTAAGCATGTCGCGCGAATTTCAGGTTCGCGAAACGAACGAAGGCGACCCAAGGGTCGCCTTCGTGCTTTCTGCTGTGCTTAAACTTTTGCGGTAACCACCATTTTTTTTGCGTGAGCCAAAGACTCTTTGGTCAGGTCGATGCCGCCCAGCATCCGCGCCACTTCTTCTATACGGTCGTTCTTGCTCAGCTTGGACACGGCGGTGTGAGTCGCTTGTTCGCCCCGTACCTTGTGCACGAATAAATGCTGATGACCCTGCGCTGCCACTTGCGGCAAGTGCGTCACGGTCAGCACCTGACCGCGATCGCCAAGCCGCCGCAGCAACTGGCCGACGATTTCGGCGGTCGGCCCGCCGATGCCCACGTCCACTTCGTCGAATACCAGGGTTGGTACCCGTGAGGTCTGCGCGGTGATCACCTGAATCGCCAGACTGATCCGCGACAGCTCGCCGCCGGAGGCCACTTTGGCCAGCGCCTTCAGTGGCTGGCCGGGGTTGGCGCTGACCAGCAGCTCGACTTGCTCCAGGCCGTTGGGTAGCAATTCGTCGCTGCTGTTGGCGCGCAATTCGATGGTGAAACGACCACCGGGCATGCCCAGGCGCTGGATTTCCTGTTCCACGGCGCTGGCAAGGCTGCTGGCGCCCTGATGACGCAAGTTGCTCAGCTCGCGGGCCTTCTCTTGATAATGGCGTGCGTAGGACGCCAGTTCTTCACCCAGGCGCTCGATGGATTCGTCGTTGGCGTTAAGGGTTTCGATCTCATCCAGCAACTTCTGCTGCATCTCGGCGACTTCGGTTGGCTGGATCCGGTGCTTGCGGGCCAGGGTGTAAATTGCGTCGAGGCGTTCTTCCAGATACTGCAGGCGCGCCGGATCGGCATCGAAGTTGTCGAGGAAGCGATTGAGTTCGCCCACGGCTTCTTCGACCTGGATCTGCGCGCTGGTCAGCAGGCTGCTGGCTTCGCCCAGTGCGCCAACCGAGTTGTTCACGCTCGACAGGCGATTGAGGCTGGCGGTCAGTGCATTCAGCACATTGCCGGAATCGCTTTCGCTGCACTGCTCGACCACCTGTCGGCAGATGCCGAGCAGGGTTTCGGCATTGGTCAGATTCTTGTGTTCCTGCTCCAGCTGTTCCAGCTCGTTGTCGCCGAGGCCGAGGTTTTCCAGTTCTTCAAGCTGGTAGCTGAGCAGTTGGTGGCGCGCGCGTTGTTCGTCACCGGAATTGGAGAGGCGCTCCAGCTCCTGGCGGGTTTGACGCCAGCGCTGCGCGGCGAGTTGAACCTGGCGGGCCAGATCGGTAGCGCCGGCGTATTCGTCGAGCAGGCGCCGGTGAGTGTCGGTCTTCAGCAGGGACTGGTGTTCGTGCTGGCTGTGGATATCGATCAGCAGTTCGCCGAGGGCCTTGAGATCGCCGAGCGGGCAGGGCGTGCCATTGATATAGCCGCGTGAACGGCCTTCAGCGGTGATCACCCGACGCAGGATGCACGGACCATCGCTTTCAAGATCGCGCTCGGCCAACCAGGCATGGGCTTCAGGGATGTCGACCAGATCGAAGGTGGCCAGTATGTCGGCCTTGTCGGCGCCCGGGCGAACCACGCCGCTGTCGGCGCGATCGCCCAGGGTCAGGCCCAGGGCGTCGAGCATGATCGACTTGCCGGCGCCGGTTTCCCCTGTGATCACGCTCATCCCGCGATCGAGTTCGAGATCGAGATGTTCAACGATGGCGTAGTTATGTACGGACAGGTGCACCAGCATAAAGGCCGCTCCCAGGCTTTAGGTCTGGTTATTTATACAGTGTTTTGTTTCAGGCTGACAATGCCCTCGCTTAGCTCGATTTGCTTGATCCGATCAAATGCTTAGTCCGAGCGGGAATGACAATGCAGCACTTTTTTGTAGGGTTAATCATTGCAGGCCCTTGAAGCCTGATTTTGCGGCCCCATATATCGGGGCAGAAGCGCGAGTACAGCTCGCGGACGTAATTGAAAGGAGAATTCTATGGCTGACGAACAGACAGTAGATACGCAAAATCCAGAAGCCAATCAGGCGCCCGAAACTTCGGGTGACGACCTGGCGACCCGTGTACAAGTGCTCGAAGAGCAGTTGGCCGCCGCGCAGGATCAGTCGCTGCGCGTAGCTGCCGATCTGCAGAACGTCCGCCGTCGTGCCGAGCAGGATGTCGAGAAGGCGCACAAGTTTGCGCTGGAAAAGTTCGCCGGTGACTTGCTGCCGATCGTTGACAGCCTGGAGCGCGGCCTCGAACTGTCGAGCCCGGACGACGAAAGCATCCGTCCGATGCGCGAAGGCATCGAGCTGACCCTGAAAATGTTCCACGACACCCTCAAGCGTTACCAGCTTGAAGCGATCGATCCGCATGGCGAACCGTTCAATGCCGTTCACCATCAGGCGATGGCCATGCAGGAAAGCGCCGACGTCGAACCGAACAGCGTTCTGAAGGTGTTCCAGAAGGGCTACCAGCTCAATGGCCGCCTGTTGCGTCCGGCCATGGTTGTGGTCAGCAAGGCGCCGGCGCCAATTTCGCCTTCGATTGACGAGAAGGCTTGAAATTAGCCGCAAGGCCCCCATTTAGAAGTCAAGCGTTTAAGTATTACCGCAGTTAGCCACCACTGCTGCGGCAACAAAATCCAAAGTTTCGGGAGAGTGAACATGGGCAAAATTATCGGTATCGACCTGGGGACTACCAACTCCTGCGTCTCCGTGCTGGAAAACGGCGTAGCCAAAGTTATCGAAAACGCCGAAGGCGCGCGTACCACGCCGTCGATCATCGCTTACGCCAACGATGGTGAAATCCTCGTTGGTCAGTCGGCCAAGCGTCAGGCAGTGACCAACCCGCACAACACCCTGTACGCGGTGAAGCGTCTGATCGGTCGCAAGTTCGACGAAGAAGTCGTACAGAAAGACATCAAGATGGTCCCGTACAAAATCGCCAAGGCTGACAACGGCGACGCCTGGGTTGAAGTGAACGGCCAGAAAATGGCGCCGCCACAAATCTCGGCTGAAATTCTGAAGAAGATGAAGAAGACCGCCGAAGACTACCTCGGCGAGCCTGTGACCGAAGCGGTGATCACCGTTCCGGCCTACTTCAACGACAGCCAGCGTCAGGCGACCAAAGACGCCGGCCGCATCGCCGGTCTGGACGTTAAACGTATCATCAACGAACCAACCGCAGCTGCTCTGGCTTACGGTATGGACAAGGCCAAGGGCGATCACACCGTGATCGTTTATGACCTGGGTGGCGGTACTTTCGACGTTTCCGTGATCGAGATCGCTGAAGTTGACGGCGAGCACCAGTTCGAAGTGTTGGCCACCAACGGTGACACTTTCCTCGGCGGTGAAGACTTCGACATTCGTCTGATCGACTACCTCGTTGACGAATTCAAGAAAGAAAGCGGTATGAACCTCAAAGGTGACCCGCTGGCCATGCAGCGCCTGAAAGAAGCCGCTGAGAAAGCCAAGATCGAGCTGTCGTCCGCTCAGTCGACCGACGTCAACCTGCCGTACATCACTGCAGACGCTACCGGTCCTAAGCACCTGAACGTGAAGATCTCGCGTGCCAAGCTCGAAGCGCTGGTTGAAGACCTGGTTCAGCGCACCATCGAACCTTGCCGTATCGCCATGAAAGACGCCGGTATCGACGTTGGCGCGATCAACGACGTGATTCTGGTCGGCGGTCAGACCCGTATGCCGCTGGTACAGAAGCTGGTGACCGATTTCTTCGGTAAAGAAGCACGTAAAGACGTGAACCCGGACGAAGCGGTTGCCATGGGTGCTGCGATCCAGGGCGCCGTTCTGGCCGGTGACGTGAAAGACGTTCTGCTGCTCGACGTCAGCCCGCTGACCCTGGGTATCGAAACCATGGGTGGCGTGATGACCGCGCTGATCGAGAAAAACACCACGATTCCTACCAAGAAATCGCAAGTGTTCTCGACTGCCGACGACAACCAGGGCGCTGTGACCATTCACGTTCTACAAGGTGAGCGTAAGCAGGCCGCACAGAACAAGTCCCTGGGCAAGTTCGACCTGGCCGACATTCCACCAGCTCCACGTGGCGTGCCACAGATCGAAGTGACCTTCGACATCGACGCTAACGGCATCCTGCACGTTGGTGCGAAAGACAAGGCGACCGGTAAAGAGCAGAAGATCACCATCAAGGCCAACTCCGGTCTGTCGGATGAAGAAATTCAGAAGATGGTTCGCGATGCCGAGCTGAACGCCGAGGAAGACCGCAAGTTCGCTGAACTGGCTGAATCCCGTAACAAGGGTGATGCACTGGTTCACTCGACTCGCAAAATGGTTACCGAAGCGGGCGACAAGGTCAGCGCTGAAGAGAAGACCGCGATCGAAGCCGCTGTGGTTGCACTGGAAGCCGCTGTGAAAGGCGACGACAAGGCTGCCATCGAAGCGAAGATCGAAGAGCTGTCGAAAGTCTCGGCTCCGGTTGCTCAGAAGATGTACGCCGAACAGGCTCAGCCTGCTGAAGGCGCGGCACCGCACGACGAGAAAGCTGAAAAGGCTGACGATGTTGTCGATGCCGAGTTCGAAGAAGTCAAAGACCACAAGTAAGTTGTTGGTCGGCCGGTTGACTGCCTTGCGGCGGTGACTGGTAGGATGTCGCCGCGCGGGAGCTTGCTCCCGCGTTGGCGTATCTGGAATACACGAATTTTTACAGCATGCGACAAGGTTCGCCTGCTGCTGGTATGGCCGGGAATGCTCCTGCTTTTCGTGCCGCAAGTACCAAAAGAAACAAAGACCAGGATCGTTGAATTGACGTGAGTTGGGTCCGGGCCTGTATTGGGGCTCAACGAGTTTGGCCATCCTCAGGAGGGGTTTGCCGAACGTCCTCAAGAGTGCAAAAGACTTATGGCAAAGCGTGACTATTACGAAGTATTGGGTGTAGAGCGTGGTTCAAGCGATGCAGACCTGAAGAAGGCCTATCGTCGTCTGGCGATGAAGCATCACCCGGACCGTAATCCCGATGACAAAGCGTCGGAAGAACTGTTCAAAGAGGCCAACGAGGCCTACGAAGTATTGTCCGATTCGAGCAAGCGCGCGGCGTACGACCAGTACGGTCATGCTGGCGTCGACCCAAGCATGGGTGGCGGTGGCGCCGGTTTCGGCGGGCAGAACTTCTCCGACATCTTTGGCGATGTCTTCAGTGACTTCTTCGGTGGCGGTCGTGGCGGTTCCCGTGGCGGCGCCCAGCGTGGCAGCGATCTGCGCTACACCCTGGAGCTGAATCTGGAAGAAGCGGTACGCGGTACCACCGTGAATATTCGCGTTCCGACACTGGTCAATTGCAAGCCATGCGATGGTTCCGGCGCGAAGAAAGGCTCGTCGCCATCAACCTGCCCGACCTGCGGCGGCATCGGTCAGGTGCGCATGCAGCAGGGCTTCTTCTCGGTGCAGCAGACCTGCCCGCGTTGCCATGGCCAGGGCAAGATCATTTCCGATCCGTGCGATTCCTGCCACGGCGACGGTCGCGTCGAAGAGTACAAAACACTGTCGGTCAAAGTGCCGGCTGGCGTTGATACCGGCGACCGCATCCGTCTGTCCGGCGAAGGCGAGGCGGGCACCCAGGGCGGCCCGACTGGCGACCTGTACGTGGTGATCAATGTGCGCGAGCACGACATCTTCCAGCGCGACGGCAAACATCTGTTCTGCGAAGTGCCGATCAGCTTTGTTGATGCGGCGCTCGGCGGCGAGCTGGAAATCCCGACCCTCGACGGTCGCGTCAAACTGAAAATCCCTGAAGGCACCCAGACCGGCAAGCAGTTCCGCGTGCGTGGCAAAGGCGTGGCGCCGGTGCGGGGCGGTGGTGCGGGCGACTTGATGTGCCGTGTAGCGGTCGAGACCCCGGTCAATCTGAATCGTCGTCAGCGCGAATTGCTCGAAGAATTCCGCAGCTCGCTGGCGGATGACAACAGCCACTCGCCAAAAACCACCGGTTGGTTCGATGGTGTGAAGCGCTTCTTCGGCGATCTGTAAGGAGTCGGCATGCGACGTATAGCTGTGATGGGCGCCGCCGGGCGCATGGGCAAGATTCTGGTCGAGGCCGTGCAGCAGCGCGCGCCGCTGACCGGCCTGACCGCGGCGATCGTTCGTCCCGGCAGTACGCTGATCGGGGTGGATGCCGGTGAGCTGGCTTCGCTGGGTCGCATCGGTGTGCCGTTGTCCGGCAATCTCGAATCGGTGGCTGAAGAGTTCGATGTACTGATCGATTTCACCCTGCCGGAAGTCATGCTGAAAAACCTCGCGTTCTGCCGCAAGGCCGGCAAGGCCATGGTCATCGGCACCACCGGGCTCGACGCTGCGCAAAAGCAGCTACTGGCCGAGGCGGGCAAGGATATTCCGATCGTGTTCGCGGCCAACTTCAGCGTCGGGGTCAACCTGTCGTTGAAGCTGCTCGAGATGACCGCCCGGGTGCTGGGCGATGATGCGGACATCGAGATCATCGAGGCGCATCACCGGCACAAGATTGACGCGCCTTCGGGTACTGCCCTGCGCATGGGTGAGGTGATTGCCGATGCGCTGGATCGCGATCTGCAGAAGGTTGCGGTCTATGGCCGTGAAGGCCACACGGGTGCGCGCGAGCGGGAAACCATCGGTTTCGCCACCGTGCGTGGTGGTGATGTGGTCGGCGATCACACCGTGCTGTTCGCCTGTGAGGGCGAGCGCCTGGAGATCACGCACAAGGCTTCCAGTCGCATGACATTCGCCAAGGGTGCTGTGCGTGCGGCGTTGTGGCTGGATGGTCGCGAGCCGGGTCTGTATGACATGCAGGACGTGCTCGACCTGCATTGATTGACTGTTTTACCCAGCGTAAACGCCCGGTTTGCGCTGGTTTTTCTATACCGCGCGACGGCCTGTCGCATTCTCCGGCCTTTTAGGCTCTTTAGCGGTGGACCAAAAAAGCCTTTTTCTGTAAGCTACAGCTTTAGTGTGTCCACTAAAAGCGCGCAGAATAATTCAGTGAAGAAGCGGGGTGACGTGTCCATACGTCACTCCGCTTTTTTACAACCTGCGATTGCCCTTTCATGCGTTATTTACGGGAGGTCTTCTTGACTAAGCCAGCCATACTCGCCCTTGCTGATGGCAGCATTTTTCGCGGCGAAGCCATTGGAGCCGACGGTCAAACCGTTGGTGAGGTGGTGTTCAACACCGCAATGACCGGCTATCAGGAAATCCTTACCGATCCTTCCTACGCCCAGCAGATCGTTACCCTGACTTACCCGCACATCGGCAACACCGGCACCACGCCGGAAGACGCCGAGTCTGACCGCGTATGGTCCGCAGGCCTGGTGATTCGTGACCTGCCGCTGGTAGCGAGCAACTGGCGTAACACGATGTCCCTGTCCGACTACCTGAAAGCCAACAACGTTGTGGCAATCGCTGGTATCGATACTCGTCGCCTGACCCGCATCCTGCGTGAAAAAGGCGCACAGAACGGCTGCATCATGGCCGGCGACAACATCTCCGAAGAAGCTGCAATTGCCGCCGCGCAAGGCTTCCCGGGCCTGAAGGGCATGGATCTGGCGAAAGTCGTCAGCACCAAGGAAAAGTACGAATGGCGCTCGACTGTCTGGGACTTGAAGACCGACAGCCACGCGACCATCGAAGCGTCCGAGTTGCCGTACCACGTGGTTGCCTACGACTACGGCGTCAAACTGAACATCCTGCGCATGCTGGTCGAGCGCGGCTGCCGCGTGACCGTGGTGCCGGCGCAAACCCCGGCTGCCGATGTGCTGGCACTCAAGCCGGACGGCGTGTTCCTGTCCAACGGCCCTGGTGACCCGGAGCCTTGCGACTACGCGATCAAGGCGATCAAGGAGGTGCTGGAAACCGAGATTCCGGTATTCGGTATCTGCCTCGGTCACCAACTGCTGGCTCTGGCCTCCGGCGCCAAGACCCTGAAAATGGGTCACGGCCACCACGGTGCCAACCACCCGGTACAGGATCTGGACACTGGCGTCGTGATGATCACCAGCCAGAACCACGGTTTCGCGGTTGACGAAGCGACCCTGCCAGCCAACGTACGTGCGATCCATAAATCGTTGTTCGACGGCACCCTGCAAGGTATCGAACGCACCGACAAGAGCGCGTTCAGCTTCCAGGGCCACCCTGAAGCGAGCCCGGGCCCGAACGATGTGGCACCCCTGTTCGACCGCTTCATCAACGAGATGGCCAAGCGACGCTAAGCGTTCGCCTTGAGACTGTAGCGAGAAGCCCTTGAGGGCGGCCCCGATACCGGTGGCGCCCCTCAGGGCTTCAGAAATCGATCAAGACGGCTTGCCGACTGACCTGCGGATTTGAGTGACAAACCCATGCCAAAACGTACAGACATTAAAAGCATCCTGATTCTCGGCGCTGGCCCGATCGTTATCGGCCAGGCCTGCGAATTCGACTACTCCGGCGCCCAGGCCTGCAAAGCCCTGCGCGAAGAGGGTTACCGCGTCATCCTGGTGAACTCCAACCCGGCCACCATCATGACCGACCCGGACATGGCTGACGCCACGTACATCGAGCCGATCAAGTGGCAGACCGTGGCCAAGATCATCGAAAAAGAGCGTCCGGATGCGGTCCTGCCAACCATGGGCGGCCAGACTGCTCTGAACTGCGCCCTGGACCTGGAGCGCGAAGGCGTTCTGGAAAAATTCGGCGTGGAAATGATCGGCGCCAACGCCGACACCATCGACAAGGCTGAAGACCGTTCGCGTTTCGACAAGGCCATGAAGTCGATCGGCCTGGAATGCCCGCGTTCCGGTATCGCCCACAGCATGGAAGAAGCCAACGCCGTCCTCGAGCGTCTGGGTTTCCCGTGCATCATCCGTCCGTCCTTCACCATGGGCGGCACCGGTGGCGGTATCGCGTACAACCGTGAAGAGTTCGAAGAAATCTGCGCCCGCGGTCTGGACCTGTCGCCGACCAAAGAGCTGCTGATCGACGAGTCGCTGATCGGCTGGAAAGAATATGAAATGGAAGTTGTCCGCGACAAAAAGGACAACTGCATCATCGTCTGCTCGATCGAAAACTTCGACCCGATGGGCGTGCACACCGGTGACTCGATCACCGTTGCTCCGGCACAGACCCTGACCGACAAGGAATACCAGATCCTGCGTAACGCCTCGCTGGCGGTACTGCGCGAGATCGGCGTCGAGACCGGCGGTTCCAACGTGCAGTTCGGCATCTGCCCGGACACCGGCCGCATGGTCGTGATCGAGATGAACCCGCGTGTATCGCGTTCCTCGGCACTGGCTTCGAAAGCCACCGGTTTCCCGATCGCCAAAGTCGCGGCCAAGCTGGCTGTGGGCTACACCCTCGACGAACTGTCGAACGACATCACCGGCGGCAAGACCCCGGCGTCCTTCGAACCGTCGATCGACTACGTCGTCACCAAGCTGCCACGTTTCGCTTTCGAGAAATTCGCCAACGCTGACGCACGCCTGACCACTCAAATGAAGTCGGTCGGCGAAGTCATGGCCATCGGTCGCACCTTCCAGGAATCCCTGCAGAAAGCCTTGCGCGGTCTGGAAGTCGGTGTTTGCGGTCTGGACGAGAAGCTCGACCTGAGCAATCCGGAAAGCATGAGCATCCTTAAGCGCGAGCTGACCGTGCCGGGCGCCGAGCGTATCTGGTACGTGGCGGACGCCTTCCGCGCCGGCATGACCGTCGAAGACATCTTCGGCATGAACATGATCGACCCGTGGTTCCTGGTGCAGATCGAAGATCTGATCAAGGACGAAGAGAGGGTCAAAACCCTCGGTCTGTCCGCCATCGACCGCGACCTGATGTTCAAGCTCAAGCGCAAAGGCTTCTCCGATCAGCGTCTGGCCAAGCTGCTGGGTGTGACCGAGAAGAACCTGCGTACTCACCGTCAAAAACTGGAAGTGTTCCCGGTCTACAAGCGCGTTGACACCTGCGCCGCCGAGTTCGCCACCGACACCGCTTACCTCTACTCGACGTACGAGGAAGAGTGCGAAGCCGCACCGTCCGGTCGCGACAAGATCATGATTCTGGGTGGCGGTCCGAACCGTATCGGCCAGGGCATCGAGTTCGACTACTGCTGCGTACACGCTGCCCTCGCACTGCGCGAAGACGGCTACGAAACCATCATGGTCAACTGCAACCCGGAAACCGTTTCCACCGACTACGACACTTCCGACCGTCTGTACTTCGAGCCGGTAACCCTGGAAGACGTGCTGGAAATCTGCCGCGTCGAGAAGCCGAAAGGCGTGATCGTCCAGTACGGGGGCCAGACTCCGCTGAAACTGGCGCGTGCCCTCGAAGCCGCTGGCGTGCCGATCATCGGTACCAGCCCTGACGCCATCGACCGCGCCGAAGACCGCGAGCGCTTCCAGCAAATGGTTGAACGCCTGAACTTGCGTCAGCCGCCAAACGCCACCGTGCGCAGCGAAGATGAAGCCGTTCGTGCTGCCGCGAAAATCGGTTATCCGCTGGTGGTGCGCCCGTCCTACGTACTGGGCGGCCGCGCGATGGAAATCGTGTACAAGGAAGACGAGCTCAAGCGTTACCTGCGTGACGCGGTGCAAGTGTCCAACGACAGCCCGGTGCTGCTCGATCACTTCCTCAACTGCGCCATCGAGATGGACGTGGATGCGGTCTGCGACGGCAAAGACGTGGTGATCGGCGCGATCATGCAGCACATCGAACAGGCGGGCGTTCACTCCGGTGACTCCGCGTGCTCGCTGCCGCCGTACTCGCTGCCGGCACACATCCAGGACGAGATGCGCGAACAGGTCAAGAAAATGGCCCTGGAACTGGGCGTTGTCGGCCTGATGAACGTGCAACTGGCGCTGCAGGGCGAAGACATCTACGTCATCGAAGTCAACCCGCGCGCTTCGCGTACCGTGCCGTTCGTGTCCAAGTGCATCGGTGTCTCCCTGGCAATGATCGCGGCTCGCGTCATGGCCGGTAAGACTCTGAAGGAAATCGGCTTCACCAAGGAAATCATCCCGAACTTCTACAGCGTGAAAGAGGCGGTGTTCCCGTTCGCCAAATTCCCTGGCGTTGACCCGATCCTCGGCCCAGAGATGAAGTCCACCGGTGAAGTGATGGGCGTCGGCGACACCTTCGGTGAAGCATTCGCCAAGGCCCAGATGGGCGCCAGCGAAGTGCTGCCGACCGGCGGTACCGCGTTCATCAGCGTGCGTGACGATGACAAGCCGCTGGTTGCAGGCGTGGCCCGTGATCTGATCAACTTGGGCTTCGAAGTGGTCGCCACTGCCGGCACTGCCAAGCTGATCGAAGCTGCAGGCCTGAAAGTGCGCCGTGTGAACAAGGTGACCGAGGGGCGTCCGCACGTGGTCGACATGATCAAGAATGACGAAGTCACTCTGATCATCAACACCACCGAAGGCCGTCAGTCGATCGCTGATTCCTACTCCATTCGTCGTAATGCCCTGCAGCACAAGATCTACTGCACCACCACCATTGCTGCGGGCGAAGCTATCTGCGAAGCGCTGAAGTTCGGTCCCGAGAAGACCGTGCGCCGCTTGCAGGATCTACACGCAGGATTGAAGGCATGATCAAATACCCAATGACCGTCCAGGGCGCGAAAGCCCTGGAAGAAGAACACGCTCACCTGACCAAGGTCGTTCGTCCGAAGCTCAGCCAGGACATCGGTACCGCTCGCGAGTTGGGTGACCTGAAGGAAAACGCCGAGTACCATGCCGCCCGCGAACAGCAAGGCATGGTCGAGGCGCGGATCCGTGACATCGAAGGCCGGATTCAGAATCAGGTCATCATCGACGTCACGACTATCCCGCACACCGGCAAAGTGATCTTCGGTACTACCGTCGAAATCGCCAACGTCGAGACTGATGAGAGCGTCACTTACCACATCGTGGGTGAGGATGAGGCTGACTTCAAACTCGGCAAGATTTCGGTCGGCTCACCATTGGCCCGTGCCTTGATCGGCAAGGAAGAGGGTGATGTGGTTGCCGTGAAAACGCCGAGTGGCGTTATCGAGTACGAGATTGTCGAAGTCCGTCACATCTGAAGGCAGGCGCCCGCTACGTGCGGGCGCCATGCTTTGGCAGCTGACCCAGATGTTGTGGGTCGGCGGCTTCTGGTTGATACATCTCGGTTTGCGACCGGTGTTGGGCAAGATTGGCCTGGCACCGTTGCTGATCGATGAAGTTGCCGATGCATTCGAAGTGCCGGTGGCGGGTTTTGCCGCGGCATGCGTGATTTTTCAGGCTTTGGTGCTGGTACAGGCCGATGGCCTTGCCAGTCTATGGCGGGATTTTCGCGGGCAGGTGTTGCTGATGGCGTTGTATGCGTGTGCGATGTTTATTGCAGTGCGTGTCGGCTGGCCGCAAGCGCAGCGCTGGCAGGAATTCAGTTTTCTGCTGTTGGGCTTCTCCGGTGTGGTGTTGGTGTTGCAACCGCTGCCGGGATGGAGTGGCAGGGTGCGCGAAGCACACCCTTGACCCTTGTCATCACTTGAAGCGATGAACGTTCGACAGCTGCTTGTTGACGCTGAAGTTCTTGCGGTAAACCAGTGCCATCTTGCCGATGACCTGAACCAGGTCAGCCTTGCCGACCTTGCACAACTCTGCAATGTGCGCCAGGCGCGACTCGCGATCGAGGATGTTGAGCTTGATCTTGATCAGCTCGTGATCCGCCAGTGCGCGTTCGAGTTCGGCTAATACACCTTCAGTCAGACCGTTGTCCGCCACCGTCAAAACCGGCTTCAGGTGGTGGCCAATGGATTTGTACTGTTTCTTCTGCTCTGGAGTGAGCGGCATAATCTGACCCTTTCGTCTGGATTCTGTAAAATGGCGGCCATTTTACCCGAGGGTTCGTGGATCCGCCCAATTAATCACGACCCTAATCATCGAGGTGCCCAATGGCGCGTTCCAAGACAAGCCTTGGTTGGCTGAAACGACATGTCAACGATCCTTATGTGAAGCAGGCGCAGAAGGATGGCTACCGTTCGCGTGCAAGTTACAAGCTTCTGGAGATCCAGGAGAAATACAAGCTGATCCGTTCCGGCATGAGCGTTGTCGACCTGGGCGCAGCGCCCGGCGGCTGGTCGCAGGTCACTAGCCGGCTGATCGGCGGTCAGGGGCGTCTGATCGCTTCGGACATTCTGGAAATGGACAGCATTCCGGACGTGACCTTCATTCAAGGGGACTTCACCGAAGACGAAGTGCTTGCGCGGATTCTTGAGGCTGTGGGTAATTCGCAGGTGGACCTTGTGATTTCCGATATGGCCCCCAATATGAGTGGTACGCCTGAAGTGGATATGCCGAAAGCCATGTTCCTTTGCGAACTGGCGCTTGATCTGGCGGAACGGATACTCAAGCCGGGTGGCAATTTCGTGATCAAGATCTTTCAGGGTGAAGGTTTCGATGTTTACCTGAAGGATGCTCGCAAGAAATTCGACAAGATCCAGATGATCAAGCCGGATTCTTCTCGAGGCAGCTCCCGCGAGCAATATATGCTGGCTTGGGGTTACCGCGGTGGTAACGAGTAAAACGAGGTTTTTTGCCCGGGCGATAGGTTTTTCGTATTTTGCCCCGCGTGCATAAGCGAATATTGTGTAGAAAGTGTTTCACAAAGGGTTACAGACGGCGCCTGCCAGAGTTGTAGGTAATGTAGTAAGTTAGGCCGGTGAATATCATGCGAAGCGCGCGCCAGTAGCGGAGCTTGCTTCAGAGGGTAGTTAATTGAACGATATGGCAAAGAATCTGATCCTGTGGTTGATCATCGCGGCAGTCCTCGTGACGGTGATGAACAACTTCTCCAGCCCTAACGAGCCGCAGACCCTCAACTATTCCGACTTCATCCAGCAGGTCAAGGATGGCAAGGTCGAGCGCGTAGCCGTTGACGGCTATGTGATTACCGGCAAGCGCAACGATGGCGACAGCTTCAAGACCATTCGTCCGGCGATCCAGGACAATGGCCTGATCGGCGACCTGGTCGACAACCACGTTGTGGTTGAGGGCAAGCAGCCTGAACAGCAAAGCATCTGGACTCAACTCCTGGTGGCGAGCTTCCCGATACTGGTGATCATCGCGGTGTTCATGTTCTTCATGCGCCAGATGCAGGGCGGTGCTGGCGGCAAGGGCGGACCGATGAGCTTCGGCAAGAGCAAGGCACGCCTGCTTTCCGAAGACCAGGTGAAAACCACCTTGGCTGACGTTGCAGGTTGCGACGAAGCCAAGGAAGAGGTCGGCGAACTGGTTGAGTTCCTGCGTGATCCCGGCAAGTTTCAGCGCCTGGGTGGTCGTATTCCTCGCGGCGTATTGATGGTCGGCCCTCCGGGTACCGGTAAAACCTTGCTGGCCAAGGCGATTGCCGGCGAAGCGAAGGTTCCGTTCTTCACTATTTCCGGTTCCGACTTCGTTGAAATGTTCGTGGGTGTTGGCGCAAGCCGCGTTCGCGACATGTTCGAGCAGGCCAAGAAGCATGCGCCGTGCATCATCTTCATCGACGAAATCGACGCCGTCGGTCGCCACCGTGGCGCCGGCATGGGCGGCGGTCACGACGAGCGTGAGCAGACTCTCAACCAGTTGCTGGTAGAGATGGATGGCTTTGAAATGAATGACGGCATCATCGTGATCGCCGCTACCAACCGTCCTGACGTACTCGACCCTGCGCTGCTGCGTCCGGGCCGTTTCGACCGTCAGGTCGTTGTAGGTTTGCCGGATATCCGTGGTCGCGAGCAGATCCTCAAGGTTCACATGCGCAAAGTGCCAATGGGTGACGACGTTGCCCCGGCCGTTATCGCACGTGGTACCCCGGGCTTCTCTGGTGCCGATCTGGCCAACCTGGTCAACGAAGCGTCGCTGTTCGCTGCACGCAGCGGCAAGCGCATCGTCGAAATGAAAGAGTTCGAACTGGCCAAAGACAAGATCATGATGGGCGCCGAGCGCAAATCGATGGTCATGTCCGAGAAAGAGAAGCAGAACACCGCTTATCACGAAGCGGGTCACGCTATTGTCGGTCGCGTCGTACCTGAGCATGATCCGGTCTACAAGGTTTCGATCATTCCACGTGGTCGTGCGCTGGGTGTGACCATGTTCCTGCCGGAAGAAGATCGCTACAGCCTGTCCAAACGTGCGTTGATCAGTCAGATCTGCTCGCTGTACGGTGGCCGTATTGCTGAAGAAATGACCCTTGGTTTCGACGGTGTGACCACCGGCGCTTCCAACGACATCATGCGTGCCAGTCAGATTGCGCGGAACATGGTGACCAAGTGGGGTCTGTCGGAAAAGCTCGGTCCGCTGATGTACGCCGAAGAAGAGGGTGAAGTGTTCCTCGGTCGCGGTGGTGGCGGTCAGAATGCAAGTTTCTCCGGTGAGACTGCCAAGCTGATCGACTCCGAAGTGCGCAGCATCATTGACCAGTGCTACGGCACGGCCAAGCAGATCCTCACGGACAACCGTGACAAGCTGGATGCCATGGCTGATGCGCTGATGAAGTACGAAACCATCGATGCCGAGCAGATCGACGACATCATGGCGGGTCGTACGCCTCGCGAACCGCGTGACTGGACCGGTGGCACGGGTACGCCCCCGCCTCCAGTGATTCAGGATGAGCGCCCGGAAACACCGATCGGCGGTCCGGCTGCTGACGTTTAAGGTTTGAAATGACTTCTGTACAGTCCCTGACCCGGTTGCCTTGCGGCAATCGGGTTCTTGATTTGGCCCAGACGCATGTCATGGGTATTCTCAATGTCACTCCCGATTCCTTTTCCGACGGTGGCCGGTACAACCAGCTCGACGTGGCCTTGCGTCACGCCGAAGCCATGGTGGCTGCTGGTGCGACGCTGATCGATGTCGGCGGCGAATCGACCCGGCCTGGCGCTCGAGCGGTTTCGCCGTTGGAGGAGTTGGAACGCGTAGCTCCGATCGTGGAGTTGATCAATCGCGAGCTGGATGTAGTCATCTCGGTCGATACTTCGACGCCAGCGGTGATGCGTGAAACGGCGCGCCTGGGTGCCGGGTTGATCAATGATGTGCGCTCGCTGCGCCGCGATGGCGCGCTGGATGCCGCAGCCGCGACCGGATTGCCGGTCTGCCTGATGCACATGCTCGGCGAGCCGGGTGACATGCAGGACAATCCGCACTATCAGGACGTTACCCGGGAAGTGGGTGAGTTTCTGGCAGAGCGCATGACTCAATGTGCGGCGGCGGGCATTCCTGCCGAACGGATCATTCTTGATCCCGGTTTCGGTTTCGCGAAAACCCTGCAGCACAATCTAAGCTTGTTCAAGCATATGGAAGCCCTGCATGCGCTGGGGCGTCCGCTATTGGTCGGTGTCTCACGCAAAAGCATGATCGGCCACGCATTGAACCGCCCCGTGGGTGAGCGTCTTTATGGTGGTCTGGCTCTCGCAGCACTCGCGTCGGTTAAAGGAGCGCGTATATTGCGCGTCCATGATGTGGCGGAAACGGTAGACGTGGTGCGCATGCTCGCGGCCGTGGAATCAGCCGAATAAGAATGATGGAGCACTTATGAGCAAGAAATACTTTGGTACTGACGGTATTCGTGGTCGTGTCGGTGAATATCCGATCACTCCTGACTTCATGCTTAAGCTCGGCTGGGCGGCGGGCATGGCCTTTCGCAAGATGGGCGCCTGCAAGGTGCTGGTCGGCAAGGACACGCGCATCTCTGGCTACATGTTCGAATCGGCACTTGAAGCAGGCCTGACCTCGGCTGGTGCGGACGTGATGCTGCTCGGTCCGATGCCGACGCCGGCCATTGCTTATCTGGCGCGCACGTTCCAGGCTGAAGCCGGGATCGTGATCAGTGCTTCGCACAATCCGCATGACGATAACGGCATCAAGTTTTTCTCCGGCAAGGGCACAAAGCTGCCTGATGAGCTGGAGCTGATGATCGAAGAGCTGCTCGATACCCCAATGACTGTGGTTGAGTCGAGCAAGATCGGCAAGGTGTCGCGCATCAATGACGCCTCCGGCCGCTACATCGAATTCTGCAAAAGCAGTGTGCCGACCGGTACCAGTTTTTCCGGTTTGAAGATCGTGATCGATTGTGCGCACGGTGCGACCTACAAGGTTGCTCCGAGTGTGTTCCGTGAGCTGGGTGCTGAAGTGGTCGTGCTGTCGGCGCAGCCCAACGGTCTGAACATCAATGACAATTGCGGCTCGACCCATATGGGTCAGCTGCAGGCCGCGGTTCTGGCCGAGCACGCTGATCTGGGCATCGCCTTTGATGGTGACGGTGATCGGGTGTTGATGGTTGATCACACTGGCGCCATCGTTGATGGTGATGAGTTGCTGTTCATCATTGCGCGCGATCTGCACGGGCGGGGCAAATTGCAGGGCGGCGTAGTCGGTACGCTGATGAGCAACCTGGGTCTTGAACTCGCGCTGGCAGAGCTCTCGATACCATTCATTCGTGCCAATGTCGGTGACCGTTATGTGATCGCCGAACTGCTGGAGCGCGACTGGCTGGTAGGCGGTGAAAACTCGGGGCATATCGTCTGCTTCAATCACACCACCACCGGTGATGCGATCATTGCTGCGCTCCAGGTGCTGATGGCACTGAAGGCCCGCAATGAAGGTCTTGCGCAAACGCGTCAGGCCTTGCGCAAGTGTCCTCAGGTGCTGATCAATGTGCGTTTTGGTGGCGGTGAAAGTCCGCTTGAGCATCCGGCGGTCAAGGAAGCCAGTGCGCGTGTCACCCAGGCAATGGCGGGGCGTGGCCGGGTACTTCTGCGCAAGTCCGGTACAGAGCCTTTGGTGCGCGTGATGGTCGAAGGTGAGGATGAAACTCAGGTTCGCAGCTACGCCGAAGAACTGGCAAAACTGGTAAGTGAAGTTTCTGCCTGATTCGGCTTGCCAGCCATGATTGTGTTGGGTAACATCTGCGCCCACTTTGACCGACGAGGTACAGCATGCGTCGCCCTATGGTAGCTGGTAACTGGAAGATGCACGGTACCCGCGCCAGCGTCGCTGAGCTGATCAACGGCCTTCGTCATCTGGCCTTGCCAAGCGGTGTTGATGTCGCGGTATTCCCGCCTTGCTTGCATATCAATCAAGTGATTGATGGCTTGAAAGGCAAATCGATTTCGGTCGGTGCGCAGAATTCTGCGGTGGAATCCATGCAAGGTGCATTGACCGGTGAAATTGCACCGAGTCAGTTGGTGGATGCAGGTTGTTCCCTGGTGCTTGTCGGGCACTCCGAACGCCGCCAGATAATGGGCGAGCGAGACGGGATGCTGAATCGCAAGTTCGCAGCGGCACAGGCATGTGGCTTGATTCCGGTGTTGTGTGTAGGGGAAACCCTCGAGCAGCGCGAAGCCGGAAAAACTCTTGAAGTTGTCGGGCGTCAGCTGGGCAGCATCATCGAGGAGCTGGGTGTTGGTGCCTTTGCCAAGGCAGTCATTGCTTACGAGCCTGTCTGGGCCATTGGTACCGGACTGACTGCAACGCCGCAACAGGCTCAGGATGTGCATAAAGCCATTCGCGAGCAGTTGGCGGCAGAGAATTCTGAAGTCGCACGAGGTGTGCGGCTTCTATACGGCGGCAGCGTGAAGGCGGCCAATGCGGTCGAACTGTTCGGCATGCCGGATATCGATGGGGGGCTCATTGGTGGAGCTTCCCTGAATGCAGATGAGTTCGGTGCGATTTGTCGCGCCGCGGGAAACTGAAAAAATGCTGGAAACAGTCGTAGTCGTTTTTCATCTGCTGGGTGCATTGGGCGTAGTTGCTCTGGTTTTGCTGCAGCAGGGTAAGGGTGCGGACGCTGGCGCGTCTTTCGGAGCAGGTGCTTCAAATACTGTGTTCGGAAGCCAAGGTTCCTCTACCTTTCTTAGTAAGTTTACTGCTATACTTGCCGCCGGTTTCTTCATAACCAGCTTGGGGTTAGGTTACTTTGCTAAAGAGAAGGCTCATCAGCTGACTCAAGCAGGTTTGCCAGATCCAGCAGTGTTGGAAGTACCTAAGCAACAACAACCGGCTTCTGATGATGTCCCGGTGCTTCAAGAGCAAAAGTCGGCTACTCCAGCGACTGACGTACCTCCAGCTCAAGAGCAGAAGTAAGAAGGGTTTCAAACGTAGTTTTGCCGAGGTGGTGGAATTGGTAGACACGCAACCTTGAGGTGGTTGTGCCCATAGGGTGTAGGGGTTCGAGTCCCCTTCTCGGTACCAATTAGTCAGGAGAGCCCGCTGTTGCGGGCTTTCTTGCAGGTGGAAGGTTACATTGACCCTATAAGGGATCGGTCGTATACTTCCGCCCCAGCTTTGTCGCGGGGTGGAGCAGTCTGGTAGCTCGTCGGGCTCATAACCCGAAGGTCGTCGGTTCAAATCCGGCCCCCGCAACCAGTTTAAGGAGCCCCTTTTCAGGGGCTTTTTGTTAGCTGGACACTTTCTACGCCGATGTTCGACGGCGTTTCAAGGATGGGCGTTTCGCCCATTTTTTTATTTTGCAGCGCATGCATTTACATGCACGAGGGGGTTCAGGTGTCGAGCAAGCTAGAAGAGTTGCAGGCCTTGTTGGCCCCGGTGGTCGTGGCCCTAGGCTATGAATGCTGGGGTATCGAGTTTTCGGCTCAAGGTCGTCACTCGATGTTGCGCGTTTATATCGATAAAGAGGGTGGCGTGCTGGTGGACGATTGCGCCATTGTCAGCCGTCAGATCAGCGGTGTCCTGGATGTTGAAGATCCGATCTCCGTTGAATACACCCTCGAAGTTTCCTCGCCTGGCATGGAACGCCCACTGTTCACTCTTGAGCAGTTTGCAAAATTTGCCGGTGAACAAGTGAAGATCAAGCTGCGCTCGCCTTTTGAAGGTCGACGCAACTTTCAGGGCCTTCTGCGCGGTGTAGAAGAACAGGATGTCGTGGTGCAGGTAGATGACCATGAATTCCTGTTGCCGATCGATATGATCGACAAGGCCAACATTATTCCCAGTTTTGACTGAGACGCGGATCCCGCGGATCCAATGGCTTGCGAAAGGCGAGGCGTACGATGAGCAAAGAAGTACTGCTGGTTGTTGAGTCGGTATCCAATGAAAAGGGCGTACCGGCAAGCGTGATTTTTGAAGCGCTGGAGCTGGCTCTGGCCACTGCTACCAAAAAGCGTTTTGAAGACGAAGTTGACCTGCGTGTGGAAATTAACCGCCACACCGGTTCCTATGAGACTTTCCGTCGCTGGACAGTCGTCGAAGAGAATGATCTCGACGATCCTGCGATCGAAACCTGGCCAAGCAAGGTTGCCGAAACGCATCCGGGCGCCAAGGTCGGCGACGTCGTCGAAGAAAAGATCGAATCCATCGAGTTCGGCCGCATTGCAGCACAGACCGCCAAACAGGTCATCGTGCAGAAAGTGCGTGAAGCCGAGCGCGCTCAAGTGGTCGACGCCTATCGCGAGCGCCTGGGAGAAATCATCTCCGGCACCGTGAAGAAAGTCACCCGCGACAACGTGATCGTCGATCTGGGCAACAACGCCGAAGCGTTGCTGGCCCGTGAAGACATCATTTCTCGCGAAACCTTCCGTGTCGGTGTGCGTCTGCGTGCACTGCTTAAGGAAATCCGCACCGAGAATCGCGGCCCGCAGCTGATCCTGTCGCGTACCGCGCCGGAAATGCTGATCGAGCTGTTCCGTATCGAAGTGCCGGAAATCGCTGAAGGCCTGATCGAAGTCATGGCGGCGTCCCGTGATCCGGGTTCGCGTGCCAAGATCGCTGTCCGTTCCAAGGACAAACGCATCGACCCGCAGGGCGCGTGCATCGGTATGCGCGGTTCGCGCGTCCAGGCCGTGTCGGGCGAGTTGGGTGGCGAGCGTGTCGATATCGTCCTGTGGGACGATAACCCGGCGCAGTTCGTGATCAATGCCATGTCGCCGGCAGAAGTGGCGGCCATTATCGTTGACGAGGATGCCCATGCAATGGACATCGCCGTTGGCGCAGACAATCTGGCTCAGGCCATCGGTCGAGGTGGTCAGAACGTGCGTCTGGCGAGCCAGTTGACTGGCTGGACCCTGAACGTGATGACCGAATCGGACATCCAGGCTAAGCAGCAAGCAGAAACCGGCGACATCCTGCGCAACTTCATCGACGAGCTGGAAGTCGACGAAGAACTGGCTCAGGTGCTGGTAGATGAAGGCTTCACCAGCCTGGAAGAGATTGCCTACGTACCGTTGGAAGAAATGCTCAACATCGACGGCTTTGACGAAGATATCGTCAACGAGCTTCGCGCTCGTGCCAAGGATCGTTTGTTGACCAAAGCCATCGCTACTGAGGAAAAGCTGGCAGACGCCCATCCGGCCGAAGACCTGCTCTCGCTTGAGGGTATGGACAAGGATTTGGCGATGGAACTGGCGGTGCGCGGCGTAATTACCCGCGAAGACCTGGCCGAGCAGTCTATTGACGACCTGCTCGACATCGACGGCATTGACGATGATCGTGCCGGCAAGTTGATCATGGCCGCCCGAGCCCACTGGTTCGAGTAATTAGGCGCGGCCTGAGGAGAGAAGTGCATGACGCAAGTCACGGTGAAACAACTGGCCGATGAGGTCAAAACACCGGTAGAGCGCCTGTTGCAGCAGATGCGTGAGGCAGGTCTGCCGCACACCGCCGCCGAAGAAAATGTGACTGACAGTGAGAAGCAATCCCTGCTGACTCACTTGAAGAGCAGCCACAAGGCGAAAGTGGAAGAACCACGCAAGATCACGCTGCAGCGTAAAACCACCAGCACCCTGCGTGTGGCTGGTAGCAAGAGCATCAGCGTTGAAGTTCGCAAGAAGAAAGTTTTCGTACAGCGTAGCCCGGAAGAAATCGAAGCCGAGCGCAAGCGTGAACTGGAAGAGCGTCGCGCAGTAGAAAATGCTGCTCGTCAGAAGGCTGAAGAAGAAGCCAAGCAGCGCGCTGAAGAAGAAGCGCGTCGCCAGCCTGCTGCTGCGCCGTCCGCTCCTGCCGAAGCTGTTGCAGCACCTGCGCCAGTCGCTGAACCAGTGCGCGACGCCGCGCCGGTTGCTGCTGCGCCGGCTGCCGACACTCGCAAGCGTGACGAACAGCGCCGTCCGGACAAGCCACGTGCCGACGATAACAATCGTCGCGGCGGTGGTGGCGATGGCGAGCGCAAAAACGCTCCGCATCGCGCATCGGTCAAAGAAAAAGCGCCGGCTCCACGTGTGGCGCCACGCACTACCGACGAAGAAAGCGATGGCTTCCGTCGTGGTGGTCGCGGCAAGGCCAAGCTGAAAAAACGCAACGCTCACGGTTTCCAGAACCCTACCGGTCCTGTCGTGCGTGAGGTGAAGATCGGCGAGACCATCACTGTTGGCGATCTCGCTCAGCAGATGTCGGTCAAGGCTGCTGAAATCATCAAGTTCATGTTCAAACTGGGCACTCCAGCGACCATCAACCAGGTACTCGATCAGGAAACTGCTCAACTGGTAGCTGAAGAGCTGGGCCACAAAGTGACCCTGGTCAGCGACACCGCCCTGGAAGATTCCCTGGCCGAGTCCCTGAAGTTTGAAGGTGAGGCAGTTTCCCGTGCGCCAGTCGTGACCGTAATGGGCCACGTTGACCACGGTAAGACTTCCCTGCTCGACTACATCCGTCGTGCCAAGGTAGCAGCGGGCGAAGCCGGCGGCATTACCCAGCACATCGGTGCGTACCACGTTGAAACCGACCGCGGCATGGTGACGTTCCTCGACACCCCTGGTCACGCTGCGTTTACCGCAATGCGTGCCCGTGGTGCCAAGGCGACCGACATCGTGATCCTGGTGGTTGCGGCGGACGACGGCGTGATGCCGCAAACCATCGAGGCTGTTCAGCACGCTCAGGCGGCTGGCGTTCCTCTGGTGGTTGCGGTGAACAAGATCGACAAGCCGGGTGCCGACCTCGATCGCATCCGCAGCGAACTGTCGGTTCACGGCGTGACCTCCGAAGACTGGGGTGGCGACACTCCATTCGTACCGGTCTCGGCGAAAATGGGTACCGGCGTTGACGAGCTGCTCGAAGCGGTTCTGCTGCAGGCCGAAGTACTCGAACTGACCGCCACTCCATCGGCTCCTGGCCGTGGTGTAGTCGTTGAATCGCGTCTGGACAAGGGCCGTGGCCCGGTAGCCACTGTTCTGGTTCAGGACGGTACGCTGCGTCAAGGCGACATGGTGCTGGTCGGCTCGAACTATGGCCGCGTGCGCGCCATGCTCGACGAGAACGGCAAGCCGATCAAGGAAGCAGGTCCGGCCATTCCGGTCGAGATCCTGGGTCTTGACGGTACGCCGGACGCTGGCGACGAGATGAGCGTGGTTGCCGACGAGAAGAAAGCCCGTGAAGTGGCTCTGTTCCGTCAAGGCAAGTTCCGCGAAGTCAAACTGGCTCGCGCTCACGCCGGCAAGCTGGAAAACATCTTCGAAAACATGGGCCAGGAAGAGAAGAAGACGCTCAACATCGTCCTCAAATCCGACGTCCGTGGTTCGCTGGAAGCTTTGCAGGGCGCTCTGAACGGCCTGGGCAACGACGAAGTGCAAGTGCGCGTAGTCGGTGGTGGTGTCGGTGGTATCACCGAATCCGACGCCAACCTGGCACTGGCTTCCAACGCTGTACTGTTCGGCTTCAACGTGCGTGCCGATGCTGGCGCACGGAAGATCGTCGAGCAGGAAGGTCTGGACATGCGTTACTACAACGTGATCTACGACATCATCGAAGACGTCAAAAAAGCCCTGACCGGCATGCTCGGCAGCGATGTTCGCGAGAACATCCTGGGTGTGGCCGAAGTGCGTGATGTGTTCCGTTCGCCGAAGTTTGGCGCGATCGCCGGTTGCATGGTGATCGAAGGTGTTGTGCACCGTAACCGTCCGATCCGTGTACTGCGTGAAGACATCGTTATCTTCGAAGGCGAGCTGGAATCCCTGCGCCGCTTCAAGGATGACGCTTCCGAAGTACGTGCCGGCATGGAATGCGGTATCGGCGTGAAGAGCTACAACGACGTCAAAGTCGGTGACAAGATCGAAGTCTTCGAGAAGGTTCAGGTTGCTCGCAGCCTCTGACTCGCGTACTTCAAGGGCCACGCCGAGCCGCCGCATGCAGATGCGCGCCACGGCGTCAGGACTCTAAACGCAACGCCCGGTCTGGCTTTTGTCAGGCCGGGCGTTTGCCGCTTTCAGACCTTGCGGGTTTCACCGTGGGGCAGTAACAGGTAACAAAATCATGGCAAAAGAATACAGCCGTACCCAACGTATCGGCGATCAGATGCAGCGTGAGCTGGCCCAACTGATCCGTCGTGAAGTCAAAGACCCGCGCGTCGGCCTGGTCACCATTACCGCTGTGGAAGTCAGCCGTGACGTCGGTCACGCGAAGATCTTCATCACCGTGATGGGGCAGGACAACGCTGAAGACATCGCGCAAAGCATCAAGGTGCTCAACGCTGCCGCAGGTTTCCTGCGCATGCAGCTGGCCCGTGAAATGAAGCTGCGCAGCGTGCCGCAATTGCACTTCCACTACGACGAAAGCGTCGTGCGTGGCGCGCATCTGTCGGCCCTGATCGAGCGCGCCGTGGCTGAGGACAATCAGCACCTGGCCGCTGCACCTGAAGACACCAAGGAGTAATTCGGTGGCTCAGGTCAAACGTATCCGTCGTAACGTCAGCGGTATCATCCTGCTCGACAAGCCGCTGGGGTTCACCTCCAACGCCGCGTTGCAGAAGGTTCGCTGGTTGCTCAACGCCGAGAAGGCCGGTCACACCGGCAGTCTCGACCCGCTGGCCACCGGTGTATTGCCGCTGTGCTTTGGCGAGGCAACGAAGTTCTCGCAGTACCTGCTCGATTCCGACAAGGGTTACGAAACCCTGGCGCAACTGGGCAAGACCACTACCACGGCGGACGCCGAGGGTGAGGTTTTGCAGGAGCGTCCGGTGACCGTTGGTCGCGCCGATGTCGAAGCGGTTCTGCCGAAATTTCGTGGGCAAATCAGTCAGATACCGCCGATGTACTCGGCACTCAAGCGTGACGGTCAGCCGCTGTACAAGCTGGCCCGTGCAGGCGAAGTAGTGGAGCGCGAACCGCGTTCTGTTACTATTGCGCGCTTGGAATTGCTGGCCTTCGAAGGCGATACTGCGCGTCTTGCGGTGGATTGCAGCAAGGGCACCTATATCCGCACCCTGGTGGAGGATATCGGTGAGCAACTCGGTTGTGGTGCGTACGTCGCGGAACTGCGTCGTACCCAGGCCGGGCCTTTCACCCTGGCGCAGACCGTGACCCTCGAAGAGCTGGAAGCGGTACATGCCGAAGGCGGCAACGAAGCGGTCGACCGCTTCCTGATGCCATCGGACAGCGGCCTGCAGGATTGGCCGCTGCTGCACTTCTCCGAAGCGAGTGCGTTCTACTGGCTCAACGGCCAGCCGGTACGTGCCCCGGATGCTCCGAAGTTCGGCATGGTACGGGTACAGGATCACAATGGTCGCTTCATCGGTATCGGTGAAGTGAGCGAAGACGGGCGCATCGCGCCGCGTCGACTGATTCGGTCAGAATGACCGAACGAGTGTGGCTGTTAACAGGCACGGTCACTACTCATTTATAGATACAGGGATTTGTCCCTGGCCTGTTGAAACTGTTTTTGAAACAGTTTCCTGATAAAAGGATTGCCTCATGGCTCTCGACGTTCAAGAAAAAGCTCAAATCGTTGCCGACTACCAGCAAGCTGTTGGTGATACTGGTTCGCCAGAAGTGCAAGTTGCACTGCTGACCGCCAACATCAACAAACTGCAAGGTCACTTCAAGGCCAACGGTAAAGACCACCACTCCCGTCGTGGTCTGATCCGCATGGTAAACCAGCGTCGCAAGCTGCTGGATTACCTGAAAGGCAAAGATCTGAGCCGTTACAGCGCTCTGATCGGCCGCCTGGGTCTGCGTCGCTAATCAGCGATTGCGCTATGAGGTTGGTTGTCTGTCAGGCATCAGCGGTTTATCGCTGGTGGCTGGCAGGCTCCCAGCCTCAAGTTTTATCTGCACTACCGTTTTACCCGGACAGTCAGCGGGCCGATTCCCGACATTGCCCAAGAATTTCGCAAGAAACCAGTTCCCCCAAGAGCCACAAAGAAGGTAGGACACCGTGAACCCGGTAATCAAAAAATTCCAGTTCGGTCAGTCGACCGTTACCCTCGAGACTGGCCGTATCGCCCGTCAGGCCTCCGGCGCAGTATTGGTCACCGTTGACGACGACGTCAGCGTATTGGTGACCGTAGTCGGTGCCAAGCAAGCCGATCCAGGCAAGGGCTTCTTCCCTCTGTCCGTTCACTACCAGGAAAAGACTTACGCTGCCGGTAAGATCCCTGGCGGTTTCTTCAAGCGTGAAGGCCGTCCTTCCGAGAAAGAAACCCTGACTTCCCGACTGATCGACCGTCCGATCCGTCCGCTGTTCCCGGAAGGCTTCATGAACGAAGTGCAGGTTGTCTGCACCGTCGTTTCCACCAGCAAGAAGACCGATCCGGACATCGCTGCGATGATCGGTACCTCGGCTGCCCTGGCCATCTCGGGCATTCCGTTCGACGGCCCGATCGGCGCCGCTCGCGTCGCTTTCCACGAAAGCACCGGCTACCTGCTGAACCCGACCTACGAGCAGCAAGCTGCTTCGAGCCTGGACATGGTCGTTGCCGGCACCTCCGACGCCGTACTGATGGTTGAATCGGAAGCCAAAGAGCTGACCGAAGACCAGATGCTGGGCGCGGTACTGTTTGCTCACGACGAGTTCCAGGTGGTGATCAACGCCGTCAAAGAACTGGCCGCTGAAGCTGCCAAGCCAACCTGGACCTGGGCTCCTGCTCCAGAAGCCACCGAACTGCTGGGCGCGATCCGTGCCGAGTTCGGCGAAGCGATCTCCCAGGCTTACACCATCACCGTCAAGGCTGACCGCTACGCACGTCTGGGCGAGCTGAAAGACCAGGTCGTTGCCAAGCTGTCCGGCGAAGAAGGCCAGCCTTCTGCTGCTGACGTCAAAGCCGCTTTCGGCGAAATCGAATACCGCACCGTTCGCGAAAACATCGTTAACGGCAAGCCACGTATCGACGGCCGCGACACCCGCACCGTACGTCCGCTGAACATCGAAGTCGGCGTTCTGCCGAAGACTCACGGTTCGGCGCTGTTCACCCGTGGCGAAACCCAGGCCCTGGTCGTTGCGACGCTGGGTACCGCCCGTGACGCACAGCTGCTGGACACCCTGGAAGGCGAGAAAAAAGACCCGTTCATGCTGCACTACAACTTCCCTCCGTTCTCGGTGGGCGAGTGTGGTCGCATGGGTGGTGCCGGTCGTCGTGAAATCGGTCACGGCCGTCTGGCCCGTCGTTCGGTTTCGGCCATGCTGCCAGCCGCTGACGTGTTCCCGTACACCATCCGTGTGGTTTCGGAAATCACCGAATCCAACGGTTCGAGCTCGATGGCTTCCGTTTGCGGCGCTTCCCTGGCCCTGATGGACGCTGGTGTGCCAATGAAGGCACCGGTTGCCGGTATCGCCATGGGTCTGGTTAAAGAAGGCGAGAAGTTCGCCGTCCTGACCGACATCCTGGGTGACGAAGACCACCTGGGTGACATGGACTTCAAAGTAGCCGGTACCGCCAAAGGCGTTACTGCGCTGCAGATGGACATCAAGATCAAGGGCATCACCGAAGAGATCATGGAAATCGCTCTGGGCCAAGCCCTGGAAGCGCGCCTGAACATCCTCGGCCAGATGAACCAGATCATCGGCCAGTCGCGTACCGAACTGTCGGCCAACGCTCCGACCATGATCGCGATGAAGATCGACACCGACAAGATCCGTGACGTTATCGGTAAAGGTGGCGCGACCATCCGTGCGATCTGCGAAGAAACCAAGGCTTCGATCGACATCGAAGACGACGGCTCGATCAAGATCTTCGGCGAAACCAAGGATGCCGCAGAGGCTGCTCGTCAGCGCGTTCTGAGCATCACTGCAGAAGCCGAGATCGGCAAGATCTACGTCGGCAAGGTTGAACGCATCGTCGACTTCGGCGCATTCGTCAACATCCTGCCGGGCAAGGACGGTCTGGTGCACATCTCGATGCTGAGCGACGCTCGCGTAGAGAAAGTCACCGACATCCTGAAAGAAGGCCAGGAAGTGGAAGTGCTGGTACTGGACGTGGACAACCGCGGCCGTATCAAGCTGTCCATCAAAGACGTGGCAGCGGCCAAGGCTTCGGGCGTTTAATCAGCCCACAGCTTTAGCGCAATGAAAATGCCCCGCCGTGAAAACGGCGGGGCATTTTTTTGTCTGCGAAATACCGGGACAGGCTTTGAAGTTGCCGGACTTCAAGACCGGTGCTAGGTTTAGCCCACCGCCCGTGTAGCTCAGCCGGTAGAGCAGCGCACTCGTAACGCGAAGGTCGCAGGTTCGATTCCTGTCTCGGGCACCATCCCCTCGCGCAATCCCGCGATTTATGTCTCCCAGGTCAAAGTTTTTGTGCGAGAGATGTAAAGAGCCGTGTAATTCGTCATGCAAACGTCCTATATTCGGTGCCTGCATGAGCATCGCTTAGCAGTTTTCAGATGATCCCGAATGGTTCCGAAGGCCGGACAATCCGCGTCAGAGAGATCCTTGATGATCCAGATCCATCCTCCATTCTTACGATCAGCGAGAACGCCATGACCGAATTAACTCAAGAGCAACGTCACGCACTAGCGCTGGAAAAATACATTCAGGACGTCCCGGACCTGAAAGAAGAGATCAAGGACCTGAGTCCTGATGATCAGAAAGACCAGATCCAGTGGGCGTTCGAGGACGAAGCCGAAGCCCAGGGCTTGCAGCCGTGGGAGCTGACGCTCAAGTACACCAGCACCCCTGAAGAGTTTGAGGCCAAGCGCCTGGAGCTGCACAAGGAGGCGGCCGAGGTGTTGGGCGTCGAGTGGGACGAGTACTGCGAGATGAACAATCTGGTGGTCTGAAACAAAAACGCCAGCCTCAACCGGGCTGGCGTTTTTTATTGCGTGACAGCCTCAGAGGCTCAGACGCATCGACAGGTCCACCGCCTTCACGTCCTTGGTCATCGCCCCGATCGAGATGTAATCCACGCCGGTTTCGGCGATCGGCAGCAGCGTGCTTTCGTTGATGCCGCCGCTGGCTTCCAGTTTGGCCTTGCCGCCATTCAGGCGCACGGCTTCGCGCATGTCATCCAGGCTCAGTTCGTCGAGCATGATGATGTCGGCGCCGGCAGTCAGCGCCTCCTTCAGTTCTTCCAGGCTCTCCACTTCGACTTCCACCGGTTTGCCCGGCGCGATCTTGTGCGCGGCGGCGATGGCCTGCGCGATGCCGCCGCTGGCAGCGATGTGGTTTTCCTTGATCAGGAACGCGTCGTAGAGGCCGATGCGGTGGTTGTGGCAACCACCGCAGGTCACTGCGTATTTCTGCGCCAGACGCAGGCCCGGCAGGGTCTTGCGGGTATCCAGCAGCTTGACCTGGGTTTGCGCCACGAAGTCCGCCAGATATTGCGCACGCGTGGCCACGCCGGACAGCAGTTGCAGGAAGTTCAGCGCGCTGCGTTCGCCAGTCAGCAACGAACGGGCCGGGCCCTCCAGATGAAACAACGGCTGATTGGGTTTGACCCGTTCACCGTCCCGTACCTGCCAGTGCACCGCGACGCGCGGATCGAGCTGGCGAAACACCGTGTCGACCCACGCCGTGCCGCAGATAACCGCCTCGTCGCGAGTGATGATGGTGGCTTTGGCCAGACGTTCGGCCGGGATCAGTTGTGCGGTGATGTCGCCGCTGCCGACATCTTCGAGCAACGCACGGCGCACGTTGGCTTCGATTTCGGCGGTCAGATCGGCGAGACGTAGATTCGGCATAACGGGCTCCACAAACTAAGTGCGCCGATTATAGGGGCATGGCGAGAGCCAACCCAAGGCGAGAACGCGCGTGCCTGACTGCAATTGGTCGATTTTCTGTGAGCAAAGCGCCGTTTTTCGTGGTCACTGGAAGGTGTCGCGGGCATAGGGGAAACCCTGACGGCTATAGCGCCGGTGACAAGTTTTGCAAGATAATCCGCCTTGCATTTGACGTCATAGCTTTGACGTCTCCCGCTCCCACAGGGACCTGTGTTGTAACTGACCAGTGAAATCACCGTTTCAGGAGGCTTGGATGCACAACGACGGGAATGTAGTGCCCTTGCACAAGGCCGCTACCGATCAGGCGAATCATTCGCCGCTCGCCCGCCTGCCTGTGATTCTGCTTCAGGTCCGCGACAAGGCCGCCCAGCAACTGCGCCACGGTTTGCAGGAATTGTTCGATAACGCAGACGACACCCTGTTCGAAATGGCTGACCGGGCGCGTAATGACGTCGAACAGAACATCTTTTTCGAAGCCATGCGCGACCTGCGCCTCAAGCGCAAAAACATCGAACGGGGTTTTCTCGAGCAATTCTTCGAAGCCTTTGTCGCGCTGATTCAATACGAAGTCGTGCAACCCGCGTTGCCCGGCACGCTGATATTCGAGGATTCGGCACCGCGTACCGATGACATGGAGCGCAGCGTGGCGGTCGAGACCATGGTCGGGCGGGTGCTCAAGCGTGATGGCTTTGCTCTTGATCAACTAACCGCACGCCTCAACGTGTTGCTGGGCAAGGATTTCGATAACCAACACAACCCGCTCGGCCCGGCGATGCTCTGCGAGTTCTTTCTGCAGGCCGGACGTAACCTGGGCGTGGAGATCAAGGTCAAGCTGATCCTGCTCAAACTGTTCGAACGCTATGTGCTGGCCGATACCGAGCAGTTGTATGCCGAAGCCAATCAATTGCTGGTCGCCACCGGCGTGTTGCCTGAGTTGAAACCGGCCCCCGCACGCCGCGCAATCGAGCGTGCGGCAGCAAGCATCAGCAGCGAAGAGAGTGACGAACCCGCGCCCGCCGACGAAGGCGTGCAGGAAGTCTTCGCCGCGTTGCAGGAACTGCTGCTGCACGTGCGCGGCAGTGTCGCGCCGACCCTGGAGCCGAGTGCGGCGGCGCAACCGATCAGCACCCGTGATCTACTGCGCCTGCTTTCACACTTGCAGCAATACGTCCCGGCGCTGGCGGCGCAGGACGATTTCGATCTGCGCAATCAGCTTGAGCAGCTGCTGACGCGGGTCAGCGTGAGGAGCGGCAAATCACGCATCGTCGACGGCGCGGATGAAGACGTGATCAACCTGATCGCCATGGTCTTCGATTGCATCCTCGAAGACCGTAACCTGCCGGATTCGCTCAAGGCGTTGATCGCGCGTTTGCAGATTCCGATGCTCAAGGTGGCAGTACTCGACAAAAGTTTCTTCAGCCGCAGCAGCCACCCGGCGCGGCGCCTGCTCAATGAAATCGCCGATGCCGCCATGGGTTGGGGCGATTGCAATGGCGAGGCGCGTGACAGCCTGTATCTGCGCATCGAACAAGTGGTGCAGCGCCTGCTGAGCGACTTCGTCGACGACCCGGCAATTTTCTCCGAGTTGCTCGCCGATTTCCTCGCCTTCACCAGTGATGAGCGGCGGCGCAGCGAGTTGCTGGAGCAGCGTTTGCGCGATGCCGAGGAAGGACGGGCGAAAACCGAACTGGCTCGGCAGCGAGTCGAGCATGTGCTGAACCAGGCGTTGCTGGGTAAAGTCCTGCCGCCGTCGGTGGTGACCTTTGTGCGTGATGCGTGGAGCAAAGTGCTGCTGCTGACCTGCCTCAAACATGGCGACCACTGCGCTGAATGGCAGGCCGATGTGCAGACCATGGAGCAATTGATCTGGAGCGTGCAGCGTCACGACGAGGCGGACGCCGGTCTGCAGTTGCTGGCGCTGGTGCCAGGGTTGCTCAAATCATTGCGTGATGGCCTGAGCAGCTCGGCGTTTGATCCGTTCGCCACCAGCGAATTTTTCAGCGAGCTGGAAGCGCTGCATGTGCGTGTGCTTGAACCGCTCACCGAGCAGCCGCCGGCCGATGCGCCGGCGTTGGTGGAGGTGTCGCAGCACATCACCCTGCGTAGCGCCGACGAGGGCGCGATCGGCGTGAATGCCAGCGGCCTGGCGCATGACGACCCGGGGCTGCGTCAGTTGGAGCAACTGCGCCTGGGCAGTTGGGTGGCGTTCCAGGAAGACGACGAGCACAGCCTGCGCTGCAAACTGGCAGCGATCATCGAAGCCACCGGCAAATACGTGTTTGTCGACCGCACCGGGATGAAAGTGCTGGAGCGCAGCCGCGTCGAGCTGGCCCTCGAGTTCCGCCGTGGCGCGGTGCGGGCGCTGGATGACACCTTGCTGTTCGATCGGGCGCTGGAATCGGTGCTCGGCAATCTGCGGCGACTCAATCGCGGCAAGTGATCGCGCGCCGGGGGCCGATCACGGCATACTGGGCGCCAACACAGTCGGCGTTGAAGGAATCGGTATGCAGTTGGATCCCGCTAGCGGGTGGTGTCACGGGGTACAGGTCTGCCCATCGCCCAACTTCAATGAACGCCCTGCGGGCGAAATCTCCCTGTTGGTGATCCACAACATCAGCCTGCCGCCGGCGCAGTTCGCCACCGGCAAGGTGCAGGAATTTTTCCAGAATCGTCTGGATGTCACCGAGCATCCCTATTTTGCAGGGATTGCCGACCTGCGCGTCTCGGCGCATTTTCTGATCGAACGTGACGGCAGCGTCACCCAGTTTGTCTCCTGTCTTGAGCGGGCGTGGCATGCTGGCGTGTCGATGTTCGAAGGCCGGGAAACCTGTAACGATTTTTCCGTGGGCATCGAGCTCGAAGGCACTGATGATCTGCCCTTTTCCGATGCGCAGTATCAGGCCCTGATCACGTTGACGCGTCAGCTGCAAACAGCATTTCCGGCTATCACCGGCGCCCGTATCTGCGGGCACAGCGACATCGCACCCGGGCGCAAGACCGATCCTGGCCCGGCATTCGACTGGGCGCGTTACCGCGCAGCCCTGGCACAAGAGGAAGGACAATGAGTTTTCTGGTGTTACTGCTGGCGGTCTGGATCGAGAAATTCTCGGCCCTGCGCCATCGGGTTCAACGCGATGGCGGATGGATCCGCGAACTGCACAAACTCGAAACCAGCGCGCGCCTGGTCCAGCGACCATGGCTGGTGCTGACGATTCTGGTGTTGCTGCCGGTGGCGCTGCTCGGCTTGTTGCTGGTAGTACTGGAACCCGTCGCGTACGGCTTGCTGGCCTTGCCGGTGCATTTGCTGGTGGTGATTTACGCGCTGGGGCGCGGTGATCTGCTTGGCGGCCTCGGGCCGTTTCGTGACGCCTGGCGCCGTGAAGACCTGCAAGCGGCCGCGCATGTGGCCAAGCGTGATCTGGATATCTGCGCCGACAGTGGCGAGCAATTGCTGGACCGGGTTCAGGGTCACCTGTTGTGGCAGGCCTATCAGAGCTTCTTCGCGGTGATCTTCTGGTACTTCGTGCTCGGTCCGGTCGCGGCGCTGGCTTATCGCTTGCTCGCATTGGCGGAAGAACACAGCCAGAACCCGGCGCTCGCCGAACGTGCCGGACAGTTACGTCACGCCTTTGACTGGTTGCCAGTGCGCTTGCTCGCCGCCAGTCTGGCTCTGGTCGGCAATTTCGTCGCGGTCAGCCGGGTGATGTTGCATGAGCTGCTGAACTGGAACATCAGCGCCGCGCAGCTGATCAACAAGGTCGGGCTGGCAGCGGGTGAGATCCCGCCGCCGGTAGTCGGGCCTGAAGGCATCAACACTCTCGACTGCCTGTGGGAACTGCTGCTGCGCGCGGCGGTGCTGTGGTATGCCGGGTTTGCCTTGTGGACAGTGTTGATTCACTGATACTCGCCCGTGAAATTCATTGTGGTGAGGGGATTTATCCCCGATGGGGCGCGCAGCGGCCCCAATATCTTAATGGGGCTGCTGCGCAGCCCATCGGGGATAAATCCCCTCGCCACAGGTCAGTGACCGGCGCAGAGTAGTCGTTAACCTTAAGTTACAAAACCTCCCCCCGATTTGAGCTATACAGAGACAGCGCCCGATAGTGGCTATCTGCTGTCGCCCCGCGCCTGCCAATAAAAACAAGAAAAACCAAGGGAGACTTCCAGTGAAGAGCTTGCTCTATCCCGCCGTCTCGCTGATGAACCGTCTGAGCTTCGGCATGAAGTTCAGCTTGATCAGCGTGCTGTTCCTGGTGCCGATGCTGGTGACCAATTTTTATCTGGTGCGCGATTCCTATCGCGAATTCCAGGGCACCCGGGTCGAATTGCAGAGCCTCGATCTGCTGGGCAGCAGCCTGAGCCTGCGCCGGGATCTGGAAACGCTGAACAATCTGGTGCAGATCAACGTCACCCTCGGCCAGTCCGGCAAAGCCGACAACCTCGAAGCGCAGATCCGCAGCCTGGAGCAATCCGTGCTGGCGCGCCTGCAAGGTTTGCAGGCGATGACCGACGATTCCGAGCAGATCAAACTGTTCGACGGCAAACGCGATGAAATGATCAGCGCGTTCAAGGCTCAACAGGCGGAAAGCTCCCTGCAAAGCAAAAGCGCGATGATCGGCAAACTGCTCGGCAATGCGCAGATCTTCAGCCAGATCGTCACCAGTCAGGCCGGTCTGAGCCGCGACAACCAGAGCGACATCCGCCAGCTCAGCGAGCTGCTCACCAATATCACTCCGGCCGTGACCCAGACTCTCGGCGAAGGTCGGGCCATCGGTTCGTATTCGTTGGGGCAGGGCTTTCTCAACAGTTCGTCGAGCAGCCGTTTCGACGAGTTGCTGGCGCAGATCGAAAAGCTCCAGGCTGAATACGCGTTGAAACTGCAGGACGCCCTCGACTCCAGCCAGGCCGCGCGCGTCAGCCTCAGCGCGCCGGCCGACAGCAGCAAGGCTTCGCTCAAACAGGCCAGTGAACTGTTTGAGGCGAAAGTCGTGGTGGCCGAGACCCTCGATACCCCGTGGCAGGCGTTCTACGATCAGGTCACCGGGCTGATGGCGCAGACCTACCAGCTTAATGACGCGACCCTGAAATTTCTCGATACCCAACTGCAGCAGCGCCTGGCGCAAAACCGCACGCACATGGTGTTGCAGGCGGTGGCGCTGGCGGTGGTGTTCGTGCTGATTTTCTATCTCTACGGCGGGTTCTACGCCTCGACTCGCACCACGCTCAAGCGCCTGGGCGCGATGATGGACAAGGTCGCGGCCGGTGACATGACGGTCAATTTCAAGGCCAACAGTCGCGATGAACTCGGCGAGCTGGGTGAGGTGTTCAACGGCACCGTGAGGAAAATCCATGACCTGATCGAGCGAGTCGGGCAGACCGTGGCTGAGGTCGAGCGCCAGGCCGGGCAGGTGGAAACTGTTTCCGCGCAAAGCAATCAGGCGGTGGCCGGGCAGCGCACGCAGATCGAGCAAGTGGCGACCGCGATGAACCAGATGTCGGCGACCTCGCTGGAAGTTGCACGCAGCGCAGCGGCAGCGGTGAGCAGCGCGCACAGCGTCAACGATGAAACCGTCAGCGGTCGCACACTGGTGGAGTCGCAGCAGGGCAGCATTGCTGCGCTGGCCAGCGAGATCGATCAATCGGTGCTGGTGATCAACCAGTTGGCCAGCGACAGCCAGTCGATCAGCCGCGTGCTGGAAGTGATCAAGAGCATTGCCGAGCAGACCAACTTGCTGGCGCTCAACGCCGCCATCGAAGCCGCCCGCGCCGGCGAGCAGGGCCGGGGATTTGCGGTGGTGGCGGACGAAGTGCGTACGTTGGCCAAGCGCACCCAGCAATCGACCGAAGAAATCGAGCAGATGATCGCCAAGCTGCATGGCGGCGTCGGCGCTGCGGTGAAGGCCATGGGCGTTAGCCATCAGATGGCCAACGGCACGGTCGGGCAGTCGGAAAAGGTCCAGCAGGCGCTGGAAAACATCCTCGGCGCGGTCGGCATGATCGTCGATCAGAACCAGCAGATCGCCGCCGCCGTGGAGCAACAGACCGCCGTGGCCCATGACATCGACCAGAACATCGTCGAGATCAACCGTGCTGGCGAGCGCACGGCCCAGGGGGCGCACCAGACGGAGGACGCCAGCCGGGCACTGTCGGCGCAGGTAGTGGAGCTGAAACAACTGATCAGCGCGTTCCGCGTCTGATCGAGCGCGAATTCTGTAGGAGTGAGCCTGCTCGCGATAGCGGTGTGTCAGTCAACTCAATGGTTGGCTAATACACCGCTATCGCGAGCAGGCTCACTCCTACAAGGGCGGTAATGTCAGAACATTTTGTAATGCATTGATACTTACGCTTGTAAGCCAATTCCTGTTTTCTTCCGGCGGCTGGCTTTTCGTCATTAATGAGCCAGTATCCGAGTTCCGCTGATTGCGTCGAGGAGGCCGCTCATGTCCGTTGCAACCCTGGGAGTCCAGGGCCGTTGTGCTCATTGCCAGACCCTACAGGTACTCAAACCCTGGCAACTCAACGCCATCGCAATCAATGAACCGTTCACTTGCGCGCACTGCCAGAACGCTGTGGAGCTGCGCTGCCCCAAACAGATCAAACGCTTCAAGTCCCTCGATTCGCTGGGATTGCTGCGCTTCAGCGCCTCGGTAACCGTGTGCACTGCGCTGCTGGTGGCGTTGGTCATGGAATGGATCGGGCTGCTCAGCGTGACTGAACAGTTGAATGCGTCGTTGATCGTGATTTTTATCTACTTCGCACTGGCACGCTTTGTCCGTCAACGTCAGCACATGACCTTGATTCTCGAAGCGGCCAAGGTCCACGGCGACTGATTACCAACCGAACACTTCGCAGCTGTTGGCGGTGCTGGCGGCGGCCAATTGTTCCGGGCTGATCTTCATCAGTTCGGCGAGCGCCGCACAGATCGCCGGCAAGTGCGCCGGTGTATTGCGTACTCCGGGAAACATCGCCGGCGCCATGTCCGGAGAGTCGGTCTCCAGCACGATCGAATCCAGCGGCAGATCCGCCAGTACCCGATGCATGCGCAACGCCTGCGGCCAGGTCGGTGCTCCGCCCAGACCCAGTTTGAAACCGAGCTTGACGTATTCGCGTGCTTCTTCGCGGCTGCCGGCGAACGCGTGGATGATCCCCGCGCGCTTGAGCTTAAAGCGCTTGAGCGTGGCGATCACCGCGGCGTGGCTGCGGCGCACGTGGATCAGCGCCGGCAGTTCGAAATCTGCCGCCAGTTGCAGCTGCGCGTCGAACAGCGCCTGCTGGCGTTCGCGGTCGAGGGTTTCGATGAAGTAATCCAGGCCGATCTCGCCCACCGCACACAGTTGCCGATGGCCGCGTAGCCGCGTCAGCCAGTCGCCGAGTGCGCGTAGATCTTCGGGTTGATGCTGATCGAGGTACACCGGGTGCAGACCAAATGCTGCGTACAGATCCGCATCGCTCTGCACCAGCTCCCATACCCGCTGCCAATTGCCCTGATAAACCCCCAGCACCACCATCCGCCGCACCCCGAGGGCGCGGCTTTCGGCGAGCAACGCCGAGCGATCGGCGTCGAAGTCGGGGAAGTCGAGGTGGGTGTGGCTGTCGATCAGCTCCACGGTTCAGTCCCGATGAATACGCTGCTTGAAGGTACGGGCGATGGCCTGCACGCCAGGCTTGTATTGCGATTGCTCGACGGCGGCCAGCGCCAGTTCCAGCGCCTTGTCGGCGATCAACTGGTGCTGCTGGGCCATGGCGTTGACCGGCAGCGGCAGGAAGTCCAGCAATTGCGTGTCACCGAAGGTGCCCAGGCGCAGCGGCCGGGATTTGAGCGGGAAATCATGCAGCGCATCGAACACGCCCTGCAACAGCACGTAGGACGTGGTCACCAGCGCATCCGGCAAATGCCCCAGGCGTTGCAGGAGTTCTTCCATCAGTTGCTTGCCGCATTCACGGCTGAAGGACTCGGCGTGCTCGATCAGCACTTCGCCTTTGAACTCGACCAGCGCCTGCTTGAAGCCGGCCGCACGTTCCTGACTGATGCTCAGCTCCGGACGCGCGCCGAGCAGCACGATCTGTTTCGGCTGCGGATCGAGCAGGCTCTGGGTCAGGTGCAGGCTGGCTTCGCGGTCATCACTGATCACCGAGCAGAAGTGCTCGGGTTCCATGACCCGGTCGATGGCGATGATCGGCAAGCCCTTGGCCTGCAATTGGCGATAGCTGTCGTCACCGGCCGGCAGGCAACTGGCGACGATCAGCGCATCGCAGCGGCGCGCCTTGAACAGTTGCAGCAACTGGCGCTCGCTGTCTGGCGCATCGTCGGAGCTGGCGATCAGCAACTGATAACCCCGCGCCCGCGCGCCTTGCTCCAGCAGTTTGGCGATCCGCGCGTAACTGGGGTTTTCCAGATCCGGCAGAATAAAACCCAACGTGCGGGTGTGCCGACTGCGCAAACCGGCCGCTTGCGGGTTGGGGGTGAAGCCGTGCTGTTCGACGACCGCACGCACCCGCTCGACCGTGGCGTTGCTGATGCGTTGCTGTTCGGCCTTGCCGTTGATGACGTAGCTGGCGGTGGTCACGGACACTCCGGCCAACCGCGCGATATCACTGAGTTTCAACCCGGGATTTCCTTGTTTTTTCGAGCTTGCCGCCACATTTTCGCCAATCCTACCCGATTCGGGCAGACGACTATTGTCGCAGCGCATCCGACAAGTTGGACTTCAAGGATGAGACATTATCGAGTAACGTGCCGATCCATCTAGATTAAACGTTTCAGCAAGCGTATTTTCTACGTTTTAGACGCGTTTGGCCGGTTCTGCCGTGAAACCGCCAAAACTGCCGCTGAAAAGCAGGCTGACCAGCGCCTAAGCTGTGACCATTCAAAACAATATCCTGGCGCATCCATGTGCCAAAAAGGAGATCGCATGCTCGAGCTCACTATAGAGCAGATATCCATGGGCCAATCGGCTGTGGATAAACCCGCCGCCCTGCAATTACTTGCCCATCATCTGGTGGCCGATGGCCTGGTCGCCGATGGCTACCTCGCTGGATTGCAGGCCCGGGAAGCCCAGGGCTCGACCTTTCTCGGCCAGGGTATCGCCATCCCCCACGGCACCCCGGAGACCCGCGATCAGGTGTTCGCCACCGGCGTCCGGCTGATGCAGTTTCCCGAGGGCGTGGATTGGGGCGATGGCCAGATCGTTTACCTGGCGATCGGCATCGCCGCCAAATCCGACGAACACCTGCGCCTGCTGCAGCTGCTGACCCGCGCCCTCGGCGAGACCGATCTGGGCCAGGCCCTGCGCCGCGCCAGCTCGCCGGAAGCGTTGCTGAAACTGCTGCAAGGCGCGCCACAGGAACTGGCGCTGGATGCGCAGATGATCGGCCTCGGCGTGTCGGCTGACGATTTCGAAGAACTGGTCTGGCGTGGTGCGCGTCTGCTGCGGCAGGCCGATTGCGTGAGCAACGGTTTTGCCGGTGTGTTGCAGCAGGTCGAGGCGCTGCCGCTGGGCGATGGCCTGTGGTGGCTGCACAGCGAGCAAACTGTGAAGCGCCCTGGTTTGGCGTTCGTCACCCCGGACAAACCGATGCGCTACCTCGGGCAGCCGCTCAGCGGTCTGTTCTGTCTGGCCAGTCTGGGTGAGGCGCATCAGGCGCTGCTCGAACGTCTGTGTGCGCTGCTCATCGAAGGACGCGGTCATGAATTGGGCCGCGCCACCAGCAGCCGCAAAGTCCTTGAAGTGCTCGGCGGCGAACTGCCCGCCGATTGGCCGAGCGCACGTATTGCCCTGGCCAACGCCCACGGTTTGCATGCACGTCCGGCGAAGATTCTTGCGCAACTGGCGAAGAGTTTTGACGGTGAAATCCGCGTGCGCATCGTCGACAGCGCGGACAGCGCCGTGTCGGTAAAAAGCTTGAGCAAGCTGCTGAGTCTCGGCGCCCGTCGTGGTCAGGTGCTGGAGTTGATCGCCGAACCGAGCATCGCCGCCGATGCCCTTCCGGCGCTGCTGGCCGCTATCGAAGAAGGCCTTGGTGAAGAAGTCGAACCGCTGCCGGCCGTGAGCCAGCAACGCGAAGCCATCGCCGATATCGCCGAAGTGCTGATCGCCCCGGCGTCCGGCGCGCAGTTGCAGGCGATCCCGGCGGCACCGGGCATCGCCATTGGGCCTGCGCACATTCAGGTGCAGCAGGCTATCGATTACCCGTTGCGCGGCGAGTCCGCCGCCATCGAGCGCGAGCGCCTCAAGCAAGCGTTGAGCGATGTGCGCAGTGACATCCAGGGCCTGATCGAACGCAGCAAGGCCAAGGCGATTCGCGAGATTTTCATCACCCACCAGGAAATGCTCGACGACCCGGAACTGACCGACGAAGTCGACACCCGTCTCAAGCAAGGCGAGAGCGCCGAAGCGGCGTGGATGGCGGTGATTGAAGCAGCGGCCAAACAACAGGAATCGCTGCAGGACGCGTTGCTCGCCGAGCGGGCGGCGGACCTGCGTGACATCGGGCGCCGGGTGCTGGCGCAACTTTGCGGTGTGCAGACGCCGAACGAGCCGGAGCAGCCATACATTTTGGTGATGGACGAAGTCGGCCCATCCGACGTGGCGCGGCTCGATCCGGCCCGAGTTGCAGGGATTCTCACCGCGCGCGGCGGCGCCACCGCGCACAGTGCAATCGTCGCCCGTGCTCTCGGTATTCCTGCGCTGGTCGGAGCTGGCGCTGCGGTGTTGCTGCTGGAACCGGGCACGCCGTTGCTGCTCGACGGCCAGCGCGGTCGCCTGCACGTCGACGCCGATGCCGCGACCTTGCAACGTGCCGCTGAAGAACGCGACACCCGTGAGCAGCGTCTCAAGGCTGCCGCCGAACAACGCCATCAACCGGCGCACACCACTGACGGTCACGCCGTGGAAGTGTTCGCCAACATCGGTGAAAGCGCCGGCGTTACCGCTGCGGTCGAGCAGGGCGCCGAAGGTATTGGCCTGCTGCGCACCGAACTGATTTTCATGGCCCACCCGCAGGCGCCGGACGAAGCCACTCAGGAAGCCGAATACCGCCGCGTTCTCGACGGCCTCGCCGGGCGACCGCTGGTGGTGCGCACCCTTGATGTCGGCGGCGACAAACCGCTGCCATATTGGCCGATCGCCAAGGAGGAAAACCCGTTCCTCGGCGTGCGCGGCATTCGCCTGACCTTGCAGCGTCCACAGGTCATGGAAGCGCAATTGCGCGCCTTGCTGCGTTCGGCGGATAACCGGCCGCTGCGGATCATGTTCCCGATGGTCGGCAGCGTCGAAGAATGGCGTCAGGCCCGCGACATGACCGAGCGCTTGCGCCTGGAAATCCCGGTCGCTGATCTGCAACTGGGGATCATGATCGAAGTACCGTCAGCGGCCTTGCTGGCGCCGGTATTGGCCAAGGAAGTCGACTTCTTCAGCGTCGGTACCAACGACCTGACGCAATACACCCTGGCCATCGACCGTGGTCACCCGACACTCTCGGCCCAGGCTGACGGCCTGCACCCGGCGGTGCTGCAACTGATCGACATCACCGTGCGCGCCGCACATACCCATGGCAAATGGGTCGGCGTGTGCGGCGAGCTGGCGGCGGATCCGCTGGCGGTGCCGGTGCTGGTCGGCCTCGGTGTCGATGAGCTGAGCGTGTCCGGTCGCAGCATCGCCGAGGTCAAGGCGCGCATCCGCGAACTCAGCCTGAACCAGGCGCAAACCCTTGCTCAACAAGCCCTCACCGTGGGCAGCGCGAACGAAGTGCGTGCATTAGTGGAGGCCCTGTAATGGCCAAGATTCTCACCCTGACCCTCAACCCGGCGCTGGACCTCACGGTTGAGCTGCCACGCCTGGAGGCCGGTCAGGTCAACCGCAGCGACGAGATGCACACCCATGCCGCCGGCAAGGGCGTGAACGTCGCCCAGGTACTCGCAGACCTCGGGCATCAACTGACGGTCAGCGGCTTTCTCGGCGAAGACAATCTGCAAGCCTTCGAAACCCTGTTCGCCAAGCGCGGCTTTGTCGATGCGTTCATTCGCGTGCCGGGGGAGACGCGCAGCAACATCAAGGTCGCCGAGCACGACGGGCGCATCACCGACATCAACGGCCCGGGGCCGGTGGTCGACGCGACGGCGCAGCAGGCGTTGCTTGAGCGTCTGCTGCAGATCGCTCCGGGGCATGACGCGGTGGTGGTCGCCGGCAGTCTGCCGCGTGGCGTCAGCGCGCAGTGGTTGCGTGAGTTGATCGAACGCCTGAACGGTCTCGGCCTGAAAGTCGCCCTCGACAGCAGTGGCGAAGCTTTGCGCGCGGCCATTGAAGGGCGTCCGTGGCTGATCAAGCCGAATACTGAAGAACTCGCCGATGCGCTCGATTGCGATGTGGTTTCGCACGCCGCCGAAGCTCAGGCTGCGGCGTGCCTGCACGCCAAGGGTATCGAGCACGTGGTGATCTCCCATGGCGCCGACGGTGTGAACTGGTTCAGCGTCGGCTCGGCGCTGCATGCCACGCCGCCGAAGGTGACTGTTGCCAGCACGGTAGGGGCCGGTGACTCGTTGCTGGCCGGCATGCTCCACGGTCTGCTCAGTGCCGATACGCCCGAGCAGACCCTGCGCACGGCCACGGCGATTGCCGCGATGGCGGTGACGCAGATCGGTTTCGGCATCAACGATGCGGCGCAACTGGCGCAGCTCGAACAGGGCGTACGCGTGCGTCCCCTGACAGAACAATAAGAGGGTTTGTCATGAAATTAGCCATTGTCACGGCCTGCCCGAACGGCATGGTCACCAGTGTGCTGTGCGCCCGTCTGCTGGACGCGGCGGCCCAGCGTCAGGGCTGGAGCACCAGCGTTGAAGTGGTCGATGCGGCGCACCCGGAACGCGAATTGTCGGCCGCCACCATTGAGGCGGCGGAGTGGGTGTTGCTGGTCGCCACCGGTGATGTCGACATGCGCCGTTTCGTCGGCAAGCGCGTGTTCCGCATCGCCCCGGCGCAAGCGCTGCAGGATGTCGAAGCGGTGCTGCGCCGTGGTGCGCAAGAGGCCGAAGTTTACCTCGCCAGCGAAGCCGTCCCGGTTGCCGCTGCGCCACGTGCGCCACGCATCGTCGCCATCACTGCGTGCCCGACGGGTGTTGCCCACACCTTCATGGCGGCCGAGGCGTTGCAGCAGACGGCCAAGCGTCTGGGCTATGAACTGCACGTCGAAACCCAAGGCTCGGTCGGCGCGAAAACCCCGCTCAGTGCGACGGCCATTGCCGAGGCTGACGTGGTGTTGCTGGCGGCCGACATCGAAGTCGCCACCGAGCGTTTCGCCGGCAAGAAAATCTACCGTTGCGGCACCGGCATTGCCCTCAAGCAATCCGAAGCGACACTGAAAAAAGCCCTCGCCGAAGCTCAGGTCGAGAGCGCTGCGAGCGACGGCAAGGCGCCGGCCAAGCAAGAGAAAACCGGGGTTTACAAACACCTGCTGACCGGTGTCTCGTTCATGCTGCCGATGGTGGTGGCCGGTGGTCTGATGATCGCGCTGTCGTTCGTCTTCGGCATCACCGCGTTCAAGGAAGAAGGCACGCTGGCGGCAGCGCTGATGCAGATCGGCGGCGAAACCGCGTTCAAGCTGATGGTGCCGCTGCTCGCCGGGTACATTGCCTACTCGATCGCCGACCGCCCGGGCCTGGCGCCGGGGATGATTGGTGGCTTGCTCGCCAGCACGCTGGGCGCCGGGTTTATCGGCGGGATCGTCGCCGGGTTTATCGCCGGTTATGCGGCCAAGGCCATCAGTCGTTATTTGGCATTGCCGCAGAGCCTCGAAGCGCTGAAACCGATTCTGATCATTCCGTTGTTCGCCAGCCTGTTCACCGGGCTGGTGATGATCTACGTGGTCGGCAAACCGGTTGCCGGGATGCTCGCGGCGCTGACGCATTTTCTCGACAGCATGGGCACCACCAACGCGATTCTGCTCGGTGTATTGCTCGGCGGCATGATGTGCGTCGACCTCGGCGGGCCGATCAACAAAGCCGCGTATGCGTTTTCGGTGGGGCTGCTGGCTTCGCAGAGTTATGCACCGATGGCCGCGACCATGGCCGCCGGCATGGTGCCGCCAATTGGGCTGGGCATTGCCACTTTCATTGCTCGCCGCAAGTTTGCCCAGACCGAGCGCGAGGCCGGTAAAGCGGCGCTGGTGCTGGGGCTGTGCTTCATCTCCGAAGGGGCGATTCCGTTTGCCGCGAAAGACCCGCTGCGAGTGATTCCGGCGAGCATCGCCGGCGGTGCGTTGACCGGCGCGTTGTCGATGTACTTCGGCTGCAAACTGATGGCACCGCACGGTGGCTTGTTTGTGCTGGCGATCCCGAATGCGATCAATCATGCGTTGCTGTATCTGCTGGCGATTGTCGCGGGGAGTCTGTTGACGGCCGTTGTCTATGCGACGGTCAAGCGTCCGGAAGCTGTTGAGTTGGCGCTGGAACCGGCGAAGGCCTGACGGGCAACGCAGATCCCCTGTGGAAGCGAGCCTGCTCGCGAATGCAATCTGCCAGCGACATGTATGTTGACTGGTACACCGCTTTCGCGAGCAGGCTCGCTCCCACAATGGTTAGTGGTGTCATGGCGAGTTCATATAGCCGTGCTTAAGTTTTCCTTTTTTCAGGGAGAACACGCATGAGCGATTTCAATCCGGGGCGTCGACGGGTCATGCAGGTTGTCGGTGCCGGGCTGCTGATGCCGGGGCTGGCGCCGGCGGTGATCGCGTCGGTCAAGGATCGGCCGCAACTCACCGACGGCGTGCAGTCCGGCGACCTGCAAGGCGACCGCGCGATGATCTGGAGCCGTACTGATCGTCCGGCGCGGATGGTGGTCGAGTGGGACACCCGCAGCCAGTTTCGTCACCCGCGCCGGGTAGTCTCGCCACTGGCCGATGCGCGCACTGACTTCACCGCCCGTGTCGAACTCACCGGGCTGCCCGCCGATCAGGCGGTTTTCTATCGGGTGTATTTCAAGGACGCGCAATCTGGCGTCGCCAGCGAACCGTGGCTCGGCCATTTGCGCAGCGCTCCGAAGGCGCGGCGCAATATCCGTTTCGTCTGGAGTGGCGACACCGTCGGCCAGGGCTTCGGCATCAATCCGGACATCGGCGGCATGCGCATCTACGAATCCATGCGCCTGCGCCTGCCGGACTTCTTTATCCACAGCGGCGACACCATCTACGCCGACGGCCCGGTGCCGGCGCAACTGACCACAGAGGGCGGGCGGATCTGGCGCAACCTCACCACCGAGGCCAAGAGCAAAGTCGCGCAGACCCTTGACGATTATCGCGGCAATTATCGCTACAACCTGATGGACGAAAACATCCGCCGTTTCAACGCCGAAGTCCCGCAGATCTGGCAGTGGGACGACCACGAAGTGGTCAACAACTGGTCGCCGGGCAAGCAGCTCGACGAGCGTTATCAGGAAAAAGATATCCACACCCTGGTCGGCCGCGCGCGCAAGGCCTGGCTGGAATATTCGCCGATGCGACTGCAAGCGGCCGATGGCGGCGGACGGATTTATCGCAAGCTCGGTTACGGGCCGATGCTCGATGTGTTCGTGCTCGACATGCGCAGTTATCGCGGCGCCAACGACGATAACCTCGGCGCGGCCAAACCGTTCCTCGGGCGTGAGCAACTGGACTGGCTCAAGCGTGGCTTGAAGCACTCCAAGGCGCAGTGGAAGGTGATCGCCGCCGACATGCCGATCGGCCTCGGCGTGCCCGACGGTGAAGTCAGCCCGGGCGTGGCGCGCTGGGAGGCCGTGGCCAACGGTGATCCCGGCCCGGCGCAGGGACGTGAGCTGGAAGTCGCCGAGTTGCTCGGTTTTCTGCGCGCGCAGCAGGTGCGTAATTTCGTGTTTCTCACGGCGGACGTGCATTACTGCGCGGCGCATCACTACCACCCGGAGCGCGCGGCGTTTCAGGATTTTGAACCATTCTGGGAATTTGTCGCCGGGCCGCTGAATGCCGGGAGTTTCGGTCCTAATCCGCTGGACAAGACCTTCGGCCCGGAAGTGGTGTTCCAGAAGGCCCCACCCACGCAGAACGCTTCACCGTTTGCCGGCTTTCAGTTCTTTGGCGAGGTGAACATCGAAGGGCAGAGCGGGGAGATGAGTGTGGTGTTGCGGGATTTGAATGGGGTAGCGGTTTTCGAGCAGAAATTGCAGCCCGTTTAGACGCTGAGAACCTGTGGGAGCGGGCTTGCTCGCGAAGACGGTGTGTCAGCGAAGTCGATATCGACTGGCACGGCGCCTTCGCGAGCAAGCCCGCTCCCACCGGGTAATGATGGGTGTCAGTACACGTCGCGGCGGTAGCGGCCCTGTTCGATCAGACGTTCGACTTCGGTGGTACCGAGGATGTCGTTGAGTGCCTGATCGACGCCGGCGGCCATGCCCTGCAGGCTGCCGCAGATGTAGATCACCGCACCGTCAGTCAGCCATTTCTTCAGTTCGTCAGCGGATTCGCGCAGACGATCCTGCACGTAAATCTTTTGCGCCTGATCCCGCGAAAACGCCAGGTCCAGCCGTGCCAGATCGCCATTGATCAACCACTCTTCCAGCTCTGCACGGCAAAGGAAATCGTGCTGACGATTGCGCTCGCCGAACAGCAGCCAGTGACGCTGCTGACCGTCGGCGATGCGTGCTTTGAGCAGACTGCGCAGCCCGGCCAGCCCCGTGCCGTTGCCCAGCAGAATCATCGGCACCGGTTGGTTCGGCAAGTGGAAGCCACTGTTGCGCCGCACGCGCAGGCTGATGCTGCCGCCCACGGGCGCATGTTCGGTCAGCCAGCCGGAGCCGATGCCGAGGCTGCCGTCGCTGTGTTGTTCCTGACGCACGATCAGTTCCAGCACGCCGTCGGCGGCAATCGAGGCAATCGAGTATTCGCGCATGGCCAGCGGCACCATCGCATCCACCAGCGCTTGTGCATGCAGGCCGACCAGATGCGCGCGATGCTCGGGCAACTGGCGGCTGGCGAGGGCGACTTCCAGTGGCTCTTCGAGGCCGTTGATCTTCACCGTGGTTTCGCCACGAATGCCGAGGCCGTCGAGGAAGTGTTCGATAGCCCACGGGCAGTTGCGCGGCAGCACTTCCACCAGATCACCGGCCAGCCAGCTGCTGGTGCTCGGCGCCCTCAGGCCCAGCAGGTACACCGGCGCGCCGCTGCTGTCGGGGTTCATCAGCTCGCGGCTGACCAGCGTCCAGTTGTCGTAGCTCGGCGCTTGCCAGGTGTCGACCGGCGCTTGCCCGGTCAACTGTCCGAGCTGGGTTTGCCAGTGACGCAGGGCGTAGGGGTCGCCGCTGTCGACTTCGACCGGGGCAAACAGGGTCTTGCCGCCGTGCTCGCCCAGCCACTGATGCAGGCGTCGGGCGAAGCCGCAGAAATTCTGGTACTGGCGGTCGCCGAGGCCCAACACCGCATAGTTCAGGCCGTCGAAGCTTGCAGCGTTGCTCAGCACTTTGCGCTCGAAACCACGCGCGCTGTCCGGTGCTTCGCCGTCGCCGAAGGTGCTGACCACGAACAGAGCGTTATTCGATTCACGCAGATCCTGCGCGCTGACGTTCGCCAGCGGCTGCACCTTCACCGGCAACCCGGCGGCTTGCAATTGCCCGGCGGTCTGCCACGCCAGTTGCTCGGCAAAACCGCTCTGGCTGGCGAAACCCACCAGCCATGCCGGTGTATCTGCGTTCGGTGCCTGAAGACCTTTGCGTGCGTCCTGAATCTGCTTTTTCTTGCGACGGCGATCCAGATACAGCAGCCATCCGGTGATGAAAAACAGCGGCATGCACACCGCCGCGAGAGTGACGATGATCCGTCCGACGAGGCCGAAATAGCTGCCGACGTGCAGCGCGTAAATGCTGGTCAACAGCTGCGCCTTGAAGCTCTTGTCAGCGTAGCGGTCGACACGTTTGACCACGCCGGTGGCCGGGTCGAGGGTGATCTGGTTCAGCGCGCGATCATGCGGCGAGCTGTCGAGCAGGTAGAACACGGTCGCTGGTTGCCCGGCCACAGGCGGCATGCGGATGTTGTAGGCCGACAGGCCCGGGCCGGCGGCGCTGTAGATGCTGCTCCACATCGCCGCATAGTCGGCGGTCGGTGCCGGACCTTCCGGCGCCGGCCCGCGACCGCCGCGCACACGCTCGTTTTGCGGCGCGTCGGAAAGCAGTCTGGTCAGGCCCTTGTTGTACCACTCGTAAGACCAGGACAACCCGGTCAACGCCAGCAGCAGATACACCAGCAAACACCAGGTGCCGGCCACCGAGTGCAGATCCCAGTTGAAGCTGCGGCCCTTTTTCTTCCAGTCGAGGGTCAGCCACACGCGCCAGCTGTTCCACTGGCGTGGCCAGCGCAGGTACAGCCCGGAGAGGCAGAAGAACACCAGGATCAGGGTGCAGGCGCCGGTGATGTTGCGCCCGGTATCGCCCATGGCGAGGAAGCGGTGCAATTGCAACATCAGGCCGAAGAAGTCTTGGCCCACGGCGTCGCCCATGAACTCGCCGGTGTACGGGTCGAAGTAGCGCATCTCGCCACGACGTTCGCCTTTGGGCGGGGTGAAGTAGACGCGTGCAGCGTTGCCGCTGTCGGTCTCGACCCAGAGCATCCCGACTTTCTTGCCGGAGTTCGCTTCGATGTGTTCCACCAGCTCGACGGGGGGCAGGACGCCAGCGACCTGTTTTTCCACCTGCAACACCGACGGGTTCAGTGCCCGCAGGATTTCGTCCTGGAACGAGTAGGCGGCACCGGTAATGCCCATCAGGGCCAGCACCAGCCCGGCAGTGATGCCGAAAAACCAGTGCAACTGGAACAGGGTTTTCTTCAACACGTCGCTCGCCTTGTCCGTTCGAAAATTGTCATCACGGCGCGCATTATGCCGTGGGTTGTCGAGAGCTTCTTTGATTACGCACAAAGGCCCCGTTCAATCTAATGAACGGGGCCGGATCTGCTGATTGCATTAACTGTGGGAGGGGGCTTGCTCCCGAATGCGTCGTGTCAGTCGATATCTATTTCACTGACACATCGCCTTCGCGAGCAAGCCCGCTCCCACATTTACCGCATCAATCAGAAGTGGAAGTTGGTGCTCAACAGCGCCGTACGGCCCGCCGCCTGGTTGGCGAAGTGGGTCGAGAAGGCTTTGTCGTAGTAGGTTTCATTGGTCAGGTTTTGCACGTTGAGTTGCAGGTCGACGTGCTTGCTCAGCTTGTAGGCGGCCATCGCGTCGTAACGTACATAGGAATCGACCATGGTGGTGTTGGCCACGCTGCCGTAAACGTCGTCGACGTAGAACGCGCCGCCACCGAGGGTCAGCTTCGGTGTGACCTGATAAGTGGTCCACAGGCTGGCGCTGTTTTTCGGCGTGTTGGGCAACTCGTTACCGTTGTTGATTTTGTTGGCTGGCAGGTCACCGCCGTCCACCTGTTCGCTGTCCATGTAGGCGTAGCCGGCGAACACTTGCCACTTGTCAGTGATCTTGCCGCTGGCCGACAGCTCGATACCTTGCACGCGGGTCTTGCCGGCGTTCTCGTAGGAGGTGGTGTCGACTTGTACGCGAGCGTTTTCTTTCTCGGTGCGGAAGATGTCAGCGGTCAGCGACAGGCGATCGTTCAACAGATCCCACTTGGTGCCGATTTCGTAGTTCTTGGTGGTTTCCGGCTCCATGTCGCTCTTGAGCAGGTTGCCGTTGCGATCCGGGGTGCCGCCCAGAGGGTTGCCTTCCTGGCCTTCACCGAGGGTGTTGCCCGGTGGCGTCGCGGAGGTCGCGTAGGAGGCGTAGATGCTGCCGTTCGGTGCCGGTTTGTAGACCACGCCGAACTGACCGGTGACGAATTCGCTGGTGTCATCACCCTTGGAGGTGGTGGTGCCGGCGTTGTTGTAGGTCTTGTAGTCGGTGTCGAAGTGGTCGTAACGCAGGCCCATGTTCACCAGCCACTGCTCGGACAACTCCAGGGTGTCGAACGCATACAGCGCGTAAGTGTTGGCCTTGGTGTCGGTGCCGGCGTAGTTGCGCGAGATCGCGCCGTTCCACGGATCGTTCGGGTTCGGGTTCGACAGCGAGGTGCAGTTGTAGCCGCTCGATGCGCCAATCATCGACGGGGTGCAATTGGTGGTCGCAGCGCTGGTGCGCGGCGTGGTGTCAGTGTTGACGTTGTACGAGGACTTCTGGCCTTCCTCGCGGGTGTATTCGACACCGGTGGAGAAGCTGTTCTTGAAACCGGCGACGTAGAAATTGCCGAACAGATCAGTCTGGTTGGTGGTGGTCTCGGTGTTGCTGACCCGCGTGTTGGCACGGCGCCAGACGCTGCCATTGTTGACGTTGCCCTTGCTGTCGTCCGGCTGAGTCAGGATGTAATCCTGCATGCTGGTGCCGTGGCGCAGGGTGTTCTTGATGGTCAGCGAGTCGCTCAGGTCATGCTCGATGGCGAAAGTCGCGGTGTCGGTGCGGCCCTTGCGAAAGTCGCGATCCAGACCGTAGAAGTTGCTGTGATCACCACCGGCGTACGGCTTGTCCGGGTTGGACTTGGTGCGTGCCGCCGAACCGCCGGCCGGAATGGTGTAGGGAATGCCCGAGTCCGGAGTGTCGTTGCTTTCCAGATGGTAGTAGTCGAGGTTGACGCGGGTGTCGGTGCCCAGGCCAAACGCCAGGGACGGCGCGATGCCCCAGCGATCGTAGTCGACCTTGTCGCGACCGGCGACGTTGCTCTCGTGGCTCATCAGGTTCAGGCGGCCGGCAGCGGTGTCGCTGAACTGGTAGTTGCCGTCCAGGGTGTAACGCTGGGTCTGGTCGGAACCCCAGGTGAAGCCGCCGTCGAACGAATTGCCCAGGTGCGCTTTCTTGCTCACCAGGTTGATGCTGCCGCCAGCCGCGCCGCGACCGCCGATGGCGGAGTTCGGGCCCTTGCTGACTTCGATGTTTTCCACGGCAAAGATTTCGCGACTTTGCGAACCGGTGTCGCGCACGCCGTCGAGGTAGGTGTCGCCCTGGGCATCGAAACCACGAATGAACGGGCGATCGCCCTGCGGGTTGCCGCCTTCACCGGCACCGAAGGTGATGCCCGGCACGGTGCGCAGCGCGTCCTGCATGTTCAGGGCGCCGGTATCTTTCAGGACTTGTTGCGGAATGACGGTGACCGAGCGCGGCGTGTCGACTAGCGGCGCGGTGTACTTGGGCGAGGAGGCTTTTTCGACCTGGTAGGACGTCGAGTCCTGCGCTTCGCCGGTGATGGCGGTAGCGTCCAGAGCGATGGCATTGCCGGAAGCTTTGCTGTCGGTCTTTTCCGCGGCGAAGACCATGTGCCCAGCAGAGCCGGCGGTGATGGCAACACCAATGGCCGAAGCAAGCAAACGTGGTGAACTGACCGGCAATTGAACCTGTTGACGTGACATTTTTATTCCCCTCCCCAAGGATTTGAGGTCGCGGAATATAGGGTAAACAGGTATTCGTATCAATTGCGAAACATTGTTATTCGCGACGAATTTACATTCTTTACAATTTAACCTTACGGTTTTTGCCGATTCATCCGTCGTGCGGGTTTTACACAGCCAATAAGAATCAATACCATTGGCATCCCTTTACCATCAGGTACGATCGCCATGCTGCTGCACATCCCCGGCCTGTTCGCCAAAGCAGAAGTGCAGCGCATCCGCGAGGCGCTGGAACAGGCGGATTGGGCCGATGGCAAGATCACCGCCGGCTATCAGTCGGCGAAGGCCAAGCACAATCTGCAGCTCCCGGAAGGCCATCCGCTGGCCAAGGAAATCGGTGCAGCGATGCTCGAGCGGCTGTGGAAAAATCCGCTGTTCATGTCGGCCGCGCTGCCGCACAAAGTATTCCCGCCGTTACTCAACTGCTACACGGCGGGCGGCAGTTTCGACTTTCACATCGACAACGCCGTGCGTCAGCCCAAAGGCAGCATCGAGCGGGTGCGCACCGATCTGTCGGCCACACTGTTTTTCAGCGAACCCGAGGATTACGACGGCGGCGAGCTGGAGATCCAGGACACTTTCGGCACGCAACGGGTGAAACTGCCCGCCGGCGATATGGTGCTGTACCCCGGCACCAGCCTGCACAAGGTCAATGCCGTCACCCGCGGCGCGCGTTATGCGTCGTTCTTCTGGACGCAAAGTCTGGTGCGTGAAGACAGCCAGCGCGCTCTGCTGTTCGAGATGGACGGGGCGATCCAGCAGCTCACTCAAGACATGCCCGATCACCCGTCGCTGATCCGCCTCACCGGCACCTATCACAATCTGTTGCGGCGCTGGGTCGAGGTATGAGTTTTCAACTGCGACGCGAAGAAGTACTCGACGGCGCCCAGCTCAACGCCATGCTTGAAGAAAGCCCGGCGCGTGCGGCGCAGGCGATTCTGCTCGCGGCCGGCCAGGGCATTGTTGAAGCGCAGGCGCTGCTCGGGCAGATCCTGCTCGATGGCCGTGGCATCGCCCAGGATCAACCCTTGGCACTGCGCTGGTTTGGTATCGCTGCCGGGCAAGGGCACTTGATGGCGCGCAACATGCTGGGGCGTTGTCATGAACATGGCTGGGGGTGTGTGGCGAATGCCGCGATTGCCGCGCAGCATTATCGAATCGCCGCTGACGCGGGGCTGGATTGGGCGATGTACAACCTGGCCAACCTGCTGGGTACCGGGCGCGGAGTGACGTTGGATCATGCTCAGGCCCTGGGGTTGTATCAGCGCGCCGCTGAAGCAGGCCACGCCAAGTCGATGAACCTGCTGGGGCGTTATCTGGAAGAAGGGCTGGTCTGTCGGGCCGACCCGGTCGCCGCGCGCGACTGGTACCGACGCTCGGCCGAGGGCGGAGATTTTCGTGGGCAGTTCAGTTATGCCGCAATGCTGGCTGATGCTGGATTGATCGAGGACGCACTGGGCTGGTTGCGCAAGGCACTGGCTACAGGGAACGTGAATTTTCTGCGGGTGAGCATGGGTTCATTATCGAGCGCCCGTCATCCGTCGATTCGCCAGATGGCCGATGCTTATCGGCAGCGGCTTGGGGAATTGCTCGTCGCTTGAGTCATTAAAAAGTCTTTCGGTTGGCCATTGGTTAGTTGGATTTTCTGCTTCTTGTATTTAATTTTAATAGTTAATAACTTGGCGAGTTAGTTGTATCTGCCTACTGTCGGGTTCGATGTTGTTCAAGTGATTGGAAGTTTCTTGTCGGCATCGAAAATAAATTAGCCGTTATTAATATCCACGGAAGACAAGGAGTCTTTGATGGAACTCAAGTTAAATGACAAGGTGGTCGAGGCCGCCGCGAAAGCGCCTCTGGCATTTGTAAATGCCTCGCTGGGCGTGGGTGAGGAATATAACCGGGGTACCGGTATACAACTGACCAAAGAGCAAATTATCAGTCTCAGGAAGTATGAAGTTCTCGGCCTCTCGCTGCCCGTCCGGTTGCAAGATGTTATTGCCTATCTGAACTATGGTGCGGGTGATGAAGGCGGCGTGGGCCTGAAAGCGGGAGATTTCCTGCGCACCTTCAGCATGACCTATGATCACGCCAAACGCTGGTCGCCATTGCGCGAAAAGATCATGTTGACCGGTAACGATCTGAGAATCTTTGCTGGCAGTATTATCCGCACGGGTAACGCCATTGTTGAAGTGTATGAGGATCTCAAGGCCTCGAGGTATCTCGAAGAGCACAACATCAATACGCCTGAGGAATACCTGAATCTGCAACGGCAGATTCCGGGTCTGCCTGATCTCGACCTGTCTTCGGAAGATATCCTGGATATCAAGGCGTATCTCAATGACCTGTTGGCTAAAGTTGCGCATTGTCATCAGGAAGCCGAGCGCGTTCGGGCCCTGCTGGACAGTTTTGGCGCCGATATGCGTGAAAAGGTGCTGCCGGAAATTGCCTTGCGACTGCAGTTCGTCTCCAGGAACACTTATCAGAACGATACCAAGGCGCTGCAGGAAGTCATTGATCAGCGCGCAAAAGAAATTGATGAACTGAACAAACAGTACGATCAACTGGTGCAGGAAGCGATCAAGTCGGCGGCCACCCTGAATATTGGCGGATTGATTCTTGGCATTTACCAAGGCGTCAAGGCCGAGAAAATCCGCTCTGAACGTAATCGCCTGAAGCAACTGCAGCAGGTCGATAACCAGAGTATGGCAAGCAAGAACCAGACGCTGAGTTCGTTGAACAAGGTTCGAGATGATTTGCAGAATTTGAGTTACGTGGCGATTGAAGCCGAGGTCGCGACTCAGAACCTGATGCTGGTATGGAATGCCCTCAGTGATTACGTCGAGGCGTCGTTCAAGGAAGTTGACGGTATTTTCGAAGCGACTTCGCTACGCCGTTTCAAGATTCAATTACTGAGTATCATCGATCCCTGGGAGCAGATAAAAGTCAGCTCTGATCAGTTGCTGAAAGTGTTTGAAGAGGCTGACAGGGAATATGAAAGAAGTGGGCTGGTTGTTCGGAGTGGGTCAATGATGTCTTTGCTATCGGTTAGTTCGGCTGTACCCGCATTCAACATGCCCCGCCTGCGTGAGCATAATGCGGGTGTGCAGGGTCTTAATACCACGGCTCAGATGCTCTTCGAGCAATTCGATTACATGCCTGGAACTGTCGGGGCCATGAACAATCTGGCGCTCGCCATCAACAAGGCCACCTACGATCTGCGGAGTCAGGCACAGGCCACCAGCATTTACCTGGAACGCGCCGATAAAAAACTGCGCAGCTATCAAGCTGAGCTGGAGTATCCGGACGACGCGGACGAAGTTCGCGAGGATATGGAGGTCGAGCTGAAGAATATCTTCAACAAGGTGGCGGTGCAGAACGAAGATCTGAAAGCTGTGCACAAGAGCATCAGCGCTTATTACGATCGCAGCGCCTCGGCCGAGTGGATCGTGACGCTCAAGGCCGAGCGTGTCACCACGATCGAGCTCAAGGCCAGATCCGACAAAAAACTCGCAGACCTGACGACCGAAATGAAGTCTGTTTCCGAGGGTATTGATCTGATCGCCAAGGCTGGCATCGAGAAAATTGGCGAACAAGCGCAGTTGTCTCTGGAAAACCTCAAGGCCTTGGGACTGGCGCCCCCTCAGGTGCAAGTTGCCCTGCTGGCTATCGAGACGCTGAAGAAACTGATTTCCGGCATTGGCGAGGCCGTTTCCTTTCTCAATATGCTTGCAGCGTACAACCGGCTGAATGAACAGGCAGGTGATCTGCGCACACAGATCAACAAATACAGCAAAGACCTCGCGCGCATTGAAGGCCGGATTGAGCTGGTCGAAACCCTGGATCAACTGGACGACGGCCGTGCGGCTTACGCTGGGGAGTTCAGCGTTCTGATCGATGACTTTACCCGCTTCGCCAATGATTTCAGACAGAACACTGCGCTTCCCGTTGAAACCCGGGCGCAAGCAGCGATTGATCGAGTCGCCGAAGTCGTCAGGCATCTACAGAGCATTCATCAATAACAAGGAGCTGGAAAGGTGGGCGAATAGCCTGCCTTTCCTGAAACGGCATGAATGCTTTGACTTATGAATTTTCAGCGATGCAACGGCGTGTACTGGACCGTTACGGGCGATTTCTCGGCACCCTGCCGACGACATTCAATGCGATACCGCTGGTCTTCGAGCGCCGGAGAAAGGCAGGGCATCAATTGGCCGTCCTGGCCAAAGACTCACGTCTGGAGAACGCCCGGTTCAATCAGCGCTATCTGCAGGATTTCTTGGCGCGTACCGAAGCGTCGAGGCGTCTTGGCGCAGGGTATCTAGGGGATCTGCAAGTGTTTACCCGCGAAGCACTGGATATCACAGGCAACACCTCCAGACACGAGCCTGTCAGCCAGGTGGACTTTCGGTTGTTCAGCCTTTCGCGGTCGACCAGCTGGCAGTTGTTCCCAGCAGAGGATGTGCCTGACCTGATCCACGAACTGGCACTGCGTTTCTATGCGCTGCAGGTCGAGATACGGCAGCTGAAATACACGGTCGTGGAAGTGTACGACGAGTCATTTGGCTTGAAGTCAGTGTTTCTCGGCGCTATGGATCACCGCTCCTGCCTGTGTCATGCGACGCCAACCGTTGCCGAAGGGTTGTTTGGCGATTCATTGACGACGCCTGTCTGGGATCTGGCTTATGCATCGACCGATCCGGCCATCAGGGCGGCTGAATACCAGGCTGATATCGCGGCGTTATTCAATGGATTCGTGTCGGTGAATACGCAGATGGGGCTATTCATCGAAGCGCTTTATCAGCGCCTCGACAACGTGTGCAATCAACTCTTGCAGGCGAAGTCTGCGGTGAAACTGAGTGAGCTGAATTTCAAACTCGCCGCGATGACCGAGAACGCCAATGAGTGCATGGCAATGCTCGATCATCTTGAGGCGTGGCTGCGCCCATAAAAAAAGGCCCATGATTGCTCATGGGCCTTTTTCTCAATCGCTACGTATTACACGTAGAACGATTTCAGCGGCGGGAAGCCATTGAATTCGACGGCGCTGTAGCTGGTGGTGTAAGCACCGGTCGACAGCCAGTACAGACGATCACCGATGGCCAGGTTCAGCGGCAGACCGTACTTGTAGTTCTCGTACATGATGTCGGCGCTGTCGCAGGTCGGGCCGGCGATGACCACTTCTTCCATCTCGCCTTTCTTCTCGGTCCAGATCGGGAACTTGATCGCTTCGTCCATGGTTTCGATCAGGCCGGAGAACTTGCCCACATCGGTATACACCCAACGCTCAACGGCGGTGCGGGATTTACGTGCAACCAGCACGACTTCGCTGACCAGAATGCCGGCGTTGGCGATCAACGAACGGCCCGGCTCCAGAATGATTTCCGGCAGGTCATCGCCGAAGTCTTCTTTCAGGAAGCGGATGATCTCTTCGGCGTAGGTTTCCAGGCTGTTGGTGCGGGTGATGTAGTTGGCCGGGAAGCCGCCACCCATGTTGATCAGCTTCAAGTGAATGCCGTCTTCTTCTTTCAGGCGCTCGAAGATCACTTTGACCTTGGCGATCGCCGCGTCCCAGACACTGATGTCACGCTGTTGCGAACCGACGTGGAACGAGATGCCGTACGGCACCAGGCCCAGGTCGCGGGCGAGGATCAGCAGGTCCATGGCCATGTCGGTCTGGCAGCCGAACTTGCGCGACAGTGGCCAGTCAGCGGTGGTCGAGCCTTCGGTGAGGATACGTACATAGACTTTTGCACCCGGCGCAGCCTTGGCAATGTTGCGCAGGTCGGCTTCGGAGTCGGTGGCGAACAGGCGCACACCCTTCTCGTAGAAGTAGCGGATGTCCTTGGACTTTTTGATGGTATTGCCGTAGCTGATCTGGTCCGGGCTGACGCCACGGCTCAGCACTTTGTCCAGCTCATAGATGGAGGCAATGTCGAAGCTCGAGCCTTTCTCTTTGAGCAGGTCGATGATCTCGACAGCCGGGTTGGCCTTGACCGCGTAGTAGACCTTGGCGAATTCGAAACCGGCGCGCAGGTCGTCGTAGGCCTGGCTGATCATCGCGGTGTCGATCACCACGAACGGTGTTTCCTGTTTGTCGGCGAAGGCCTTCATTTTCTGAAAGGTTTCGCGCGCGAAATAGTCTTCGACCTGGATCGACATGCTGGGAGCTCCTATGGGCAAACTCGTAAAAAACAATGGGTGCAAATGAACGCCCTCCGTATCCCCACTTTGGTTCGCCTACTTCCCAAGGCATGTCGCCGAAAGCAAAAAGGCCACGGGCGTATCTGCCCTTGGCCTTGCTGTCTCGTCGTCAGTACTTGAGCCGGATGGATCGTTTCCAGCATGGACGTTCGGCGCGAACTTTAGGGCGTGAGGGGCCTGAGATCAACTAAAAATGTCGCGTTTTTGCACGCTTCTGACGTACGTCGCGGATATCACTCTTTGTAGCCGACCGAGATGACGGACAGATGTTCCCCGGGAATTTTCATGTGTTAAAAATACCTGCACGTTCGCGGCTTTTGTCGGCTAATTAGCCAGGAAGTGTAATCGGCGCAACATCGGCGACGTTGGCGGCGAGAGGTGGATGTGAGGGGGATTTTGGCCGTTTGGGAGCGGGTGTTTGCAGAGGTTCTGTGAACGCAGCTGTTGAGATTCTTTTCCGCCCTGCGAATCATCAGGAAATTGCACGAGTCCTGTGGGAGCGGGCTTGCTCGCGAAGACATTTTCACAGCCGACATCACCGCCGACGGCCACTACGCATTCGCGAGCAAGCCCGCTCCCACAGGTTTGGAGTTTTTACGCGATTACAGCCTCAGCCGGCGAGACGATATTGGTCTTCATCCCGCGCGAACGCCCCGAGCTCAGGTAAGCCGCAATCGACTCCTGCGTCACCTCACCGAGGAACACCCGCTCGGCATCCATCACCGGTAACCACGAACGATTGAACTCGTACATCCGCGACAACAGGATGCGCAGATGTTCGTCGTACGCCGCGGTGGCGTTGAACTCACGCAGATACTGCGCGCAGGTGCCGGTCTGGCGGTGCAGGTCGCGACGACGCACATAGCCCAGCGCCTTGTTCTCGGCACAGGTGACCACCACATAGCGTCGGTCATGCTCGTCCATCAATTCCAGCGCATCGGCTACCGGAGTTTCCGGGCTGACCGATGGCGCATTGTCGGCGGCGTCTTCGGCCTTCACCAGCAACAGACGCTTGAGGGTGCTGTCCTGGCCGACGAAATTGCTGACAAAGTCGTCCGCTGGGTGTGCGAGCAGGGTGTCCGGGTGATCGATCTGCAGCAGTTTGCCGGCGCGGAAGATCGCGATCTTGTCGCCAAGTTTGATTGCCTCGTCGATATCGTGGCTGACCATGATCACGGTCTTGTTCAGCGCCCGCTGCATCTCGAAGAACTCGTTCTGGATCATCTCGCGATTGATCGGGTCGACCGCACCAAACGGCTCGTCCATCAGCAACAGCGGCGCATCCGCCGCCAGTGCGCGGATCACACCTATGCGCTGCTGCTGGCCGCCGGACAGTTCACGCGGATAGCGATGCAGATACTGCTTGGGTTCCAGTTTGATCATGCTCATCAGTTCGCGAGCGCGGTCGTGGCATTTCTGTTTGTCCCAGCCGAGCAGTTTCGGCACCACGACGATGTTCTCTTCGATGGTCATGTTCGGGAACAGGCCGATCTGCTGGATCACGTAGCCGATGTTGCGGCGCAGGGTGACTTCGTCGAGGTCGGTGGTGTCTTCGCCGTTGATCAGGATCTTGCCCGAGGTCGGCTTGATCAGACGGTTGATCATTTTCAGCGTGGTGCTTTTGCCGCAACCCGATGGCCCGAGGAACACACAGATTTCGCCTTCATTGACGGTCAGGCTTACCGAGTCCACGGCTTTGACATCTTTGCCGTTGCTCTGGAAGGTCTTGCTGAGGTTTTGAAGTTCGATCATTTGAGGAGTCCTTTTGGAGTCAGCGTACGTTGCAGCCACTGCAGGAGAAGGTCGGCGAAGATCGCCAGAAGACTGACCAGCAGCGCGCCGACGATCAGCATCGACATGTCGCTGCGGCTGATGGAGGCGAGGATCAGCACGCCAAGGCCACCGGCGCCGATGGTCGCGGCGATGGTCATCACGCCGATGTTCATCACCACGGCGGTGCGCACCCCGGCGAGGATCACCGGCACTGCAATTGGCAACTCAACCATGCGCAGGCGCTGGCCGAAGGTCATGCCGATGCCGCGTGCAGCTTCACGAATGCCCGGCTCGACGCCGGTCAGGGCGAGATAGGTGTTGCGCATGATCGGTAGCAGCGAATAGAGGAACACTGCGGTGATCGCCGGCATCGGCCCCAGGCCCTGGCCGAATTTGGAGTAGAACGGCAGCAGCAGGCCGAACAGAGCAATCGACGGCACGGTCAGCAGCACCGTGGCGCTGGCCTGCAAGGGACCGGCGAGGCTCGGGAAGCGCGTCATCAGAATGCCCAGCGGCACACCGATGAGAATCGCCAGCGTTACCGCGATGCCGACCAGGGTGATGTGCTGCCAGGTCAGGTGCATCACCTGCTGCCAGTCGAGGTGGGAAAAGGCGTTGAGAAATTCCATGACTTTTCCTCCTTAGTTGAGTGGGTGCTGGCGCAGGAAATCCGCGGCCACTTTCGATGGGCTTTCGTGATCGACATCGACCCGCGCGTTGAGCTGGCGCATGGTTTCGTCGTCGAACAGTTGCGCCAGCGGCTTGAGTTGCTCGGCCAGTTGCGGGTGCTTGTCCAGATACGCCTGACGCACCACCGGCGCGGCGGTGTAGTCGGGGAAGTAATGCTTGTCGTCTTCCAGCAGCTTCAAGCCGAAGGCGTTGAGGCGGCCGTCGGTGGTGTAGACCAGACCGGCAAACACCTGGCCGTTGCGCAGCGCGGTGTAGACCAGCCCGGCGTCCATCTGCCGGATGTTCTTGCGGGTCAGGTTCATGTCGTAGAGCTTGACCATGCCGTCCAGACCGTCGGAGCGGTTGGCGAACTCGGTGTCCAGCGCCACCAGGTGATTGGTCTTGGCTTCATCGCGCAGCACCTTGTTCAGGTCGCTGATGGTGTTGATCTGCGGGTACTCCTCGGCGACTTTTTTCGGCAGGGCGAGGGCGTAGGTGTTGCTGAATTTCGACGGGGTCAGCCAGACCAGGCCTTTTTTCGCGTCGAGTTCTTTCACTCGGGCGTAGGACTGTTCGCTGTCGAGTTTCTCGGTGACATGGTTGTAGGCCACCAGCGACACGCCGGTGTATTCCCAGAGCATGTCCAGTTGTCCGCTTTCATGGGCGCTGCGGGCGAGGTTGCTGCCCAGACCGCCGGTGATCTGCGCGTCGTAGCCTTTGCTGCGCAGGTATTGCGCGGTGATTTCCGCGAGCAGGGTCTGCTCGGTGAACACCCGGGCGCCGAGGCGAATGAGCGGTTTTTCCGCCGCCTGGGCAAATCCTGCGAACAGCATGATGCAGCCTAAGATCAAGCTAAATCGTTTCATAAGTATTCCTTCGCAAAAGCCTTAAGACGGGCGCAAACCGCGTTCCAGCCAGAGACGGCTGGCGAGGGTGACCACGCCATCGAGCAGCAGGGCCAGCAGCGCGGTGCACGCGGCGCCGAGCAGCAGTTGCGGCTGATTGTTCAGGGCGATGCCAGGGAAGATCAGGCTGCCGAGGCTGTTGGCGCCGATCAGGAATGCCAGCGGCGCGGTGCCGACGTTGATCGCCAGTGCCACGCGCACGCCACCGATGATGATCGGCACGGCGTTGGGCAATTCGACTTTCCACAGCACCTGGCGCGGGGTCATGCCGATGCCGACGGCGGCTTCCTTCAGCGAACCCTGAACGTTTTTCAGGCCTTCGTAGGTGTTGCGCACGATCGGCAACAGGGACGCGAGGAACAAAGCGAAGATCGCCGGACCACTGCCGATGCCGAGAACCCCCAGGGCAATCGCCAGTACAGCCAGCGGTGGCACGGTGTTGCCGATATTGAAGATCTGCATGAAGCGTTCAGCGCGGCCGACCATGGTCGGGCGACTGAGGAAGATACCGGCGGGGATGCCCACGACCAGGGCGGCCAGCATTGAAGCGAGGACGAGAATCAGATGAGCTTGCAGGTAAAACAACAAATCGTCGCGGTAGTGTTCGATCGTGTTGATGCCGATCCAGTGGATCAGCAGGGCCAGGAGCGCGATAACCACCGCACCTCCCATCAGCCCTTTGCCATAGCGGATAGCCACAGGCGGACTCCTTTTCTTGTAGTCGGCGAACGCTCTCCCGTGTGGCATGCCAAGCCTTGGCTGCCGGGAATAAACGTTCGCGAGAAGCAGCTCCTTCAGCACCGGCAACAAGCGGTCTGAAAGCGAGCCATGAGCGCAGCCTCGTCAGGCTAACTTGCTGATTTTTCAGCCCCTGACGAAATGTCGTAACAGGGGATGGACGTCTCCGTGCTTTAAAAGGTTCCCATCTGGGGCAGCATTTGGCCACCCTTAATGTGCTCAACGGTTCGGTTATTGCATCGAGTTGGGCTATAATCGCGGCCCTTTTTTGAATCACCGCCAGGCGATTTCCCATGACCAACCAGGCCGCCGAAGTCGCGAAACGCCGCACTTTCGCCATTATTTCCCACCCCGATGCCGGTAAAACCACGATCACCGAAAAGCTCCTGTTGATGGGCAAGGCGATTGCAGTGGCCGGTACGGTGAAATCCCGTAAATCCGACCGCCATGCGACATCCGACTGGATGGAGATGGAGAAGCAGCGGGGTATTTCCATTACCACGTCGGTCATGCAGTTCCCCTATCGCGAACACATGATCAACCTGCTCGACACCCCGGGCCACGAAGACTTCTCCGAAGACACCTACCGCACCCTGACGGCGGTCGACTCGGCATTGATGGTCCTCGACGGCGGTAAAGGCGTTGAGCCACGGACCATCGCCCTGATGGACGTCTGCCGTCTGCGTGACACGCCGATCGTCAGCTTCATCAACAAACTCGACCGTGACATCCGCGACCCGATCGAACTGCTCGACGAAATCGAAGCCGTTCTGAAGATCAAGGCAGCGCCGATCACCTGGCCGATCGGTTGCTACCGCGACTTCAAGGGCGTGTACCACCTGGCCGACGACTACATCATTGTCTACACCGCCGGTCACGGTCACGAACGCACCGAAACCAAGATCATCGAGAAGCTCGACTCCGACGAGGCGCGCGCGCACTTGGGCGACGAGTACGATCGCTTCCTCGAACAGCTGGAACTGGTGCAGGGCGCCTGCCACGAGTTCAACCAGCAGGAGTTCCTCGACGGTCAACTGACCCCGGTGTTCTTCGGTACGGCATTGGGCAACTTCGGTGTCGACCACGTGCTCGACGCCGTAGTTGACTGGGCACCGCGTCCGTTGGCCCGTGTCGCCAACGAACGTACCGTGGAGCCGGTGGAAGAGAAGTTCTCGGGCTTCATCTTCAAGATCCAGGCGAACATGGACCCGAAACACCGCGACCGCATCGCCTTCATGCGTATCTGCTCCGGCAAGTACGAGAAAGGCATGAAGATGCGCCACGTGCGTACCGGCAAGGACGTGCGCATCGGCGACGCCCTGACGTTCTTCTCCTCCGAGCGTGAACAGCTGGAAGAGGCTTACGCCGGCGACATCATCGGTCTGCATAACCACGGCACCATCCAGATTGGCGACACCTTCAGCGAAGGTGAAGTCCTCGGTTTCACCGGTATCCCGCACTTCGCTCCGGAACTGTTCCGTCGTGTGCGTCTGCGTGATCCGCTGAAGTCCAAGCAATTGCGTCAGGGGCTGCAGCAGTTGGCTGAAGAGGGCGCGACCCAAGTGTTCTTCCCGGAGCGCAGCAACGACATCATTCTTGGCGCCGTGGGTGTGCTGCAGTTTGATGTGGTCGCTAGCCGTCTGAAGGAGGAATACAAGGTTGAGTGCTCTTACGAGCCGATCACTGTGTATTCCGCACGCTGGATTGAATGCAGCGACAAGAAGAAGCTTGAGGAGTTTTCCAACAAGGCGGTGGAGAACCTCGCACTGGATGGCGGTGGGCACCTGACCTACCTGGCGCCGACGCGGGTTAACCTGGCGTTGATGGAAGAGCGGTGGCCGGATGTGAAATTCCGTGCGACGCGTGAGCATCATTAAGCGCTGAGCTGGGTTGTCTGGAGCCCCTGAGGTGTAGGCCTTGGGGGCTTTTTTTGGGGCTTTGGTCTTGGCGGCCTTTGGGCCGACCAGGTTCTTGGTTTTTTTGTGTACATATCCGTTTTTTAGGTGATGGCGGATTAGGGTTCCGCCCTTACGGCGGGTCACTTTTGACAAACGCCTCAAAAGTAACCAAAAACGCTTGCTCCTGCGTTCGGCCCGCTCGCTGGGGCTCGGGGTCCCTTCGCTGCGGGATTGATCCGGGCGCAGCGCCTACGGTTTGCTTCGCTGCACCTCCTCTCGCTGTGTTTGGCTTCGCCAAACGGTCGCTGCGCTCCCACCCCCGGATCAATCCCTCCACTCAGCCTTCCGACGTCGCCCGTGGATCAAGATCAAAAGCTTTCGGCGAGCTGACACTCGGCCATTTGAGTGGTGAAAAGCATGCGCCTGGCTTTAGCTTTTTCTGTGGGAGCTGGCTTGCCAGCGATGGCGGCCTGACAGCCGACCAATTTCTACCTGAATACACCGGTTTCAAACTGTGGGAGCCTGGCTTGCCAGCGAAGGCGGCCTGACAGCCGACCAAGCTCTACCTGAATGCACCGGGTCCAAACTGTGGGAGCGGGCTTGCTCGCGAAGGCGGCCTGACAGCCGACCAATTTCTACCTGAATACACCGGTTTCAAACTGTGGGAGCGAGCTTGCTCGCGAAGGCGGCCTGACAGCCGACCAATTTCTACCTGAATACACCGGTTTCAAACTGTGGGAGCGAGCTTGCTCGCGAAGGCGGCCTGACAGCCGACCAGTCTCCAGCTGAGCGCACCCATTCCCACTGTAGGAGCCAGCCCGCTGGCGATGACGATCTGACAGCAGACCATTTTTTCTAATCCAATTGAGCGACTGAAGGAAGCTCCTTGCAGGGACTGTAGGACGAATCCGTATTTTGAGATCTCGAGGTTCTTGAGCGCGACAACCGGCGCGCTGGACGTTAGTGTTCAAGGTCATGCCGGTCGCTTTGAGAGGTCAATGGAATGACGCGCAACCTCATCCATCTGCTGCGCCCCAATGGCTATTTCAGTCTGATGGCCTGGGTGCTTGCGGCGTTGCTGTTCATCAATCGTCTGAGCAGCATGGTCAAGTTGTTCATGGCGCTGTATCTGCGCCAGGAGCTGGGGCTGGCGATTGAAACCGTCGGCTGGTTGCTGTCGGCCTATGGTGCCGGGTTGTTGGTCGGTTCGATGCTCGGTGGGCTGCTCAGTGATCATGTGCGCACGGCGCGGCTGACGGCGACGTTGTTCTTTGTTTCGGTGTGGGTGTTGATCCTGCTGGGGCTGGTCACGCAAGTACCGTTGCTTGCGGCATTGCTGTTGCTCAGCGGGACGATCGATGGGGCCATTCGCACCCTGCACCAGCGCCTGATCATGGAGTACTGCGAAGTTGCTCAACGCTCGCGCGCGCAGGCCTTGAGCCGGGTGGCGCGCAACCTTGGCATGGCCGCCGCAGGTGTGGCGGGCGGGGTGTTGGCGCAGACGGATTTTCGCTGGGTGTTTTTCGGCAGCGCGGCGATGACGCTGTTGGCCTTGCTGTGGTTTGTTCGCACTACGTGGCGTCGGCCGGTACTGATCAATGACGCCCCCTCTACAAACGGCGCCGGTGGATCCGTTGCGCCGTTTTACGATAAAGCGTTCCTGTGGTTGCTCGCGGCGACGGCCGTGCTTGGCATTGCATTCGACACGGTCTACAGCACGCTGGGCAATTATCTGCGTGATTACTACCACTTGAGCACCGAGGCGATCGGCTGGCAGTTCGGGCTCAATGCGTTGCTGGTGATCGCCTTGCAGATTCCCTTGTCACACTGCGGCGAGCGTTGGGGCACGCGGCGGCAAATGCTCGCGGGGAGTTTGTTGCTGGCCGGCGGATTGGGCATGTTGCCGTTCGGATCCGGGCTGGCGTTCGTCTGCCTGTCGACGGTGATCTGGACCTTGGGCGAGGCGTTGTTCATGCCGCCGCTGAATGTGCTGGCGATGCAATTTGCCCAGCGCGGCAAAAGCGGCCAGTACTTTGGTCTGTTCTTTATGAGCTGGAGCGCCAGTGCGCTGTTGTCGCCGGTGCTCAGCGGTCAGTTGTACGGCAATTTCGGTGGCCATAGCGTCTGGCTGGGTAGCGCCGTACTGGTGTTGATGTCAATTCCCTTGACGTGGCAAGCGACCCGTCCGCTTAGCTGATTCCGCGATAGGTGTTATTCGAAACCTGTCTGTCTGTGGAGGGCATTTCTGTCTGCTCGTTAGCGTCCTATCTGGTGAACCCGACGGATCGGAACTAGATTTCACACAGCGCCAGTCAGGCACCCATGTCTCACCTGAAAGTGGATGGAGTCAGCTATGAAAAGCAGGTTGCTACGGTTTTTATTGCTATTGAAAGTGATGGTCATGCTGTCCCTCGGCACCGCGACGGCCTGGGCGGAGTGCGAGGATCACGATTCCCAGGCCTTTAACGGCCAGGTCGGACACAGCGGCCTGATGCTCGCCAAGTCCGAATCAGAGCCAGGTGATCAGGGGCAGGGTGGCAGCGCCGATGACGATGACTCGACTACTGATGAACCGGACTCTGATGATCCGGACGACGAAGGCGACAGCCAGACGTAAATCGCAAATAAAAGAAAACCCCTTCTTCCCCGACTGATGCGCAATCGGGGGAGAAGGGGTTTGGTTAACGCTTTAGCGACAACTCAAGTTCCCTGTGGGAGGTGGCTTGCTCCCGAAAGCGGTGTGTCAGTCACCATTATCAGTGACTGTCACACCGCATTCGCGAGCAAGCCCGCTCCCACACTTTCGTCCGCCGTTAATCAGGCGGCGCCGTCGAGGAATTGCTCGGCGTAGTGGCAGGCCACCTGGCGATTATCCAATTCACGCAACAACGGCTCTTCAGTGCTGCAACGCTCGGTCGCGTATGGGCAGCGCTTGTGGAACGCGCAACCCGGTGGCGGGTTCAGCGGGTTGGGCAATTCGCCGACGATCTTGATTTTCGGCTTGTTCGGGTCCGGGTGAATGGTCGGGGTCGCCGACAGCAACGCCTGGGTGTATGGGTGCAGGGGACGTTCGTAGATAGCGTCTTTCGGGCCCATTTCCACCGGGCGACCGAGGTACATCACCATCACGTCATCGGCCACATGTTGCACCACCGCCAGGTTGTGCGAAATGAACACGTACGCCGTGTTGAACTCTTGCTGCAGATCCATGAACAGGTTCAGCACCTGGGCCTGAATCGACACGTCCAGTGCCGAGGTAGGCTCATCCGCCACCAGCACTTTCGGTTGCAGCATCATCGCCCGGGCGAGGGCGATCCGCTGGCGCTGACCGCCGGAGAACATGTGCGGATAGCGCTGGTAGTGCTCGGGACGCAAGCCGACCTGCTTCATCATCGCCTGGACTTTTTCGCGGCGTTCAGCGGCGGACAGGTTGGTGTTGATCAGCAGCGGCTCGCCGAGTTGGTCACCGACTTTCTGCCGTGGGTTCAACGACGCGTACGGGCTCTGGAATACCATCTGCACGTCTTTGCGCAGTTGTTTGCGCTGGGCCTTGTCGGCGCCAGCCACTTCCTGACCGGCGATTTTCAGCGAACCGGACGACGGCTCTTCAATCAGGGTCAGGGCGCGGGCGAGGGTGGATTTGCCGCAGCCCGATTCGCCGACCACGGCGAGGGTCTTGCCGGCTTCCAGTTCGAACGACACGCCGTTGAGCGCGCGCACGGTGGCGTGCCCCTTGAACAGGCCACGGGAGACTTCGTAGTGACGGGTCAGGTCGCGGGCGGTAAGTACGACGGCCATTACGCCACCTCCTGGTTCAGCGGGAAGAAGCAGCGGGCGAGGCTGTGGCTTTTCGGATCAAGGGCCGGACGCTGCGCGCGGCAGGTGTCCTGCACGTACGGGCAGCGCGGCGACAGCAGGCAGCCCTGCGGACGGTCATAACGGCCCGGGACGATGCCCGGCAGTGTCGCCAGACGCTCGGCGCCCTGGCTGTGTTCCGGAATCGCCTTGAGCAACGCTTCGCTGTAAGGGTGCGCCGGGATGTCGAACAGTTGCGGCACCTGACCGACTTCAACAGCCTGGCCGGCGTACATCACACAGACGCGCTGAGCGGTTTCGGCCACGACCGCGAGGTCGTGAGTGATCAGCACCAGGCCCATGTTCTGTTCTTTCTGCAACGCCAGCAGCAGATCCATGATCTGTGCCTGAATGGTTACGTCGAGTGCCGTGGTCGGTTCGTCGGCGATCAACAGTTTCGGTTCGCCGGCAATCGCCATGGCAATCGCGACACGCTGGCTCATACCGCCGGACAGTTGGTGCGGGTAGGCGTCCATACGGCTGGCGGCGCCCGGGATCTCCACTTTTTCCAGCAGTTCGATGGCGCGTTTGCGCGCTTGCTTGCCGGACATTTTCAGGTGCAGACGCAGCACTTCTTCGATCTGGAAACCGACGGTGTAGCTCGGATTCAGCGCGGTCATCGGGTCCTGGAACACCATCGACAGGTCTTTGCCGACGATTTGCCGACGTTGACGATTGCTCAGCTTGAGCATGTCTTTGCCGTCAAAGCTGAGCGAATCGGCGGTGACGATGCCGGGATGCTCGATCAGGCCCATCAGCGCCATCATGGTCACGGATTTACCCGAACCCGATTCGCCAACGATTGCCAGGACTTCGCCTTTGTCGACTTTCAGGTCGAGGCCATCGACAACGGGTGTCGCGGTTTTGTCGCCGAAGCGAACGTTGAGATTCTTGATTTCTAGCAGTGACATGGGAATCTCCTCAGGCGGCGTTCTTGAGTTTCGGGTCCAGCGCATCGCGCAGACCGTCGCCCATCAAGTTGATTGCCAGCACGCTGAGCAAAATGGTCAAACCAGGCAGACTCACGACCCACCAGGCGCGTTCGATGTAGTCGCGGGCCGAGGCCAGCATGGTGCCCCACTCAGGGGTTGGCGGTTGTACGCCAAGGCCGAGGAAGCCCAGGGCGGCGGCATCGAGAATCGCCGAGGAGAAACTCAGGGTCGCCTGCACGATCAGCGGCGCCATGCAGTTCGGCAGCACGGTGATGAACATCAGACGTGGCAGACCGGCACCGGCCAGGCGCGCGGCGGTCACGTAGTCGCGGTTCAGTTCGCCCATCACCGCAGCACGGGTCAGACGCACGTAGGACGGCAGCGATACCACAGCAATGGCGATCACGGTGTTGATCAGGCCAGGGCCGAGGATGGCGACGATCGCCACAGCCAGCAGCAGGGACGGCAGGGCCAGCATGATGTCCATCAGACGCATGATGGTCGGGCCGATCATTTTCGGGAAGAAACCGGCGAACAGACCCAGCAGGATCCCCGGGATCAGCGACATCACCACCGACGACAGACCGATCAGCAGCGACAGGCGCGAACCCTGAATCAGCCGTGACAGCAGGTCGCGACCCAGTTCATCGGTGCCGAGCAGGAATTGCATCTGCCCGCCTTCGAGCCACGCCGGTGGCGTCAGCAGGAAGTCACGGTATTGCTCGCTTGGGTTATGCGGCGCGACCCACGGCGCGAAGATCGCGCAGAAGATGATCAGCAGCATGAACAGCAGGCCGGCAACCGCGCCCTTGTTCTTGGAGAAGGCTTGCCAGAATTCTTTGTACGGTGACGGGTACAGCAGGCTTTGATCCGCGCTTGGGGCGGAAGTGGCTACTGAGGATGTTGGAGTGCTCATGGTATGGACCTCAGCGCTGATGACGGATGCGTGGGTTGGCAAAGCCGTAGAGGATGTCCACTACGAAGTTGACCAGAATCACCAGGCAGGCGATTAACAGGATGCCGTTTTGCACAACCGGGTAGTCCCGGGCGCCGATGGCTTCGATCAGCCATTTACCGATGCCGGGCCAGGAGAAAATGGTTTCGGTCAGGACTGCACCGGCCAGCAGGGTGCCGACTTGCAGGCCGACCACGGTCAGCACCGGAATCAGCGCGTTGCGCAGGCCGTGCACGAACACCACGCGCGAGGGCGACAGGCCTTTGGCCTTGGCGGTGCGGATGTAGTCTTCGCGCAGCACTTCGAGCATCGACGAACGGGTCATCCGCGCGATCACCGCCAGCGGAATGGTGCCGAGCACGATGGCCGGCAGGATCAGGTGATGCAGCGCATCGAGGAATGCGCCCATGTCATCGGCCAGCAGCGTGTCGATCAGCATGAAACCGGTGCGCGGCTCGATGTCGTAAAGCAGGTCGATCCGTCCGGACACCGGGGTCCAGCCCAGGCTCACCGAGAAGAACATGATCAGGATCAGGCCCCACCAGAAGATCGGCATCGAATACCCCGCCAGGGAGATGCCCATCACCCCATGGTCGAACAGGGATCCTCGCTTTAGAGCCGCAATCACCCCGGCCAGAAGACCGAGGATGCCGGCGAACAGCAGGGCGGCCATGGACAGTTCCAGTGTCGCCGGGAAGAGGGAGGTGAACTCGGTCCATACGCTCTCACGCGTACGCAGGGATTCGCCGAGATCGCCGTGGGCCAGTTTGCCGATGTAGTCCAGGTACTGGGCATACAGCGGTTTGTTCAGACCTAGGCGTTCCATTGCCTGAGCGTGCATTTCGGGGTCGACCCGACGTTCGCCCATCATCACTTCCACGGGGTCGCCCGGAATCATGCGAATCAACGCGAAAGTCAGCAAGGTGATGCCGAAAAACGTGGGGATCAACAACCCCAGTCGGCGGGCAATAAAACTAAACATCTTGTGTGGTACCTCATCAGCCGGTTAGGCGTGCCCGGCGACCCTGGGGTCAGGGAGGCCGGGAGTTTCTTATCTACTTCACCTGGGTAGTGGCGAAGTTATTGGTTGTGAGAGGGCTGATGTGATAACCCTCTACGTTGTTGCGCATTGCGGTAAACATCCGGGTGTGGGCCATGCTGATCCACGGTTGGTCCTGATTAAACAGCACCTGGGCCTGTTCGTAGAGCTTCGCGCGTTCGGCCGGATCTACTTTAGCCCGTGCTTCGTCGAGCAGTGCCTGGAATTTCTCGTTGCACCAGCGCGCGTAGTTTTCGCCGTTCTTGGCTGCTTCGCAACTGAGCATAGGCGTCAGGAAGTTATCCGGGTCGCCGTTGTCGCCCGCCCATCCGGCCGAAACCATGTCGTGCTCGCCGGCCTTGGCGCGTTTGAGCATTTCGCCCCATTCCATGACGCGGATGTCGATCTTGATTCCGACTTTCGCCAGGTCAGCCTGCATCATCTGCGCGCCGAGCATCGGATTCGGGTTGGTCGGGCCGCCGCCGTTACGGGTAAACAGGGTAAACACGGTGCCTTCCGGAACCCCGGCTTCCTTGAGCAGGGCACGCGCCTTGTCCAGATCGCGTGGCGGGTTCTTCAGGTCGTGGTTGTAACCCAGCAGCGTCGGCGGGTACGGGTTGACCGCCACGCTGGCGTTGCCTTTGCCGAACAGCGCGTTGACGTAGGCTTCCTTGTCGAAGGCGATGTCGATGGCCTTACGCACGCGCACGTCGCTCATGTATTTGTGCTGGGTGTTCATGGCGATGTACGAGACGGTCATCGCGTCCATCTCGTCGACTTTCAGGTTGCTGTCTTTCTTGATGCTCGGGATGTCATCCGGTTTCGGATACAGCGCGATCTGGCACTCGTTGGCCTTGAGCTTCTGCAGGCGCACGTTGTTGTCGGTGGCGATCGCCAGGATCAGCGCGTCGGCCGGGGCCTTGCCGCGGAAGTAGTCCGGGTTGGCCTTGAAGCGCACCTGCGCATCCTTGGCATAACGCTGGAAGATGAACGGGCCGGTGCCGACTGGCTTGTTGTTGAGGTCGCCGGTCTTGCCGGACTTGAGCAACTGGTCGGCGTATTCGGCCGGGTAGATCGAGGAGAACGCCATGGCGATGTCGGCCAGGAACGGCGCTTCGCGGCGGGTCAGGGTGAACTTGACCGTGTTGTCGTCGACTTTCTCTACGCTTTTGAGCAGTTCCTTGAAGCCCATGCTTTCAAAGTACGGGAAGCCCACGCTCGACAGTTTGTGCCATGGGTGATTCGGGTCCAGCTGACGCTGGAAGCTCCAGACCACATCGTCGGCGTTCATGTCGCGGGTCGGCTTGAAGTATTCGGTGGTGTGAAACTTGACGCCTTTGCGCAGGTGGAACGTATAGGTCAGGCCGTCTTCACTGATGTCCCAGGATTCGGCCAGTGCCGGAATCACTTCGGTGGTGCCGGGCTTGAAGTCGGCCAGGCGGTTGAAGATCGTTTCGGCCACCGCATCGGCAGTGACTGCAGTTGTGTACTGGACCATATCGAAGCCTTCCGGACTGGCTTCGGTGCAGACCACCAAGGGTTTGGCCGAGACGCCGATGGCGGCGCTCAACAACGCGGCAGCGACGGCCGCACGTAGGGGAAGCATTTTCATCGATAACCCTCTGCAATCGGTTGAAGACAAAAAACCGAACGGCCGACTCGTCATGAGTCAGCCGTCGGTTGGCGTTTTTTACAGGATGTTGAACGGGATGGTGGTCACGAGACGGAACTCGTTGATGCTGCCATCCAGCTGGTTTTCACTGGCACGGTGTGCGGTGTAGGTTGCGCGTATTGCGGTAGCCTTGAGCGGCCCGCTTTGCACGGCGTATGCAGCACCGATCCCGTATTCGTAGTGGTGTTCGCCATCCATCGCCAGCACGCTGTCGTAAGCGCCGCCTTTGTAGTGAGTGCCGTCGATGCCCCAACCACGAGCGCTGTAGATGTTGAACTTCAGGCCTGGCACGCCATATTCAGCCATGTTCAGACCGTAAGCGACCTGGAAGGATTTCTCGTTCGGGCCGTTGAAGTCCGAGAGCAGGGAGTTGGCCAGGTAAATACCGTTGGTTTCGTGCAGATAGTCGAAGTACTCGTTACCGTTAATTTCCTGGTACGAGAAGGTCAGGCTATGGGCCTGGTGAGTCAGACCCAGCGACAGCGAGTAGGTATCGTTGTCGATTTCGCCCAGCTTCTTTTTGCCTTCATCGACGGTCTTGTAGTAGTTCAGACCGGTGGTCAGGCTGAGGATCTGGCTATCGCCCAGCTCGTGGGTGGCGCCGAAGTAATACTGTTTCCACATATCTTCAGCCTGAGTTGCCCACAGGCTGGTTTTCAGACTGGCAAACGGCTGGTAGGAAATACCAGCGGTGTTGACGTGATCAATTTCAATGAGCGTGTCAGCATATTCGGAGCGGAACTTGCGCTGGCTTTCTTCCATACGTGGCGAGTTCTTGTCGAACGTAGCGATGTCGAAGGTCAGGTTTTCCAACTCTTCGCTGTGCAGGCTGACACCTTGGAAGCTCGAAGGAAGAGCGCGGTTGCCGATCACATCGACCATCGGGCTGCTGAAGTTTTGGCGGCCGGCGGTCAGAGTGGTATTTGAAACCCGCGCCTTGATGTTGGCCAGACCCAGTTTGCTCCACTGTCCCTCCGCATCGCCACCATCTCGGGTCAGGGTCCGGTTGTTACCGGAGGCGACGTTAGGAATCGGCGCCCCACCGACGTTTGCAGCGAGGTTTTTGCGGTCACGCTCAAGAGCTACAGCGTTATAGACCGCCACTTCAGTGCTGATGCCGACAGTACCTTCGGTGAACCCCGAGTTGTACTTGAGAATCGTGCCTTGTACCCAGTTGATCCGGCGATCAGTAAGTTCGGTTGTACCGTTTTTTTGGTACTTGAACTTGGCACCACGTTTCAATTGCTCATTGGCGTACCAGTTACGCGTCGTACCGGTAATCGACTGTCCTTCGACGAAGCCGGTCGCTTCAGCCTGGGCGCTCTTGGTGTTGACGGTCACCGGGGTGAACGCCTGGCTTTGGGTTTCCGCATAAGCCGTAGCGGTGACGCTGCTGATGGCCAGGGCCAGTATCGCGGTGCTGCTCAGTTTCATGGGTGAAGCTCCTTTACTTTCTTTTTATGCCGGCTTTTTTGGGTGGGCCGGTTATTGGTTTAGAACTCATTTCACACATCGCAAACGTTTGCAAAAGGCCGGATCGGCGAATTTCGGCAAAGCGCTTGCGTGAGGGGATAGACGGTCCCCTCAGCGTTGCGGCTAATCGGTTGGGTTAATCGATACTGACGCCCGAGAACACATTGCGACCGAAGGGGCTGACCTTGAAGCCTTCAACCCGGGCGCTTAACGGCTGGTTGACCGTCGAGTGGGCGACAGGCGTGATCGGCACTTGCTGCTTGAGCAACTGCTGCGCCTGTTTGTAGAGCGTGGTGCGCTGGTCGCGATCGGTGACGACCTTGGCCTCTTTGATCAGCTTGTCGTACGCCGGATCGCACCACATGGAATAGTTGTTGCCGCCAATCGCGTCGCAGCTGTACAGGGTGCCCAGCCAGTTGTCCGGGTCCCCGTTGTCGCCGGTCCAGCCGATCAGGCTGATATCGTGCTCGCCATTCTTGGTGCGCTTGATGTACTCGCCCCATTCGTAGCTGACGATCTTCACTTTCAGACCGATTTTCGCCCAGTCTGCCTGGAGCATTTCGGCCATCAGTTTGGCGTTCGGGTTGTATGGACGCTGTACCGGCATCGCCCACAGGGTGATCTCGGTGCCTTCTTTCACGCCGGCAGCCTTGAGCAGCTCGCGGGCTTTTTCCGGGTTGTAGGCGGCGTCTTTGATGCTGTCGTCGTAGGACCACTGGGTCGGTGGCATGGCGTTGACCGCCAGTTGCCCGGCGCCTTGATAAACAGCGTTGAGAATCCCCTGTTTATTCACCGCCATGTCCAGCGCCTGACGTACTTCGAGCTGGTCGAAGGGCTTGTGGCGCACGTTGTAGGCGATGTAGCCGAGGTTGAAACCCGGCTTGGAAATCAGCTGCAGTTTCGGGTCGACCTTCAGTGCTTCGACATCGGCAGGGCGTGGATGCAGGGTGATCTGGCATTCGCCGGCCTTGAGCTTCTGCACGCGTACCGAAGCGTCGGTGTTGATCGCGAAGATCAGGTTCTTCAGCTTGACCCGGCTCGGATCCCAGTAGTGCTCGTTACCGGTGTAACGGATATTCGAGTCTTTCTGATAGCTCTTGAACACGAACGGCCCGGTGCCGACCGGCTTCTGGTTGATGTCGCTCGGCTTGCCTTCGGCCAGCAGTTTGTCGGCGTATTCGGCGGACAGGATGGCAGCGAAGCTCATGGCGATGTTCTGGATGAACGCGGCGTCGACGCTGTTGAGCGTGAATTCCACGGTCAGCGGCCCGGTCTTTTCGACCTTGGCAATGTTCTTGTTCAGGCTCATCCCGTTGAAATACGGGAATTCGGTCGGATAAGCCTTACGGAATGGCTGTTGCGGATCGAGCATGCGGTTAAACGTGAACAGCACGTCGTCGGCGTTGAAATCGCGCGTCGGTTTGAAGTACGGCGTTGTATGAAATTTCACACCTTCACGCAGGTGAAAGGTGTACTTGAGACCATCCTCGGAAATATCCCACTTGGTTGCCAGTCCCGGTACGACGTTGGTCGCGCCTTTTTCAAACTCGACCAGGCGGTTGTACAGCGGCTCGGCGGCATCGTTATCGGTGGCCGTCGTGTATTGCGCGGTATCAAAACCCGCCGGGCTGCCTTCGGAGCAGAACACCAGGCTGTTGCTGGCGGCGTAACTGGCGGACGTGGCGGCCAACAGGCCGGCGCCCAGCAGTGCGGAAAAAACCAAGGTATGGCGCATGACGCTCCCTCTTTTTTGTAGTGTTGTTCAATGCACCGCGATCCCGTCCAGGGACGCTGAGGTGGCATTGAGCTCAATCCAGTACGTACAGCAAGCCGGTGGCCCACGCAGAAACTGGTCAGAACCCGACGGTAGGTGCCGTGGGTCTGGCAGTAAATGCGCTGAGTCCTAAAGACTCGTAGGAAAAGGCAACACGTCATGTACCACCCTGTTAGAGCAAGGTGGAAATGGCTGTAGGCAAATTCCTGGCTAGTCGGCAGAAAAAAACAGCGGCGCCGCTTTAAACGTCGCCGCTGTTTCTTTTAATTGCTGACGCTGACGCCGTAGAAGGAGTTCAAGCCGAATGGGCTGATCTTGAAGTCCTGCACGTTGGCGCGCATGGGTTGATACACCGTCGAGTGAGCGATAGGTGTCATTGGGACTGCATCTTTGAGGACGTGTTGCGCCTGTTTGTACAGTTCGGTGCGCTTGGCCTGGTCGGTCGTGCGCTTGGCTTCCTTGACGAGGCCGTCGAACTTCTTGTCGCACCACTTGGAGAAGTTGTTGCCGCTGAGCGAGTCGCAGCCGAACAGCACGTTCAGCCAGTTGTCCGGGTCACCATTGTCACCGCTCCAGCCAATGATCATGGCCTGGTTCTCGCCACCTTTGGAACGCTTGATGTACTCGCCCCACTCGTAGCTGGTGATCTTCACGTTCAGGCCGATCTTCTTCCAGTCGGACTGGAGCATTTCAGCCATCAGCTTGGCGTTCGGGTTGTACGGACGCTGCACCGGCATCGCCCACAGAACGATCTCGGTACCTTCCTTGACGCCAGCTTCCTTGAGCAGTTGCTTGGCTTTTTCAGGATCGTACTTGGCGTCCTTGATGGTGGTGTCGTAGGACCACTGGGTCGGCGGCATGGCGTTGACGGCCAGTTGGCCGGCGCCCTGGTAAACCGAATCGATGATCTGCGGCTTGTTCACCGCCATGTCCAGCGCCTGACGTACGCGCAGGTCAGCCAGCGGGTTAGCCTCGTTGCTGCCCTTGACCTTGTCCATCACGTTGTAGGCGATGTAGCCCAGGTTGAAACCGGCCTGGTCAGGCATCTTCAGGGTTTTGTCGGCCTTCAGCGCCGCGAGATCCGCCGGACGCGGGAACAGGGTGACCTGGCACTCGTTCTTTTTCAGTTTCTGGATACGTACCGACGGGTCGGTGGTGATGGCGAAGATCAGGTTGTCGATCTTCACGTCCTCAGGTTTCCAGTAATCCTTGTTGCCGGTGTAGCGGATGTTCGAGTCTTTCTGGTAGCTCTTGAACACGAACGGACCAGTGCCGATCGGCTTCTGGTTGATGTCGGCAGCCTTGCCTTCCTTGAGCAGCTGGGCTGCGTACTCGGCGGACTGGATCGAGGCGAAGCTCATGGCCATGTTCTGGATGAACGCGGCGTCGACTTCTTTCAGCGTGAACTTGACGGTGTGGTCGTCGACTTTATCGATCTTGGTGATGTTGGTGTCCATCCCCATGTCGGTGAAGTACGGGAATTCGGTCGGGTACGCCTTACGGAACGGGTCATCCTTGTTAATCATGCGATTGAAGGTGAACAGCACGTCGTCGGCGTTGAACTCACGAGTCGGCTTGAAATACGGGGTGGTGTGGAACTTGACGCCTTCACGCAAGTGGAAGGTGTAAGTCAGGCCGTCCGGGGAAATGTCCCAGCTGGTGGCCAGGCCCGGGATAACGGCGGTGCCGCCACGCTCGAACTGGCTCAGGCGGTTGAACATGGTTTCGGCTGAGGCGTCGAAGTCGGTTCCGGTGGTGTACTGGCCTGGATCAAAACCGGCCGGGCTCCCTTCGGAGCAGAACACCAGGTTAGTCGCAGCGGATGCGAAAGGTGCGGAGGCTAACAAGCCTGCGCCGACTAAAAACGGAATGACCGCGTGTTTAAGCATGTTGGCCTCATGATTTGTTGTCATTTTTTAATATTGAGGTACGACCTCGTGAGTCGTGCCTGCGGATACTTATGCAGGGGCCATACCCAATGCAAGATCCAGAGTGTGAGCGAGCGTTAAACGGTGGCACGTACGTACCTTAATGTCGCATCTGTATAACTTTTGACGCATTTGACCGTTTGCGGGTGGATTTTACGGTGCAAACGAAGCCCCAAAACGGTGCGCCGGTCACGTTGTGCGCGCCGCATTGGGGCTCGGTGTTACTTATTTATACCCACGCCGTAGAAGGGCGTAAGGCCAAACGGACTGATCTTGAAGTCGGTCACTTCCTTGCGCAGCGGCTGGAACACCGTGGAGTTGGCGATCGGGGTGATCGGCACCTGCTGTTTAAGGATCAGTTGCGCCTGTTGATACAGTTTTACCCGTTGCGCCTTGTCGGTGGTCACCTTGGCCTGCTGCACCAGTTTGTCGTAGGCCGGGTCGCACCACTTGGCGTAGTTGCTGCCCTTGACCGCGGCGCAGCTGTAGAGCACGCCGAGCCAGTTGTCCGGGTCGCCGTTGTCACCTGTCCAACCATAGATCATCGCGTCGTGTTCGCCATTTTTCGCACGCTTGATGTACTCGCCCCATTCGTAGCTGACGATGTTGGCCTTGATGCCGATTTTCTCCCAATCCTGCTGGATCATCTGCGCCGACATGCGTGCATTCGGGTTTGAGGCGCGCTGCACCGTCATCGCCCACAGGTTGATGGTGGTACCCGGCGCAACCCCGGCTTCCTTGAGTAGCGCCTTGGCCTTCACCGGGTCGTACGGCGCGTCCTTGATGTTCGGGTCATACGACCATTGCGCCGGCGGCAAGGCGTTCTGCGCCAGTTGGCCGGCACTCTGGTAAACCGCTTTGATGATTGCCGGTTTGTCGATGGCCATGTCCAGTGCCTGACGGACCTTGAGCTGGTCCAATGGCGGGTGAGTGGTGTTGTAGGCAAGGAAGCCGAGGTTGAAACCGGGCTGCTTGAGCACGCGCAGGTTCGGGTCTTGTTGCATCACTTCGATGTCGGCCGGGCGCGGGTAGCCGCTGACCTGGCATTCGCCGGCCTTGAGTTTCTGCAGGCGTACGGCGGCGTCGGGGGTGATCGAGAAGATCAGGTTGTCGATCTTCACGTCTTCAGGTTTCCAGTAGGCCGGGTTGGCGGCGTAGCGGATCTGCGAATCTTTCTGGTAGCGCTTGAATACGAACGGGCCGGTGCCCACCGGTTTTTGGTTGAGGTCGGCGGCTTTGCCTTCCTTTAGCAGTTGCGCGGCGTATTCGGCCGATTGCACCGAGGCGAAGCTCATGGCGAGGTTTTGCACGAACGCGGCGTCGACATTGTTCAGGTTGAAGCGCACGGTCTGATCGTCGATTTTTTCTACCGATTTGATCGTGGTGTTCAGGCCCATGTCGGTGAAGTACGGGGACTCGGCGGGGTAGGCCTTGCGAAAGGCGTTGTCGGGGTCGAGCAGGCGCTGGAAGGTGAACAGTACGTCGTCGGCGTTGAAGTCGCGGGTCGGGGTGAAATATTCCGTTGTGTGGAATTTCACGCCTTGCCGTAGGTGGAAGGTGTACTGGAGGCCGTCCGGGCTTACGTCCCAGTTGATTGCCAGGCCGGGTTCGACTTCGGTGCCGCCGCGCTGGAATTGGGTGAGGCGGTTGAAGACGGTTTCGGCTGAGGCGTCGAAGTCGGTGCCGCTGGTGTATTGGCTGGGGTCGAAGCCTGCCGGGCTGGCTTCGGAGCAGTAGACCAGGGTGGTGGCTGCGTTTGCGATCGGGGCTATGGCTGTTAGTGCGAGGGTGATTAGTAGTGGTTTTAGGGTGAATCTTTCCATGGAGTCCCCGGGATTTGGAGGTGGTTGTTTTTTCAGGTTAGCGGGGATTTGGGTGTGTTCGGAAATATCGTTTTTCTTGTTGGGGTGTCTATCTCGGTATATCTGGGGCTTTTGGGTGCATATCCGTTGCTGCGGTAACGGCGGCTTGGGGTTCCGCCCTTACGGCGGGTCACTTTTTCCAGACGCCGAAAAAGTAACCAAAAAGGCTTGCTCCTGCGTTCGGCCCGCTCGCTGGGGCTCGGGGTTCCTTCGCTGCGGGATCGATCCGGGCGCAGCGCCTCCGGTTTGCTTCGCTGCACCTCCTCTCGCTGTGTTTGGCTCCGCCAAACGGTCGCTGCGCTCCCACCCCCGGATAAATCCCTCCACTCAGCCTTCCGACGTCGCCCGTGGATCAAGATCAAAAGCGGTACTCGAGCTAACGCTCATCGTGTGAGTGGTGAAAAGCGGGTGCGGCGACTGGCTAAGTGATGGCGGCCTGACAGCCGACCAATCTCTAACGGTCTGCACGCCATCCACTGTGGGAGCGGGCTTGCTCGCGAAGAGGCCCGTCCAGTCACCTGATAAAATTGGTTTGTTTAAAGTCGTTTCAAATAACCAGAACCTTCCCACAAGGTTTTCAGGTTGTCCCTCGGACGTCAGCTCTCTAGCCTTGAACTGTCGCTGAAGATTCAGCGATCGGGTGTGAGAACCCGGCAGTTCATAGTCATTCAGTGCCCATACCCGCATAATTGCCGCCAGCCAATACGCTGTATGCAATTACGTTATGGCGGCTCTGTGCGGGCAGACTTTTGTCTGGCCGGGTGCCTATGACCGGTTTCTCACCCCGCACACAGCTGCCACCTCTTCGTCGTGTGAGAAACGGCTTGAGGTGGCCCAACGTCATAGGTGAAATGCATGTCCAAACCCGTCCCAGATCCACCGCTCGAACCCACAACCCCACTCGCCGAAGCCCTCCAAGCCGAAGACCTCGCAAAAAACCGCGAAGCGATCAAACGCGCCCTCGATTTCTACCTCAGCCCCGAAGCTACAAAACCGCGCCCCCCGAGTTCGATGTTCCTCGTCCATCCGGGCATCGACACCGAAAGTCTGCTAGCCCACGCCTGTGAGTCCCTGGCCTCGGCCAACACCATGGCCAGTGATTTCGCCGATCAGCTCAGTCGCCCGCAGCGCAATACGGCGCTGGCGATTCAGCAGATCATCATGCTGGCCGAGTTGGCGGTGAATCGCGCGCTGGATCGGGTGGATCCGCAGACCTGAGACCGCGTTATCGTTCATCGCGAGCAGGCTCACTCCTACAGGGGAACGCATTCCAAATTGTAGGAGTGAGCCTGCTCGCGATGGCGGCGGAACATTCACCACAAAATCCAGGCACAAAAAAACCGGCGATCATTCACTGATCGCCGGTTTCTCATTCAGCCCACATCAATTCACTGCATCAGCACTTCAATCGAGCCATCGGCGGTCAGGCTGACCTGGCTGGTGCCGGCTTCTACTTCCGGCGTGACCGGTGCCGAATCCGCCATGCCGGCGGCTTTCATCATCATCGGGGCGCGCATGTACGGTTGTGGATAACCGTTGCTGTTAAGGTTCAGGTTGACGATTTTGTACCCCTTGCCGCCCAGTGCATCGGTGGCCAGTTGGGCGCGGGCCTTGAAGGCGCTGACGGCTTCTTTCAGCAACTTGTCCTCGCTGGCTTTGCGGGTCGGCTCGGCGATGGCGAAGTCCATGCCGCCCATTTTCAGGTCGGTCAGCAGTTCGCCGGTGAGTTTGGACAGGGCGGCGAAGTCGGCGCTTTCCAGGCGCAGTTCGGCGCGTTCACGCCAACCGGTGATTTTCTGGCCCTTGGTGTCGTAGATCGGGTAGCTGTTGCGGCTGCCCTGGCGCAGGGTGATGTCTTTGACTTGCTTGGCCTGGGCCAGTGCCTTGTTCATGGTGGTGCTGACGTCGGCGGCGAGTTTGGCCGGGTCGGTGTTTTGCGCTTCGGTGTAGAGCGTCACGATCATCAGGTCGCGGGCCACTTCCTGGCTGACTTCGGCGCGCAGGGAGATCTGGTTGTAGTGCAGCTCATCGGCGGCCAGCGCCGGAAGGCTGGCGATGCTGCCGACGGTCAGGGCGAGAAGGGCGGCGCTGCGGCGAAAGGTGTGCATGAAGGCTCCTTGAATAATGCGCAGGTGTTGGTTCGTCCCTGCGTGAAACCATCAGACTCTAGCTTCTGCGATCCGGTTCGCCCAGTTACAACTTCTATACAGATGCAGCGGGCCGCTGCGCGGCCATTCGCGAGCAGGCTCGCTCCCACTTTTGAAATGCATTCCTCTGTGGGAGCGAGCCTGCTCGCGAAGGCGCCCTTATAGCCGCCGAAAATGTTTTCGCCATGTGGTCATTTGCCGCACTTTCGCCTCTCAAAGGCGCGGCTTGGTTATACTCCGTGCGATCCGCCTGGAGCGCTCATCAGGAGAGCTCATGCTCGCCCCCGTACAACTGACTTCCGCCACTCGCCAGAACCTCTGGCGGCTGACCTTCATTCGCACCCTGGTGCTCGCCGCGCAGGCCGGTTCTGTAGGCCTGGCCTACTGGCTGCAACTGCTGCCGTTGCCGTGGGTGCAACTGGCGATGACCCTCGGCTGCTCGATTCTGCTGTGCGTGTTCACCGCCGTGCGCCTGCGCACTTCATGGCCGGTGACCGAGCTCGAATACGCCCTGCAACTGGCCTGCGATCTGGTGATCCACAGTGCGCTGCTGTATTTTTCCGGCGGTTCGACCAACCCGTTCGTTTCCTACTACCTGGTGCCGCTGACCATCGCGGCGGTGACGCTGCCGTGGCGTTATTCGGTGATTCTGTCGGGTATCGCGCTGGCGCTGTACACCGTGATGCTCACGCGTTTCTATCCGCTGGAAACCCTGCCGGTGGCCCGCGAGAACCTGCAGATCTACGGCATGTGGCTGAGCTTCGCGCTGGCCGCTGCGGTCATCACGTTTTTCGCTGCGCGCATGGCGGAAGAGCTGCGTCGTCAGGAAGAGTTGCGGGCGATTCGTCGTGAAGAAGGCTTGCGCGATCAGCAATTGCTCGCCGTCGCCACTCAGGCGGCCGGCGCCGCGCATGAACTCGGCACGCCGCTGGCGACCATGAGCGTACTGCTCAAGGAGATGCAGCAGGATCACCCCGACGCGATGCTGCAAGACGATCTGAAGGTGCTGCAGGATCAGGTCAAACTCTGCAAAGAAACCCTGCAGCAACTGGTGCGTGCCGCCGAAGCCAACCGCCGTATGGCCGTGGAGATGCAGGACGTCACCCAATGGCTCGACGAAGCGCTGAACCGCTGGCACCTGATGCGTCCGGAAGCCAGTTATCGCTTCCAGCGTCTCGGCCAAGGCACCGTGCCGCGCATGGCACCGCCGCCGGACCTGACCCAGGCGCTGCTCAATCTGCTGAACAACGCCGCCGACGCCTGCCCGGAAAACCTTCAGGTGACGCTGGACTGGGATGCGGAAACCGTGACCATCAGCATTCGTGACCACGGCGCCGGTGTGCCGCTGGCCATCGCCGAGCAGATCGGCAAACCGTTTTTTACCACCAAGGGCAAAGGTTTCGGCCTGGGCCTGTTTTTGAGCAAGGCCAGCGTGACACGCGCCGGCGGCTCAGTGAAACTCTATAGTCATGAGGAAGGCGGCACGCTCACCGAGCTGCGCCTGCCCCACGGCGCCCGAGGAGACCAACATGAGTGACGAAATCCAAGTCGAAGGCGAAGAACTGCCGCATTTGCTGCTGGTCGACGACGACGCAACGTTCACCCGAGTAATGGCCCGTGCCATGGCTCGTCGTGGCTTTCGCGTCAGCACCGCAGGTTCCGCCGAAGAAGGCCTGACCATCGCCCAGGCTGACCTGCCGGACTACGCCGCGCTGGACCTGAAAATGGACGGCGACTCCGGCCTGGTGCTGCTGCCCAAGCTGCTGGAGCTGGACCCGGAAATGCGCGTGGTGATCCTCACCGGTTATTCGAGCATTGCCACCGCGGTCGAAGCGATCAAGCGCGGCGCCTGCAACTACCTGTGCAAACCGGCCGACGCCGATGACGTACTGGCCGCGCTGCTCTCCGAGCACGCCGACCTCGACAGTCTGGTGCCGGAAAACCCGATGTCGGTCGATCGCCTGCAGTGGGAACACATCCAGCGCGTGCTGACCGAACACGAAGGCAACATCTCTGCGACTGCCCGCGCCCTGGGCATGCACCGCCGCACCCTGCAGCGCAAACTGCAGAAGCGCCCGGTTCGTCGTTGAAAGGTTTTCTGGCCAAATGAGCTGGATTGAATGAAACAGGCGCTACCCTGCATTCGGGTAGCGCCTGGGTTCAAGCTACGACCGTGAAGAACATTTTTGGCGATGAGTATTTTTTTCCACCCAGAGTCGCTTCGCATTGCGCGTAGAGATCCAGCCCCAACCAGCTTTTCACGGTAGCTTTTGATACCGGGAGAATGAGCTCGTTGTTTTTACCGCCTTTCTGTTCGGATTTCTTTTCGGAGGCATATCCGATCCAGGCAAGATGGATATCAACCTTGGGGTTATCGGAACTGAATTTGACTGTAATCCCCGAATCACTCACCTCACTGATAGACAGTTTGCCATTCTTGATCGAATCGCTGGTTGGAGCATTAAGCGGGTTTTCTTCTTTGTTCATGACCAATTCCTTTCGTTGTCAGAGGGGTAACCTGCTCTCCTGATTCACAGCGAATTCCTTGCAGGAGGCCAGCCCAGTTGATCAGCCTGAATCGCCCCCCTCTACTGTCAACTCTGACAGTCCCGATGAACGGTACGTGCGCTCGCTGCGATACTGAAACCCCCATGAATCTGAACAATCCCTGAATGAGCCAGTCCCACTCTGGCGATAAAACGAACCGATCAACTATGATCGGTGCGTGTCTGTTCTTTTCTTTATCGAGCCTTTTCCATGAATCAGAACGCTGAATATTCCGCGGTCAACGATGCTGTGCGCGGGCAGTTTTTTCGCAAGGTGTGGGCGATCATCACGCCTTACTGGCGCAGCGAAGAGAAGGGCAAGGCCTGGACGTTGCTGATTGCGGTGATCGCACTCTCGCTGCTGAGTGTGGGTATCTCGGTGTGGTTCAACACCTGGTACAAGGATTTCTACAACGCCCTGCAAAAGAAGGACGAAGCGGCGTTCTGGCGCTTGATTCTGTATTTCTGCGGCATTGCGGCGGTGGCGATTGTCGGTGCCGTGTACCGGCTGTATCTGACCCAGATGCTGACGATTCGCTGGCGGGCGTGGCTCACCGAAAAGCATTTCTCCCGTTGGCTCGCCGACAAGAATTACTACCAGCTGGAGCAGGGTGGTTACACCGATAACCCGGACCAGCGGATTTCCGAAGACCTCAACAACTTCACTTCCAACACCCTTGAGTTGGGGATCGGCCTGCTGCGCAATATTGTCAGCCTGGTGTCGTTCTCGATCATTTTGTGGGGCGTGTCGGGCAGCATCGAAGTCTACGGCATCACCATTCCCGGCTACATGTTCTGGTGCGTGCTGGTCTACGCCGTGGTGGGCAGCTGGCTGACGCATTTGATCGGTCGTCGCCTGATCGGCCTGAACAACCAACAACAACGCTTCGAAGCCGACCTGCGTTTTTCCATGGTGCGGATTCGCGAGAATGCCGAGAGCATCGCGTTGTACAACGGCGAGCCGAACGAGAATCGCCGCTTGAGCAACCGTTTCGGCATGGTCTGGCATAACTTCTGGGACATCATGAAAGTGTCCAAGCGCCTGACATTTTTCACTGCCGGTTACAGCCAGGCTGCGATCATTTTCCCGTTTATCGTTGCGTCGCCGCGTTACCTCGCCGGCAAGATCGAACTGGGTGAGCTGATGCAGATCAGCTCGGCATTCGGCAACGTCCAGGAGAGTTTCAGCTGGTTTATCAGTGCGTATCAGAGCCTCGCGTCCTGGCGTGCCACCTGTGATCGTCTGCTGAGTTTCCGTCAGGCCATGACCGATAACGAACAGCGCACCCCGGCCATCGATGTGCAGAATCAGGGCAGCGAACTCAAAGTGCACAATCTCGGCCTGGACTTGGCTGATGGTCGTCACCTGCTGACCAATGCCGACATGACGGTGGAGCCGGGCGAGCGGGTGATGCTCAGCGGCCGATCCGGCAGCGGCAAGTCGACGTTGCTGCGAGCGATGGGGCATCTGTGGCCGGCGGGCCACGGCAACATCCGGCTGCCAGCGGCGCGCTACCTGTTCCTGCCGCAGAAACCGTATCTGCCGATCGGCACCTTGCGCGAGGCCTTGAGTTATCCACAACCGGGCGATACCTACGCGCCAGAACGTTACGCGCAGGTGCTGGAAATCTGCCGGTTGCCGCATCTGGTTGCGCGTCTGGACGAAGCCAATCACTGGCAGCGCATGCTGTCGCCGGGTGAGCAGCAACGCCTGGCTTTCGCCCGCGCCATGCTTTATGCACCGCAATGGCTGTACATGGACGAAGCGACGTCGGCGATGGATGAAGAGGATGAGGCAACGTTGTATCAGGCGCTGATCGATCAGTTGCCGGGCCTGAGCATCGTCAGCGTCGGCCATCGCAGCAGCCTGAAGCGTTTCCACCCTAGACATGTGCGGATCGACAGCGGGCATCTGGTGGAGCAGGCCGTGACCGCTTGATCACCACAACCCCCTGTGGGAGTGGGCTTGCTCGCGAAGGCGTCTCTTCAGTCGACAAATCGGTTGCCTGACACACCGCCTTCGCGAGCAAGCCCGCTCCCACATGGGGTATTGTGAGGCGGGATGTGATCGTACAACCCGCCTGCGCTATGATGCCCACCAAGCCGAATTTTCGAGACCAGACGTTGACCATGGAAAACCCGATCGACACTCCACGCCTCCCACGCAAGCGCCGCAGCCTGGCTCAGGAGCTGGTGACGGTGCTGACCGAGCAGATCCGCGACGGTCTGCTCAAGCGCGGCGACAAATTGCCCACCGAGTCGGCGATCATGCAGGAGCACGGCGTCAGCCGCACCGTGGTGCGCGAGGCGATCTCCCGTTTGCAGGCCGCCGGCCAGGTGGAAACCCGCCACGGCATCGGCACCTTCGTGCTCGACACGCCGAGCCCCAGCGGTTTTCGCATCGACCCGGCCACGGTCGTCACCCTGCGTGACGTGCTGGCGATTCTCGAATTGCGCATCAGCCTGGAAGTGGAGTCCGCCGGCCTCGCCGCGCAACGCCGCAGTCCCGAACAACTGGCGACCATGCGCGCCGCCCTCGATGCGCTGAACGACAGCGTGGCCCACGCCAGCGATGCGGTGGCCTCGGACTTCGCTTTCCACCTGGAAATCGCCCTGTCCACCGGCAACCGCTACTTCACCGACATCATGACCCACCTGGGCACCAGCATCATTCCGCGTACGCGGCTGAATTCGGCGCGCCTGGCCCATGATGATCAGCAGCACTACATGAACCGCCTGAGCCGCGAGCACGAGGAAATCTACGATGCGATTGCCCGTCAGGATTCCGATGCGGCGCGAGCGGCAATGCGCCTGCATTTGACCAACAGCCGCGAAAGACTGCGCCAGGCCCATGAAGAGGCGCAGGCGCAGGGGTGAGGTTGAATCAGTCTTTAAGCTCGACTGACAGTTGCATTGAAAGCTTTTGGTTGCCCCCACTTTCGAGGGAGTACTGCAATACGGCGTTCGTTTCAGCATTGAGCATTTTTTCAAACGTCGCTTTCGGGATTGGCAATACAATCGGCTTTCCGACGGTGATATCAGTCAGTACGGTCTCTGTATCCCATTCCAGGGAGCCGTCCGAGTTACTCACTGTCAGTTTGATCGTGTCCCCAGAGGCTGCGTTTGGAAGCTCGCGCACTTCCCCATGGGCGGAATCAATCAGGTTATGAACGTAGAGCACCCCATTGACCGCTTCTTTAAGCGAAGGAGCCGGCAGCATTGTTACAGCGAAGCTTTTGTCTTTCATGTTCAAGATCCTTTTGGTCGTCCAGGCCGATATCGGCACGACCTGATTAATGTCTTGATCACGAAAGCAAAGCACCTGTAAGAAATACCAGTCTCGACGAACGGTAAGCCGCTGATTCATGCAACGACAAAGCGCTTTCGCGAGCAAACCCGTTCCCACACTTGAAATGCATTCCAATGTGGGAGCGGGCTTGCTCGCGAATGGGCCGCTGACTTCAGCGCGGCAATATCGAGCGATCCACCCTCACCGCCAGTTTCGCTTTACCCGGCTTGGCAGCAAACGCCACCTCGCCTGATTGATCCACAACCCCCCGCGCAATTGGCTTGCCATCTGCCAGCAACTCCAGCGGTGCACCTTGCAGCGACTGTCCCGACGCCAGTTCCAGTTTCAATCTGATCGTCATGCCCATTCTCCTTAATTGACGTTGCCGCTCGGGTGATAGTCCTTGAGCAGCAGGTAGGTGCTCCAGCCCCACCAGTCATCGATGGTGGCGGTGTCGTTGAGGTTGTTCACATCTTTGCGCCGCAGCACCTTGCCGCCCTCGACGCGGAACAGCGGCGAGAAGTTATTCGAAAGATTCAGCACCGCCGTCAGATCCGGCAGGCGTTGCAGCGCGGCAAACGTCGAAGGGGCGGGCACGTTGCCGCTGAGGTAAGCGGCGAAGACTTCATCCGCCGAGGCCTGCACCGTTAGATTGACCTGGGTGCGGTTGTCCGCGTCGCTGGTTTCGAAGTAGCGCTTGTCGCCGTACGCGCGCCATTGATCGCCATGGGCGTTGCGCACTTTGAGGCCGAATTTGCTGTCTTCGTCGTGCATGAAACGGGTCACCAGCGAGCCGAGATCGCTCGGCGTGACCACCGCCGCCATCTCCTTGCGCGGCACCCGCAGATGGCCGGCAGAGAACAGGTCAGTGAGGAAGTGGTCGGCAAATGCGTTCATCGCGTAGGCCCGTTCCAATCGTTGTTCATCGTGAGTGGCGCGGGCCGCGACTGCGGTTTGCAGGGCGGCGGTGTGGCCAGCGATGTAGGCCAGTCTGGCCCATTCGCCGAAGTGGTCGGCGTTGTTCGCCGCCAGTTTCAGATAACGTCCGAGCGGGAACAGCGCGGAGACAAAACTGCCGCCACCGGTGATCTTGTTCCACTCTTCGGACAACGTATCTCCGAGCGCGTCGTAGGCTTCGTGCGGTGCTTTGCCGTCCTTGATCGCCTGTTTGACCGCGTCGATCTCCTTTTGCATGACCGCGAGAATCTGCGTGGCCTCGGCGCGGGAGGCCGGCATCACGGCGAGAGTGTCGAATGCCGCGCTGAAGCGATTCAGGCGATCGGCAGGGGTCGCGCCTTCGTTGATCGGTCGGTCGACCACGCCGTAGAAATCTCCAGCCAGCGCCACCACCTGGCCGTAGGTCAGTGCGAGGCCGTTGGGCAAGTGTAAGGGCTTGGTTTGCGCGCGGATCGGTTCGGCGGTTTCGCTGAAGCGCAGCAGGGTGTTGTCGCCGATGGCCGTGTGTTCAGCGCCTTCAAAGCGCAGTGGCGGTCGAATGTTCAACGCTTTGCCGGGGAGGGCGGTGGCCGGTTCGACATCGCTGTGGGCGTCGGCGATGTGCAGCAGCAGACGCGGATTGTCGGTGCTGAAGTGGATGCCGTTTACAGTGAAAAGATCTTCGAATCGGGCGATGACCAGTGTGGGTCTTTCCTGTGGTTTTGCATGCAGTCCGGACATTTCTGGCTCCTTGATATGTCGTCGGTGGATTTATTTTTAGCTGTATGGATATACAGTTAAATCGATCCTAGCCCAGATTTTTCCTACGTCAAGAACGAATCTTGTCCGACAAAAAGAGTGAAGCGACGATGAAATGCAGTTGACGGTTATCTTTTAAGTTGTACGATGACCTACAACTTCAGCGCTGGCTGAACCATAAAACTCACAAAAAAATGTTGCTACCCAGGGTGTTCGAAAAATGAATCCACAAGAACTGAAGTCCATCCTCTCCGCCGGTCTGCTGTCGTTCCCGGTCACCGATTTCAATGCCCAGGGCGATTTCAACCGCGCTGGCTACATCAAACGTCTGGAATGGCTGGCCCCGTACGGCGCGTCGGCACTGTTCGCCGCCGGCGGCACCGGTGAGTTCTTCTCCCTGGCAGCCAGCGAATACTCGGAAATCATCAAGACCGCGGTCGATACCTGCGCCAGCAGCGTGCCGATTCTGGCCGGTGTCGGCGGCTCGACCCGCCAAGCCATCGAGTACGCCCAGGAAGCCGAGCGTCTGGGCGCCAAAGGTCTGTTGCTGCTGCCGCATTACCTGACCGAAGCCAGCCAGGACGGCGTCGCCGCCCACGTTGAAGCGGTGTGCAAATCGGTGAACATCGGTGTGGTGGTCTACAACCGCAACGTCTGCCGCCTGACCGCGCCACTGCTGGAACGTCTGGCCGAGCGCTGCCCGAACCTGATCGGCTACAAGGACGGTCTGGGCGATATCGAGTTGATGGTGTCGATCCGTCGCCGCCTCGGTGATCGCTTCAGCTACCTCGGTGGCTTGCCGACCGCTGAAGTCTACGCCGCTGCCTACAAGGCGCTGGGCGTCCCGGTTTACTCCTCGGCGGTGTTCAACTTCATCCCGAAAACCGCGATGGATTTCTACCACGCGATTGCTCGCGAAGATCACGCCACCGTCGGCAAGATCATCGACGACTTCTTCCTGCCGTACCTCGACATCCGCAACCGCAAAGCCGGTTATGCCGTGAGCATCGTCAAGGCAGGCGCCAAGATCGCCGGCTATGACGCAGGCCCGGTGCGGGCGCCGCTGACCGACCTGACCGGCGAAGAGTACGAAATGCTCGCTGCGCTGATCGACAAGCAAGGCGCGCAATAAACACCGACCCACAAGGCCGCTGAGCAATCAGCGGCTTTTGCGTAGAGAGGAGAATTTTCTGTGGCTGATTCCAAGCGTTACGACAACTACATCAACGGTGAATGGGTTGCCGGTGCCGATTACTCGGCCAACATCAACCCGTCCGAGTTGAGCGACACCATCGGCGACTACGCCAAGGCTGACCTGACTCAGGTTAACGCCGCCATTGATGCGGCCCGCGCCGCGTTCCCGGCGTGGTCGACTTCGGGCATTCAGGCCCGTCACGATGCTCTGGATAAAGTCGGCACGGAAATCCTCGCCCGTCGCGAAGAACTCGGCACCCTGCTGGCCCGGGAAGAGGGCAAGACCCTGCCCGAAGCCATCGGCGAAGTGACCCGCGCCGGCAACATCTTCAAGTTTTTCGCCGGTGAATGCCTGCGTCTGTCCGGCGACTACGTGCCGTCGGTGCGCCCGGGCGTCAATGTCGAAGTGACCCGCGAGGCCCTTGGCGTGGTCGGCCTGATCACCCCGTGGAACTTCCCGATTGCCATCCCGGCATGGAAGATTGCTCCGGCGCTGGCCTACGGCAACTGCGTGGTGCTGAAACCGGCGGATCTGGTGCCGGGTTGTGCCTGGGCGCTGGCGGAAATCATCTCCCGCGCAGGCTTCCCGGCTGGTGTGTTCAACCTGGTGATGGGCAGCGGTCGGGTGGTCGGCGAAGCACTGGTCAACAGCCCGAAAGTCGATGGCATCAGCTTCACCGGTTCGGTGGGCGTGGGTCGGCAGATCGCTGTTAATTGCGTGTCGCGCCAGGCCAAGGTGCAACTGGAAATGGGCGGCAAGAACCCGCAGATCATTCTCGACGACGCCGACCTCAAACAAGCGGTCGAGCTCTCGGTGCAGAGCGCGTTCTATTCCACCGGCCAGCGTTGCACGGCGTCGAGCCGCCTGATCGTCACCGCCGGGATTCACGACAAATTCGTCGAGGCCATGGCCGAGCGCATGCAGTCGATCAAGGTCGGCCACGCGCTGAAATCCGGCACCGATATCGGTCCGGTGGTTTCCCAGGCGCAGCTTGAACAGGACATGAAGTACATCGACATCGGCCAGTCCGAAGGTGCACGTCTGGTCAGCGGCGGTGGTCTGGTGACCTGCGACACCGAAGGCTACTTCCTCGCGCCAACGCTGTTTGCCGACAGCGAAGCGTCGATGCGCATCAGCCGTGAAGAGATCTTCGGCCCGGTGGCCAACGTCGTTCGCGTGGCCGATTACGAGGCGGCGCTGGCGATGGCCAACGACACCGAGTTCGGTCTGTCGGCCGGTATTGCCACCACGTCGCTGAAGTACGCCAACCACTTCAAGCGCCATTCGCAGGCCGGGATGGTGATGGTCAACCTGCCGACCGCCGGTGTCGATTATCACGTTCCGTTCGGTGGCCGTAAGGGTTCATCCTATGGCTCACGTGAGCAAGGGCGCTATGCGCAAGAGTTCTACACCGTGGTGAAAACCGCCTACATCGGTTCCTGATACACGCAATACCTGTGGGAGCTGGCTTGCCAGCGATGCGGACGACGCGATATGCCCTCGTACCGCGGTGATGCCATCGCTGGCAAGCCAGCTCCCACAAAAGCAACACCAAAGAAGATTCACCCGCGCATAAAAATAATCAGTGGGAGTACATCTACATGCAATCGTCCAAGCCGACTCACGTCCGCTATTTGATCCTGCTCATGCTGTTTCTGGTGACCACGATCAACTACGCCGACCGCGCGACCATCGCCATCGCCGGTTCCAGCCTGCAAAAAGACCTCGGCATCGACGCGGTCACCCTCGGTTATATTTTCTCCGCTTTCGGTTGGGCCTACGTCGCCGGGCAGATTCCCGGTGGCTGGCTGCTCGATCGCTTCGGCTCGAAAAAAGTCTATGCCCTGAGCATTTTCACCTGGTCGCTGTTCACCGTGCTGCAAGGCTTTGTCGGTGAATTCGGCATGTCCACGGCGATCGTTGCGCTGTTCATGCTGCGCTTTCTGGTGGGCCTGGCCGAGGCGCCATCCTTTCCCGGCAACGCGCGCATTGTCGCGGCCTGGTTCCCGACTGCAGAACGCGGTACCGCCTCGGCGATCTTCAACTCGGCGCAATATTTCGCCACCGTGCTGTTTGCACCGCTGATGGGCTGGATCGTGTATCGCTTCGGCTGGGAGCACGTGTTCATCGTCATGGGCATCCTCGGTATCATCTTCTCGCTGGTCTGGCTCAAGGTTATCCACAGCCCGCGTCAACATCCGCTGGCCAACGAAGCCGAAGTGCAGTTCATCGCCGACAACGGCGGCATGGTCGACATGGACGTCAAGCAAGGCAAAAAATCCGACGGTCCGAAGTGGGATTACATCCGTCAGTTGCTGACCAACCGCATGATGCTCGGTGTATATCTGGGTCAGTACTGCATCAACGGCATCACCTATTTCTTCCTGACCTGGTTCCCGGTGTACCTGGTGCAGGAGCGTGGCATGACCATCCTCAAGGCCGGTTTTATCGCCTCGTTACCGGCGATCTGCGGTTTCATTGGTGGCGTGCTTGGCGGGGTGATTTCCGATTACTTGCTGCGCAAAGGGCATTCGCTGACCTTCGCGCGCAAGGCACCGATCATCGCCGGTCTGCTGGTGTCCAGCAGCATCGTCGCTTGCAACTATGTTGATGTGGAGTGGATGGTGGTTGGCTTCATGGCTTTGGCATTCTTCGGCAAAGGCGTGGGCGCGCTAGGTTGGGCAGTGGTGTCCGACACTTCGCCAAAACAGATCGCCGGTCTGAGCGGTGGCCTGTTCAATACCTTCGGCAACATCGCCTCGATTACTACGCCGATCGTGATTGGCTACATCATCAGCTCCACCGGTTCGTTCAAGTGGGCGCTGGTGTTTGTCGGTGCCAACGCACTGGTTGCGGTGTTCAGCTACCTGGTGATCGTCGGTCCGATCAAACGTGTGGTGCTCAAAGAGCCGCCAACCAACGGTGGTTCTGAAATCACCGGCAAATTGTCTCAAGCGCATTCCTGAGGAGCGGCGTCATGCAGTTGATTGAACATTCCGACTCGCCGCGCTACATCCGCCTGCACGAGCGGGACAACGTAGTGATTGTGGTCAACGACCAGGGCGTACCGGCCGGCACCGAGTTCCCGGACGGTCTGGTGACCGTGGACTTTGTGCCGCAGAGCCACAAGGTCACCCTCGAGGACATTCCCGAGGGCGGCCAGGTGATTCGCTACGGCCAGACCATCGGCTACGCGTTGCAGCCGATCCCGCGTGGCAGCTGGGTCAAGGAAGATCAACTGCGCATGCCGACCGCGCCGCCGCTGGACAGCCTGCCGCTGTCCACCGAGGTGCCTGCCGCACAGGCCCCGCTGGAAGGCTTCACGTTCGAGGGTTATCGCAACGCCGACGGCACCGTCGGTACGCGCAATATTCTCGGGATCACCACCACAGTGCAGTGCGTGACTGGCGTGCTCGATCACGCGGTGAAACGCATCAAGGACGAGTTGCTGCCGAAGTATCCGCACGTCGATGACGTGGTGGCGCTGACCCACAGTTACGGCTGCGGCGTGGCGATAACCGCCACTGACGCCTATATACCGATCCGCACCGTTCGCAATCTGGCGCGTAACCCGAACCTCGGTGGCGAAGCGCTGGTGATCAGCCTAGGCTGCGAGAAATTGCAGGCCGGGCAGGTGATGCACGAGGACGATGCCTCGGTCGATCTCAGCGAGCCATGGCTGTATCGCCTGCAGGATTCCAGTCACGGTTTCACCGAGATGATTGAGCAGATCATGGCGCTGGCCGAAGTCCGTTTGAAGAAGCTCGACCAGCGCCGCCGCGAAACCGTGCCGGCCTCCGAGCTGATCCTCGGTATGCAGTGCGGCGGCAGCGATGCGTTCTCCGGCATTACCGCCAACCCGGCGCTGGGTTATGCCTCGGACTTGCTGCTGCGCGCAGGGGCGACGGTGATGTTTTCCGAAGTCACCGAAGTACGCGATGCGATTTATCTGCTGACTTCCCGTGCCGAAACCAAGACCGTGGCGCAGGAACTGGTGCGCGAGATGGATTGGTACGACCGTTATCTGGCCAAAGGTGAAGCGGATCGCAGTGCCAACACCACGCCGGGCAACAAGAAGGGCGGGTTGTCGAACATTGTCGAGAAGTCGCTGGGTTCGATCGTCAAATCCGGCAGCAGCGCGATCAACGGCGTGCTCGGCCCGGGCGAGCGTTTCAAGCAGAAGGGTTTGATTTTCTGCGCCACGCCGGCGAGCGATTTTGTCTGCGGCACCTTGCAGTTGGCAGCGGGAATGAACCTGCATGTGTTCACCACCGGGCGGGGCACGCCGTATGGCTTGGCCATGGCGCCGGTGGTCAAGGTTTCGACCCGCACCGAGCTGGCGCAGCGCTGGCCGGACCTGATCGACATCGATGCCGGTCGGATTGCCACCGGGCGCGCGACCATCGAGGAATTGGGCTGGGAGTTGTTCCACTACTACCTGGATGTGGCGAGCGGCAAGCAGCAGACCTGGGCGGAGAAGCACAAGCTGCATAACGACATTACCCTGTTCAATCCGGCGCCGATTACCTGATACCGCGTCATCGTTCTTCGCGAGCAGGCTCGCTCCCACATTTGAAATGCATTCCCCTGTGGGAGCGAGCCTGCTCGCGAAAGCGATCCAACAGACGCCAAAGGATCGGGTGGCTTATCATTAAGCCCTGACGACGCTCACCCAAAGGCTCCCCCGGCATGCTGGCAATCTTCCTCGAAACCCTGAACATCACCGCGCCGGTGTTCGCCATGCTGTTCCTCGGGGTGTTGCTCAAGCGCATCGACTGGATCAACGACAACTTCATCCACACCGCCTCGGCGCTGGTGTTCAACGTCAGCATGCCGGCGCTGCTGTTTCTCGGGATTCTGCATGCGGATCTGCACGCCGCACTGCAACCGGCGCTGCTGATCTATTTTGCGATCGCGACGCTGGTGAGTTTTGCCCTGGCCTGGGGCTGGGCGATCATCAAGTGCCCGCGTGAGGATCGCGGCATCTACACCCAGGGTGCGTTTCGCGGCAACAACGGGGTGATCGGTCTGGCGCTGGCGGCGAGCATGTACGGCGACTACGGGATTTCCCTCGGGGCGATTCTCGCGGCGCTGGTGATCCTGTTTTACAACACGCTGTCGACCATCGTGCTCGCGGTGTACAGCCCGGTGATCAAGTCCGATCCGTGGAGCATTTGCAAAAGCGTGTTCAGCAACCCGCTGATCATCAGCGTGATTGCCGCCGCGCCGTTCGCCTATTTCCAGATCAGCCTGCCGGGCTGGCTGGAAGCCTCCGGCCAGTATCTGGCGCAAACCACTTTGCCGCTGGCGCTGATCTGCATTGGTGGCACGCTGTCACTGGCGGCGCTGCGCAAGAGCGGCAGCATGGCGCTGAGTTCGAGTCTGGTGAAGATGATCGGCCTGCCGGTGCTGGCGACGCTGGGGGCGTGGTTGTGGGGCTTTCGTGGCGCAGAGCTGGGGATTCTGTTTCTGTACTTCGGCAGCCCGACGGCGGCGGCCAGTTTCGTCATGGCCCGGGCGGCGCAGGGCAATCATGAGCTGGCAGCGGCGATCATTGTGCTGACCACGCTGATGGCGGCGGTGACCACCAATATCGGGATCTTTCTGTTGCAGTGGGGTGGGTGGATCTGACTGACAGATCTTCAGTGGCTGACAGGGCCTCTTCGCGAGCAGGCTCGCTCTCACAGGGAAATGCATTCCCAATGTGGGAGCGGGCTTGCTCGCGAAGGCGTCAGTTCGATCATTCAGGTTTCTGATAGGTATCGATCACTTCCTGCGCCGCACGAAACGCATCAATCGCCGCCGGCACCCCGGCGTACACCGCGCAATGCAGCAGCGCCTCGCGAATCTCTTCGACCGTGCAGCCGTTGTTCAGCGCACCGCGCACGTGGCCCTTCAATTCCTGCGGGCACTTCAATGCGGTCAGCGCTGCAAGGGTAATCAGGCTGCGGGTTTTCAGCGGCAGACCTTCGCGATTCCACACGCCGCCCCAGGCGTGTTCATTGACGAAATCCTGCAACGGCTGAGTGAATTCGGTGGCGTTGCCCAGCGCGCGATCAACGAACGCATCGCCCATTACCTGACGGCGGATCTCAACCCCGGTTTTCTGCGAATCGGTCATGGCACATCCCTCTTGTGGTGTTGGCGGCGCCAGGCGCGTACGGACGTGAACAACAGAAACGCCAGCAGCGTCGGCAGCACGTAGAACAGCATCAGTTTTTCCAGTTTGCCGGCCAGCGGCATGCCGGTGGTGAACGACACCACGTGCAGCCCGTAAGCCGCGTACAAACCGAGCAACAACAAACCTTCGGCGCGGGTCACGCGGTAGCCGGAATAGAACACCGGCAGGCACAGCGCGGCGACGCCGAGCATCACCGGCAAGTCGAAATCCAGCGCGTTCGGCGAGACCGACAACGGCGTCGGCGCAATCAACGCAGTGACCCCGAGCACCCCGAGCAGGTTGAACAGGTTGGCGCCAATCACGTTGCCCACGGCGATATCGCGTTGTCCGCGCAATGCCGCGATCAGCGAGGTGGCGAGTTCCGGCAACGAGGTGCCGACCGCAACCACCGTCAGACCGATCACCCGTTCGGAGAAGCCCAGATCGGTCGCCACCGCCACCGCTGCGCCGAGCAGCAAATGCCCGGCGAACACCAACAGCGCCAGGCCGACAACGATCATCAGCAGACTGCTGAACCACGGTGCCTGCGGGGCTTGCGGCAATTCCGAATGCGGGCGCGCCGAGTGCCGCGACTGGCGCAGCAGCAAGCCCAGGTACAGCGCCAGTGCCGCGAGCAACAGCACGCCGTCGAAGCGGCCGATCTGTTCATTCCAAGCGAGGACGAACACCAGCAGGCTGGCGCCGATCATCAGCGGAATGTCCAGGCGCACCAGTTGCCGCGAGACTCGCAGCGGAATGATCAGCGCCGACAGACCAAGGGTCACGAGGATGTTGAAGATGCTGCTGCCGATCACGCTGCCGACGGCAATGTCGGGGTTGTGCGCCAGGGTCGCTTGCAAGCTGACCGCCATCTGTGGGGCGCTGCTGCCGAGGGCGACGATGGTCAGGCCGATGATCAGCGGTCGCACATGCAGGCGCGCGGCGAGACGCACCGCGGCGCGCACCATCAGTTCGGCGCCGAGGATCAGCAGGATCAGGCCGCTGAGCAGCTCGATCACCTTGATCAGTGGTAGGTCGGCTAGAGCAAAAATGGTCAGCGCTCCATCAGTCGTCGAGGGCCTGTATGCGCACCCGTGCGGTGCCGCTACCGAGCATGCCGAGGCGTTCGGCGGCTTCACGCGAGACATCGATCAAGCGGCCACGGGTGTGCGGGCCACGATCGTTGATGCGCACAACGCAGGATTTGTCGTTTTTCAGGTTGGTGACCTTCACCCGGGTGCCGAATGGCAATTGGCGGTGGGCGGCGGTCAGGGAATGCTGGTTGAACGGCTCGCCACTGGCGGTGCGTTTACCGTGGTGCTTGGCACCGTAATAGGAGGCGACGCCGGTCTGGTCGTACCCGTGCGGGTCGATGATGTCGTTGCTGGCGCAACCGGCGAGCAAGGAGAGCAGGGCGCAGGCGCCGAGCAGACGTTTCATTCAAAGGCTCCACAAAACAAATGTGGAAACAACCCAATGTGAAGATCAGCTTCTGTGGTGAGGGGATAAATCCCCTCACCACAAACCCCCTTCAGCCATGGATTGTTCCCACAGGGGATGGAGCCAGGCTTCAGGTCTGGCCCCATTTGGATCAGCCTTCGAGCTTGCTTTTCAGCAGTTCGTTCACTTGCTGCGGGTTGGCTTTGCCTTTCGAAGCCTTCATGGCCTGACCGACGAAGAAGCCGAACATCTTGCCGCGTTTGGCTTCGTCTGCCGCACGGTATTGTTCGACCTGCTCGGCGTTGGCCGCGAGCATTTCGTCCAGCACCGCGGAGATCGCGCCGCTGTCGGTCACTTGCTTCAGACCGCGCTTGTCGATGATCTCGTCCGCCGTGCCTTCGCCGTTGGCCATCGCTTCGAACACCACTTTGGCGATCTTGCCGGAGATGGTGTTGTCCTTGATGCGCTGCAGCATGCCGCCCAACAGTTCAGCGGAAACCGGCGATTCGTCGATGTCCAGGCCTTGCTTGTTGAGCAGGCTGCCCAACTCGACCATCACCCAGTTCGCCGCCAGTTTGGCGTCGCCGCCGATGGCTGCGACCTTCTCGAAGTAGTCCGCTTGCTCACGGCTGGTGGCCAGCACGTTGGCGTCGTAGGCCGACAGACCGAACTGGCTCTGGAAGCGCTCGCGTTTTTGCGGTGGCAGTTCCGGCAGGGTGGCGCGCACCTCGCCGAGGAACGACTCTTCGATGACTACTGGCAGCAGGTCCGGGTCGGGGAAGTAACGATAGTCGTTGGCTTCCTCTTTGGAGCGCATCGGACGGGTCTCGTCCTTGTTCGGATCGTACAGACGGGTCTGCTGGATCACTTTGCCGCCGTCTTCGATCAGCTCGATCTGCCGCTGGATCTCGGAGTTGATCGCCTTCTCGATGAAGCGGAACGAGTTGACGTTCTTGATCTCGCAGCGGGTACCGAACTCGACCTGGCCTTTCGGGCGTACCGAGACGTTGCAGTCGCAACGCAGCGAACCTTCGGCCATGTTGCCGTCACAGATGCCCAGGTAACGCACCAGCGCATGGATCGCCTTGACGTACGCCACGGCTTCCTTGGCGCTGCGCATGTCCGGCTCGGAAACGATTTCCAGCAGCGGCGTGCCGGCACGGTTCAGGTCGATGCCGGTGGCACCGTTGAATTCTTCGTGCAGGCTCTTGCCGGCGTCTTCTTCCAGGTGCGCGCGGGTGATGCCGACACGTTTGACGGTGCCGTCTTCCAGCGCGATGTCCAGGTGGCCCTTGCCGACGATCGGCAATTCCATCTGGCTGATCTGGTAGCCCTTCGGCAGGTCCGGGTAGAAGTAGTTCTTGCGGGCGAACACGTTGTGCTGACCGATCTCGGCGTCAATCGCCAGACCGAACATCACCGCCATGCGCACCGCTTCCTGGTTCAGCACCGGCAATACGCCGGGCATGCCCAGGTCGATCAGGCTGGCCTGGGTGTTCGGCTCGGAGCCGAACTGGGTGGAACTACCGGAAAAGATTTTCGACCGGGTAGTGAGCTGAGTGTGAATCTCCAGCCCGATCACGACTTCCCATTGCATGTGTGTCTCCTCAGAAGCCGGTTGGGGTGCGGGTGTGCCAGTCAGTGTTCAACTGATACTGGTGCGCAACGTTGAGCAAACGGCCTTCCTGGAAATACGGCGCAAGCAACTGCACGCCCACCGGCAGACCGTCGACAAAACCGGCCGGCATCGACAGGCCCGGCAGGCCCGCGAGGTTGGCGGTGATGGTGTAGACGTCTTCCAGATAGGCAGCGACCGGGTCGCTGTTCTTCGCGCCGAGCTTCCAGGCCGGGTTCGGCGTGGTCGGGCCGAGGATGATGTCGACTTCATTAAAGGCCGCCATGAAGTCGTTTTTCACCAGACGACGGATCTTCTGCGCTTTCAGGTAGTAGGCGTCGTAGTAACCGGCGGACAGCGCGTAGGCACCGACCATGATCCGGCGCTGCACTTCCGGCCCGAAGCCTTCGCCGCGGGAGCGCTTGTACAGGTCGATCAGGTTTTCCGGGTTCTCGCAGCGATGGCCGAAACGCACGCCGTCGAAACGCGACAGGTTCGAGGAGGCCTCGGCTGGCGCGATCACGTAGTACGCAGGAATCGCGTGCTGCATGTTCGGCAGGCTGATTTCCTTGATCACGGCACCGAGCTTCTGCAGCTCTTTGATGCTGTTCTGGATCAGTTCGGCGATGCGCGGGTCGAGACCGACGCTGAAGTATTCCTTCGGCACGCCGATGCGCAGGCCCTGCATCGAAGTGTTGAGGCTGGCGGAGTAATCCGGAACCGGCTCATCGATGCTGGTGGAGTCGTTCTGGTCGAACCCGGCCATACCTTGCAACAAAATCGCGCAGTCTTCGGCCGTACGCGCCAACGGGCCACCCTGATCGAGGCTGGAGGCGTAAGCGATCATGCCCCAGCGCGAAACACGACCGTACGTCGGTTTCAGGCCTGTGAGGTTGGTGAATGCAGCGGGCTGACGGATCGAACCACCGGTATCGGTGGCCGTGGCCGCCGGCAACAGACGAGCGGCAACCGCCGCCGCCGAACCACCGGACGAACCACCCGGCACGTGTTCCAGATTCCACGGGTTTTTCACCGCACCGTACCAGCTCGACTCGTTGGCCGAACCCATGGCGAATTCGTCCATGTTGGTCTTGCCCAGGGTCACGGCGCCGGCAGCGGCCAGTTTCGCGACCACGGTGGCGTCGTACGGGGCCTTGAAGTTGTCGAGCATCTTCGAACCGCAGCTGGTGCGGATGCCTTGAGTGCAGAACAGGTCCTTGTGGGCGATCGGCGCACCGAGCAGGGCGCCGCGCTCACCGCTGGCCCGGCGTGCATCGGCGGCTTTCGCCTGCTCGAGTGCCAGCTCTTCGGTGAGGCTGATGAAACTGTTGAGCTGCGGATCGAGCTGGGTAATACGCGCCAGCAGGACTTTGGTCAGCTCTTCGGAGGAAAACTTTTTATCGGCGAGACCGCGGGCGATCTCGGCCAGAGTCATTTGATGCATTGCAGGCTCTTTCCCTTTAGTCGATGACTTTCGGAACCAGATACAGGCCGTTTTCGACCGCTGGTGCGATGGACTGATAGGCCTCGCGGTGATTGGTCTCGGTCACGACGTCGGCGCGCAGGCGCTGACTGGCTTCCAGCGGGTGGGCCAAAGGCTCGATACCGTCGGTATCGACGGCCTGCATTTCGTCGACCAGCCCGAGAATGCTGTTGAGGGCGGAAGTAATGTGCGGAAGATCGGCATCATTCAGGCCAAGGCAGGCCAGATGTGCGATTTTTTCCACGTCGGAGCGTTCTAGCGCCATCGGGATTCTCCAGTGGAAAACAGAACGGACGGCGTCCGTGTGTTAGATTGTCGGAACACTACCGCACTTCTACGGTCATAAGGCCGCGATTGTGGGGCTTGGTGCACAGAAAAGCGGCCAATTTAACATATTGGCGCCTTGCCCAAAATCCCTGTCGTTGTTAGAGTTTGCCGCACTTTTTTACCCACGCGTTGCCTAGGGTCCCTTTCCCATGTTCAAGAAACTGCGTGGCATGTTTTCCAGCGATCTTTCCATTGACCTGGGCACTGCCAACACCCTTATTTACGTGCGCGAGCGCGGTATCGTCCTGAATGAGCCATCGGTTGTGGCCATTCGGACACACGGTAACCAGAAAAGTGTCGTTGCTGTCGGCACCGAAGCCAAGCGCATGCTCGGCCGTACGCCGGGCAACATTGCTGCCATTCGTCCGATGAAGGACGGCGTGATCGCCGACTTCAGCGTCTGCGAAAAGATGCTGCAATACTTTATCAACAAGGTTCACGAAAACAGCTTTCTGCAGCCCAGCCCTCGTGTGCTGATCTGCGTTCCATGCAAATCCACCCAGGTTGAGCGTCGGGCCATCCGTGAATCGGCCCTCGGTGCCGGTGCCCGTGAAGTGTTCCTGATTGAAGAGCCGATGGCTGCTGCGATCGGTGCCGGCCTGCCGGTTGAAGAAGCACGCGGTTCGATGGTCGTCGATATTGGTGGTGGTACCACTGAAATCGCGCTGATCTCCCTGAACGGTGTGGTCTACGCCGAATCCGTCCGCGTGGGCGGCGACCGCTTCGACGAAGCGATCATCACCTACGTGCGCCGCAACTACGGCAGCCTGATCGGTGAATCGACTGCCGAGCGCATCAAGCAGGAAATCGGTACGGCCTACCCGGGCGGCGAAGTTCGCGAAGTCGACGTTCGCGGTCGCAACCTGGCCGAAGGCGTTCCACGTGCATTCACCCTGAACTCCAACGAAGTGCTGGAAGCTCTGCAAGAGTCCCTGGCCACTATCGTTCAGGCTGTGAAAAGCGCCCTGGAGCAATCGCCGCCGGAACTGGCTTCCGACATCGCCGAGCGCGGCCTGGTGCTGACCGGCGGTGGCGCACTGCTGCGTGACCTCGACAAGTTGCTGGCTCAGGAAACCGGTCTGCCGGTGATTGTTGCCGAAGATCCGCTGACCTGTGTTGCTCGCGGCGGTGGCCGTGCATTGGAAATGATGGACAAGCACACCATGGACCTGCTCTCCAGCGAATAAGCGCCGGTTTGCAATACGTGGGTGAGCGCACAGGCAGCACTTTGCAGTGCTGCCTGTTGGCGTTTATCTTCTGTCAGTCTTCATCCAGGCCGGTTTGATGCCGTATGAATAAACAGAACATTTGCCTGGGAGGAGCGGCTTATTAAACCGCTTTTCGCCAAAGGCCCTTCGTTGGGTGTGCGCCTGTTGGTGCTGGCCGTGCTGTCGGTCGCGCTGATGGTGGTCGATGCCCGCTTCGACCTGCTCAAACCCGCGCGCAAACAAGCGTCGCTGGTGTTGATGGACGCCTACTGGATCACCGACCTGCCCGGACGCCTGTGGGAAGGGATCGCCAGTCAGTTCGGCAGCCGCACCGAGCTGGTCGCCGAAAACGAAAAACTCAAGACCGAGAACCTGCTGTTGCAGGGGCGCATGCAGAAGCTTGCCGCCCTTACCGAGCAGAACGTGCGGCTGCGCGAGTTGCTCAATTCCTCCGCACTGGTCAACGAAAAGGTCGAAGTGGCCGAGTTGATCGGCATGGACCCCAATCCCTTCACCCATCGCATCATCATCAATAAAGGTGAGCGCGATGGCGTGGTGCTCGGTCAGCCGGTGCTCGATGCACGCGGTCTGATGGGCCAGGTGGTCGAGTTGATGCCGTACACCTCCCGGGTGCTGCTGCTGACCGACACCACTCACAGCATTCCTGTGCAGGTGAACCGTAACGGTCTGCGAGCGATTGCCAGCGGCACCGGCAACCCGGAACGTCTGGAACTGCGGCATGTTGCCGATACCGCTGACATCAAGGAAGGCGATCTGCTGGTCAGCTCCGGTCTCGGTCAGCGCTTCCCGGCCGGTTATCCGGTGGCGACGGTCAAGGAAGTCATCCACGACTCCGGCCAGCCGTTCGCGATTGTCCGCGCGGTGCCAACCGCTGCGTTGAACCGCAGCCGTTATCTGCTGCTGGTGTTCAGTGACAACCGCACCGCCGAAGAGCGCGCCAACGATGCTGCGCAGGCCCAGGAAAATCTCGATGCGCAGGGCGGTGGCCCGATGCTTCCGGCCACGGTGCCGAAAGTCGTCAACACACCGGCAGCGGCGGCAACGCCAGCTGCGTCGACCGCTCCAGCGCCCGCTGCTGCGGCCAGCACCACGCCGGCCAAACCTGCGGCCAAGCCAGCGGCGGCAAGCAAGCCGCCAGCTTCCCAGCCTGCTGCGCGTCCGGCGGCGAAACCGCCCGCCACTGCGCCGGGCAACACAGGGAGACAAGAATAATGGTCGGCGCTACCGCTTCGCGTAACGGCTGGATTGTCTGGCTGACGTTTGTCGTCGGCATCCTGCTCAGTGTTTCACCGCTGCCGATGTTCATGGAAATCCTGCGTCCCCTCTGGCTGGCCTTGCTGCTGACTTTCTGGGCGTTGTACATGCCGCATACGGTCGGCATGGTCACCGCGTTCTGCCTGGGGCTGGCCGAAGACGTGCTGCAGGGCGATCTGCTTGGCCAGAATGCCTTGATCCTGACGCTGATCACCTTCCTCGTGCTGTCGTTGCAGCAGCGTCTGCGGATGTTCCCGATGTGGCAGCAATGCCTGGTGATCCTGGTGATCTTCGGCCTCGCTCAACTGGTTCAACTGTGGCTCAGCGCCTTGACCGGCAATCGTCAGCCCACCCTGGCGCTGGTACTGCCGGCACTGGTCAGTGCCTTGCTCTGGCCTTGGGTCAGCTTCGCTTTGCGTGGATTGCGCCGGCGCTACAAAATCAACTGATTCGGTCAGGCATGTGCCCGCACCTCGACAAGGGAGATGTCTTGATGAAGCCGCTTTACCTCGCCTCTGGTTCGCCGCGTCGGCGTGAGTTGCTCACGCAGATCGGCGTGCCGTTCTCCGCCATCAGTGCGGACATCGATGAAACCCCGATCCCCGAAGAATCGCCCTCGGCCTATGTCGAACGCCTGGCGCGTGGCAAGGCCGAGGCCGGCCGACGCACGCTGGCGGCCGACGCGGCGTTTTGCGTTCTGGGCGCGGACACCGCCGTGGTGCTGGACGGCAAAATTCTTGGCAAACCGGTGGACGAAGCCGACGCATGCGCCATGCTGATGATGTTGTCCGGCAAGGAGCATGAAGTGCTGACCGCCATCGCCGTGCTCGAAGGCGAGCGCTGTGAGTCGCGCGTGGTGCGCAGTCTGGTGCGGTTCCGCCTGATCAGCCGCGAAGAGGCGGCGGCCTACTGGGCCAGTGGCGAACCCCGGGACAAGGCCGGCGGTTATGGCATTCAGGGCCTCGGCGCGGTGTTTGTCGCCGGGCTCAATGGCAGCTATTCGGCGGTGGTCGGGCTGCCGGTTTGCGAAACCGCAGAACTGTTGGGCCATTTCGGCATACCCTGTTGGCAAAACCTGAACGCGCAATGAGCGTCGTACGAATCAAGATGCGGCCATTATCGTGAACATGCCTGAACGAGACCCTGCCATGAGTGAAGAGATTCTGATCAACATCACGCCGATGGAATCGCGCGTGGCGGTGGTCGAAAACGGTGTGCTGCAAGAAGTCCATGTCGAGCGCACGCAAAAACGCGGGATCGTCGGCAACATCTATAAGGGCAAGATTGTCCGGGTGCTGCCGGGCATGCAGGCGGCATTCGTCGACATCGGTCTGGATCGTGCGGCATTCATCCACGCCTCGGAAATCTCCCTTCGCGAAGGCCCGGCGGTGGAAAGCATCAGCGCGCTGGTGCACGAAGGGCAGAGCCTGGTGGTACAGGTGACCAAGGACCCGATCGGTTCCAAGGGCGCGCGCCTGACCACGCAGCTGTCGATTCCGTCGCGTTATCTGGTGTACATGCCGCGCACCGCCCACGTCGGCATTTCCCTGAAAATCGAAGACGAAGCCGAGCGCGAGCGCCTCAAGCAGGTGGTCAGCGATTGTGTGGCCAAAGAAGGAATCAAGGAGGCCGGTGGCTTCATCCTGCGTACCGCCGCCGAAGGTGCCGGGGCCGATGAGATCCTCATGGACATCCGCTACCTGCGCCGCCTGTGGGATCAGATCAATGCGCAGATCCAGACCATCGGCGCGCCAAGTGTGATCTACGAAGACCTCGGTCTGGCCCTGCGCACCTTGCGCGATCTGGTCAGCCCGAAGATCGAGAAGATCCGTATCGACTCCCGGGAAACCTTCCAGAAAACCACGCAGTTCGTCGCCGAACTGATGCCGGAAATCGCCGATCGTCTGGAACACTATCCGGGCGAGCGGCCGATTTTCGATCTGTATGGCGTCGAAGACGAAATCCAGAAAGCCCTCGAGCGCAAAGTGCCGCTCAAGTCCGGTGGTTATCTGGTGGTCGATCCGGCGGAAGCCATGACCACCATCGACGTCAACACCGGCGCGTTTGTAGGCCATCGCAACCTTGAAGAAACCATCTTCAAGACCAACCTCGAAGCCGCCACCGCGATTGCCCGGCAGATGCGCCTGCGCAATCTGGGCGGGATCATCATCATCGACTTCATCGACATGGAAGATGAAGAGCATCAGCGCCAGGTGCTGCGCACCCTGGAAAAACAGCTCGAACGTGATCACGCCAAGACCAACATCATCGGCATCACCGAGTTGGGCCTGGTGCAGATGACCCGCAAGCGCACCCGCGAAAGTCTTGAACAAGTGCTGTGCGAGCCGTGCAGCAGTTGCCAGGGCCGGGGCAAGTTGAAGACCCCGGAAACCATCTGTTACGAGATTTTCCGCGAGATTCTGCGCGAAGCCCGCGCCTATCAGGCCGAAGGTTACCGGGTGCTGGCGAACCAGAAAGTGGTGGACCGTTTGCTCGATGAAGAATCCGGTAACGTCGCCGAGCTTGAAGGGTTTATCGGCCGCACCATACGCTTTCAGGTCGAAACCATGTATTCCCAGGAACAATATGACGTGGTGCTGCTCTGAACCCCTGCAGCACATTTAATCCACAACGGCTGGCCTCAGCTTTCAGTAGTTTTTTTGCCATGGGAGCCAACTGACATGGAGCGTCTGACACGCATTTTGGCCGCACTGACCCGCTGGGGGCTGGGCCTGTGCGCGTTGGTTCTGGTGTTGATGGCGTTGTACGTCAGCCTCGGTCGGGAACTGACGCCACTGGTGGCGGAATACCGCACCGATATCGAAGACAAGGCCACGGCTGCGCTCGGCATGCCGTTGCAGATCGGCGAGCTGGAAGGTAACTGGAGCGGTTTCGCGCCGATTCTGCTGGCCCACGATGTGATGGTCGGTGACGGCGCCAATGCCTTGCGTCTGGATCGGGTGCGCGTGGTGCCTGACCTCTGGGCCAGTCTGCTGGCGCGCGAAGTCCGCATCGCCCACCTGGAATTGAACGGCCTGAAGATCAGCGTCAAGGAAGCACAGGACGGCACCTGGGCGCTGGAAGGCCTGCCGGTGCAGAACGATCAGCCGCTGGATCCCGAGCAATTGTTCAAGCGCTCGCAGATGATTCAGCAACTGTCGGTGCTCGACAGTCAGGTGACGGTGCAGCCACTGGATCAGGCGCCGATGACCTTTACCTACGTCGGACTGAATCTGAAAACCGGCAGCAGCCGTCAGCGTCTCGATGCTCGTCTGACCTTGCCCGATGGGCAACCAGTGGCGATGAGCCTGCGTACACGGATTCGCCCCTCTCAATTGCCGAACAGTTCGGTGGAAGGTTATGTCAGCCTGCCGCAAAGCGATTGGTCGAAGTGGCTGCCTGAGCGTGTGACTCAACAGTGGAATTTTTCCGAGATCAAAGCGGGCGGCGAGCTGTGGGTGAACTGGAACGACGGCGCTCTGCAAAGCGCCGCCATCCGTTTGAACGCACCACAGGTGACCGGCGCTTATGCCGAGCGCAAGCCGATCAAGATCAGCAATCTGGCGCTCAACGGCTATTACCAGCGCGATGACGAGGGCGCGATTGTCACTCTCGATTCGCTGGCGATGAACTTCGGCGAGACCCGCTGGGAATCCCATGTGCAGCTCAAGCAGACGCTGGCCACCGATAAAACCGATGAGTTGTGGCACTTGCAGGCCGACCGCCTCGACCTGACACCGATCACGCCGTTGCTCAATGCGCTGGGGCCGTTGCCCGAAAACGTCGCTACGGTCGTCGACCACCTGAAGGTGACGGGTGGACTGCGCAACGTGCTGCTGGATTTTCGTCCCAATGCCACCGACGGCTCGAAATTCGGCTTTGCGGCCAACCTCGATAATGTCGGTTTCGATGCCTATCACGGTGCCCCGGCGGCGCGAAACGTCAGTGGCAGCCTCAGCGGCAACCTCGACGGTGGCGAGTTACGCCTGGACAGCAAGGATTTCGTCCTGCACCTCGATCCGATCTTCGCCAAGCCATGGCAATACATCCAGGCCAATGCCCGACTGACCTGGAAGCTCGATAAAGAAGGTTTCACCCTGATCGCGCCGTACCTGAAAGTGCTGGGCGAAGAGGGCAAAATTGCCGGCGACTTCCTGATCCGCCTGCACTTCGACCATAGCCAGGAAGACTACATGGACCTGCGCGTCGGGCTGGTCGATGGCGATGGTCGCTACACCGCCAAATACCTGCCCGAAGTCTTGAGCCCGGCCCTCGACGAGTGGCTGCGTACAGCGATCCTCAAGGGCGCCGTGGATCAGGGCTTCTTCCAGTACCAGGGTTCGCTGAGCAAAAACGCCAAGGACGTGGATCGCAGCATCAGCCTGTTCTTCAAGGTGCATGACGCCGAGCTGGCGTTCCAGCCGGGCTGGCCGCACGTGAGCAAGGTCAGCGGCGATGTGTTCATCGAGGACAGCGGCGTGCGCATCGTGGCCGACAAGGGCCAGTTGCTCGACACCCAGGTCAGCGACGTTTTCGTCAACATTCCCCATGTGCCGGCCGGGCAGCCCACCCATCTGTTGCTCGACGGCGGATTTGTCGGCGGGCTGGGCGATGGCTTGAAGATTCTGCAGACCGCGCCGATCGGTACCGGCGAAACCTTTGCTGGCTGGGAAGGCGAGGGCGATTTGCAGGGCAAGGTCAAACTCGACATTCCGCTGGAAAAGGGCGATCTGCCGAAGATCCTCGTCGATTTCAAAACCGCCAATGCGCGCCTGAAACTGGCCGAGCCGAAGCTGGAACTGAGCCAGCTCAAGGGCGATTTCCGTTTTGACAGCGCCAAGGGGCTGAGCGGGCAGAACATCGCCGCCAGGGCCTTCGACAAGCCGGTGACCGCGCAGATTTTCGCTGATGGCAGCCCGAACAAGCTCAAGACTCGGGTCGCGGCTTCCGGGCAGGTCGAGGTCAAGAAGCTCACTGACTGGCTGGGCGTGACTCAGCCGTTGCCGGTTTCCGGGACCCTTCCGTATCAGTTGCAGGTCAACCTTGACGGCACTGACAGTCAGCTCACTGTCAGCTCCAGCATGAAAGGTGTGGCAGTGGATCTGCCGGCACCGTTCGGCATGTCGGCCGAGCAGGGTCGTGACACGGTGTTCCGCATGACGTTGCAAGGTGCGGAGCGGCGTTACTGGGTCAACTACGATCAACTGGCGAGCTTCACCTTCGCCGCGCCGCCGAGCAATATCGCCGATGGTCGCGGTGAGCTGTTCCTCGGTACGGGCGACGCCGTACTGCCGGAGGCCAAGGGCTTGCGCATTCGCGGGGTGCTGTCGGAGCTGGACGTCGCGCCGTGGCAGGATCTGGTCAGCAAATACGCCGGCAACGATCCGGGCGGCAGTGCCAAACAATTGCTCAACAGTGCCGACTTCAAGGTGGGCAAGCTCACCGCCTTCGGCACCACGCTGGATCAGGCTGCTGTACAGGTCAATCGCAAGCCATGGGCGTGGAATCTGGCGCTCGACAGCCAGCAGGCCAAGGGTTCGGCCAGCCTGCCCGATGCCAAGGGCGCGCCGATCGCGGTCAATCTGCAATACGTACGTCTGCCGGCGCCGGATCCGACGGTGCAGGCTGACGAGAATTCGCCTGATCCGCTGGTTTCGGTCGACCCGACGAAGATTCCCGCGCTGGATATCACCATCAATCAGTTGTTTCTGGGCCAGGATCTGGTGGGCGGCTGGTCGCTCAAGGTTCGACCGACGGCCAAAGGCATTGCCCTGAACAATCTCGATATGGGCCTCAAGGGCATCCTGTTGCAGGGCAATGGCGGCTGGGAAGGGGCGCCGGGTTCGACCAACAGCTGGTTCAAGGGCCGGATCAGCGGCAAAAACCTTGCCGATGTGCTCAAGGGCTGGGGCTTTGCGCCGAGCGTGACCAGTGAAGAGTTCCACATGGATGTCGATGGCCGCTGGCCGGGCTCGCCGGCATGGCTGGCAACCAAGCGCTTCTCCGGCACGCTGGATGCCTCGCTCAATAAAGGTCAGTTCGTTGAAGTGGAGGGCGGCGCGCAGGCGTTGCGGGTGTTCGGTCTGCTCAACTTCAACTCCATCGGCCGTCGTCTGCGTTTGGACTTCTCCGACTTGTTTGGCAAAGGCTTGAGCTACGATCGGGTCAAGGGCCTGTTGGTGGCAAATAACGGCGTGTATGTCACCCGCGAGCCGATTCGTCTGACCGGTCCTTCGAGCAATCTTGAGCTGGACGGTACGCTGGATCTGGTCGGCGATCAGGTCGACGCGAAATTGCTGGTGACCTTGCCGGTGACCAACAACCTGCCGATTGCTGCGTTGATCGTCGGCGCACCGGCGGTCGGCGGGGCGCTGTTCCTGATCGACAAGCTGATCGGCGACCGCGTGGCGCGCTTCGCCAGCGTCAAGTACACCGTCAAAGGCCCGTGGAAAGAGCCGAAAATCACCTTCGACAAGCCTTTTTGAACAGCCACATCCCAGGCCTATGGAGTAGCATGGCCGCATACCTGTTACGGAGTGCGCCATGCCTTTAGCGGTGATTCAAATGGTCAGCCAGAGTGATGTGCTGGCCAATCTGGCGCAGGCTCGACGCCTGCTCGAACAGGCCGCGGCCGGCGGCGCGAAGCTGGCGGTGCTGCCGGAAAACTTCGCCGCCATGGGCCGTCGCGACATCGCCGACATCGGCCGTGCCGAAGCGCTTGGCGAAGGTCCGATCCTGCCATGGTTGAAACAGACCGCCCGCGACCTCAAGTTATGGATAGTGGCCGGCACCTTGCCGTTGCCGCCGCTTGGGCAACCGGACGCCAAGTCGCATGCCTGTTCGCTGCTGGTCAACGATCAGGGTGAAACCGTGGCACGGTATGACAAGTTGCACCTGTTCGATGTTGATGTGGCGGACAATCGCGGGCGGTATCGCGAGTCCGATGACTATGCTTATGGCAGTGGCGTGGTGGTCGCAGACACGCCGGTTGGCCGAGTCGGCCTGACCGTGTGTTACGACCTGCGCTTTCCGGAGCTGTACAGCGAATTGCGCGCCGCCGGTGCCGAATTGATTACCGCCCCGTCGGCGTTCACCGCAGTGACCGGTGCGGCGCATTGGGATGTGCTGATTCGCGCCCGGGCCATCGAGACGCAGTGCTATGTATTGGCGGCAGCGCAGGGCGGGACTCACCCGGGACCGCGTGAAACCTTCGGTCATGCGGCGATTGTCGACCCGTGGGGCCGTGTGCTGGCGCATCAGGATCAAGGCGAGGCGGTATTGTTGGCCGCACGCGACAGTGATGAACAAGCGTCTATCAGGGCGCGAATGCCGGTGACGAGTCATCGGCGGTTTTTCTCGCAGGGCGCCCAGCGGCCTGCTTCAGAACATGAATTTAAGGCGTAAACCTATGAGCGAGTTGTTGTCCTCAGTCAGTGATCACCTGTTGGCGCCCGGCGGCGTGACCATCGAGAGCCTGCAAGGTGTGCTCGGCGATCTGGCCGGCCCGGGCATCGATGCTGCCGATCTGTATTTCCAAGGCCAGATCTCTGAGTCGTGGTCGCTGGAAGACGGTATCGTCAAGGAAGGCAGCTTCAACCTCGACCAAGGTGTTGGCGTGCGTGCGCAGTCCGGCGAGAAAACCGGTTTTGCCTACAGCAACGCGATCACCCTCGAAGCCCTGGGCGCTGCGGCCCGTGCCGCCCGCTCGATCTCCCGCGCCGGGCAGAACGGCACGGTGCAGGCGTTCAGCACTCAGGATGTCGCGCAGTTGTATGCGCCGGACAACCCGCTGGAAGTGCTGAGCCGCGCCGAGAAAGTCGAGCTGCTCAAGCGCATCGACGTCGCTACCCGCGCCCTCGATCCACGGATTCAGCAGGTCAGCGTGAGCATGGCCGGGGTCTGGGAACGGATTCTGGTGGCGTCCACCGACGGTGGCCTGGCCGCTGACGTGCGTCCGCTGGTGCGTTTCAACGTCAGCGTGATCGTCGAGCAGAATGGCCGTCGCGAACGCGGCGGACATGGCGGCGGCGGGCGAACCGACTATCGTTACTTCCTCGCCGAAGACCGTGCCATGGGCTATGCCCGTGAAGCACTGCGTCAGGCGCTGGTGAATCTGGAAGCGATTCCGGCACCGGCCGGCACCTTGCCTGTCGTCCTCGGTTCGGGCTGGTCCGGTGTGCTGCTGCACGAAGCGGTCGGTCACGGTCTGGAAGGCGACTTCAACCGCAAGGGCAGTTCGGCCTACAGCGGGCGCATGGGCGAAATGGTTGCCTCCAAGCTCTGCACCATTGTCGATGACGGCACGTTGAGCGGTCGTCGCGGCTCGCTGAGCGTCGACGACGAAGGCACTCCGACCGAGTGCACCACGCTGATCGAAAACGGCGTGCTCAAGGGCTACATGCAGGACAAGCTCAATGCGCGTCTGATGGGCGTGGCCCGTACCGGCAACGGTCGTCGCGAGTCCTACGCGCATCTGCCGATGCCGCGCATGACCAACACCTACATGCTCGGAGGCGAGAGCGATCCGGCGGAAATCATCGCTTCGGTGAAGAAGGGCATCTACTGCGCCAACCTTGGCGGCGGTCAGGTCGACATCACCAGCGGCAAGTTCGTGTTCTCCACCAGTGAGGCGTACCTGATCGAGGACGGCAAGATCACCGCGCCGGTCAAGGGCGCGACGTTGATCGGCAACGGCCCCGAGGCGATGAGCCGGGTGTCGATGGTCGGTAACGATCTGGCGCTGGACAGCGGTGTGGGCACGTGCGGCAAGGACGGGCAGTCGGTGCCGGTGGGTGTCGGTCAGCCGACGCTGAAGATCGATGCGATTACCGTGGGTGGCACGGGCGCATAAAAAGAGGTGGAGCTGCGGGTGGCGCGCAGGGCGGCCACCCGATGGCGAGTATCAACGCAGGCCGCGTTGGGTATCGTCCAGCTCACGGATGTACTTGAAGATCTTGCGGCTGGAAGCAGGAGGTTTGTTGTGTGCCACCTCGTGCTGAGCCTGACGGATCAGGGAACGCAGTTGCTGGCGATCGGCGTCGGGGTATTCGACGACGAATTTCTCCAGCACGGCATCGTCACCGGCGATCAGGCGGTCACGCCAGCGTTCGAGGTTGTGGAAACGCTCGTTGTACTGACGGGTGGAGGCATCGAGTTGATCGAGCAGGACCAGAATCGCGTCAGTGTCCTGATCGCGCATCAGTTTGCCGATGAACTGCAGGTGCCGTTTACGCGCGATGTTCGCGGTGTGCTTCGGCGCATCAGCCAGGGCCCGGCGCAAGGCGTCGGTCAATGGCAGTTTTGCCTGCAAGTCGGGCTTGAGTGTTGTAAGGCGCTCGCCAAGGTCAACCAGAGCATGCAGCTCGCGTTTGACCTGTGATTTGCTTTTTTCTCCCGTATCGAGGGAGTCGTCGTAAGAATCAACCATGGTGGCAGTCCGCAAAGAAACGCCGCCATGATAACCAGTCGGGGGCCGCTTGTCCGGCCCGGTCGCTCGATGACCCCAGCCGAAAGCAGAATTTGAGTGGAGATGAGCATGAGTGCAGTTCAAAGCGTCGGCCCGCAAGCATTGCCGGCACTGCAGGAACAGGTCGAGCAGATCATCGCCGAAGCCAAGCGTCAGGGCGCCAGTGCCTGCGAAGTCGCGGTGTCGCTGGAGCAGGGTTTGTCGACGTCGGTGCGCCAGCGTGAGGTCGAGACGGTCGAATTCAATCGCGACCAGGGCTTTGGCATCACCCTGTACGTCGGCCAGCGCAAAGGCTCGGCCAGCACGTCCGCCACCGGGCCGGACGCGATTCGTGAAACTGTTGCCGCTGCACTGGCGATCGCCAAACATACCTCTGAAGACGAAGCCTCGGGCCTCGCCGATGCCGCGCTGATGGCCAGGGATGTGCAGGATTTCGACCTGTTCCACGAATGGGACATCACCCCGGAGCAGGCGATCGAGAAGGCGTTGCTCTGTGAAGCGGCGGCGTTCGACGCCGATGCGCGAATCAAGAACGCCGACGGCACCACCCTCAGCACCCATCAGGGCTGCCGTGTGTATGGCAACAGCCACGGTTTCATCGGCGGTTACGCGTCGACCCGGCACAGCCTGAGCTGCGTGATGATCGCCGAAGCCGACGGCCAGATGCAGCGCGATTACTGGTATGACGTCAATCGTCAGGGCAGTTTGCTGGCGGATCCGGTGAGCATCGGCCAGCGTGCCGCGCAACGTGCCGCGAGCCGTCTGGGCGCGCGTCCGGTACCCACCTGCGAAGTGCCGGTGCTGTTTTCCGCCGAGCTGGCGGGCGGCTTGTTCGGCAGCTTCCTGTCGGCGGTGTCTGGCGGCAGTCTGTATCGCAAATCGTCGTTCCTCGAAGGCACGCTGGGGCAGAAGCTGTTCCCCGAATGGCTGACCATCGATGAGCGTCCGCACCTGATGCGCGCCATGGGCAGTGCGTCCTACGACGGTGATGGTCTGGCCACCTACGCCAAACCGTTCGTCGAGAAGGGCGAGTTGGTGTCGTACATCCTCGGCACGTACTCCGGGCGCAAACTCGGCATGCCGAGCACCGCCAACGCGGGTGGCGTGCACAACCTGTTCGTCACTCACGGTGATGAAGACCAGGCGGCGCTGTTGAAGCGCATGGGCCGTGGCCTGTTGGTTACCGAGTTGATGGGCCATGGCTTGAACATGGTCACCGGCGACTATTCGCGTGGGGCGGCGGGGTTCTGGGTCGAGAACGGCGAAATCCAGTTCGCGGTGCAGGAAGTGACCATCGCCGGCAACATGCGCGACATGTTCAAGCAGATCGTTGCAGTCGGTAATGACCTGGAGTTGCGTAGCAATATTCGCACGGGTTCGGTGCTGATCGAGCGGATGACTGTCGCGGGCAGCTAAGCCCCAGCGGTCAGACAAGAAAGGCGCGCCACCTCATCGGGTGGCGCGCCTTTTTTCTTGGCTCCGCACAAAACCTTGTGGGAGCGAGCCTGCTCGCGAAAGCGATAGCAGCCTACTGCAGCGGTGACTGACACGACGCCTTCGCGAGCAGGCTCGCTCCTACAATGGAGTCTGTGTAACCAGGTGCTCTTGTTTTGGTTCTCATTATCATCTAATAATAAATCTCATCTCCGAACGAGCCCCGGATCATGAGTTCTGCCTTGCACGAGCAGCCGTACCTCGAAAGCTGGCGCTGGATGAGTCGCCAGATCCGTTGCGCGATGGATCCTGACGAGCCGCGCCTGATCGAACATTACCTGGCCGAAGGCCGTTATCTGGCCTGCTGTACGGCGACTTCCCCGTGGACCATCGCTGAAACCTCCTTCCGTCTGCTGCTCGACACAGCCACCGACATCGCGTTGCCGTGGCACTGGCGCAGCCTGTGTCTCGATCAAGCCTGGCGTCCGTTGCGTGAAATGGAGCGCCTGTCGCTGTGCAACTGCCGGCTCCAGCGCTGGCAGCGCTACACCTGGCAACTGGCGACCTGCGAGTTGCTTCCCTCGATTCCTCTCATTGAATTAGTCCAAGGATTTACCGATGACCAAGACTCGTATTGAGCGCGACAGCATGGGCGAATTGCAGGTGCCGGTGGACGCTCTCTACGGCGCGCAGACCCAGCGCGCAGTGGATAACTTCCCGATCAGCGGCAAGCCGATGCCAACGCAATTCATCCGTGCGCTGATCCTCGCCAAAGCCGCCGCCGCGCGGGCCAACGTCGAGCTCAACCAGCTCAGCGCCGGCCAGGGCAAAGCTATCAGCGATGCCGCGCAAGGCCTGCTCGAAGGCGATTTCATGCAGCATTTCCCGGTGGATATCTTCCAGACCGGCTCCGGCACCAGCTCCAACATGAACGCCAACGAAGTGATCGCGACCCTCGCCAGCCGCCTGCTCGGCGAGCCGGTCAACCCGAACGATCACGTCAACTGCGGCCAGAGCAGCAACGACATCATTCCGACCACCATCCACGTCAGCGCCGCCCTGGCGTTGCACGAACAACTGCTGCCGGCGCTGTTGCATTTGGTGCAGGTCATCGAAAACAAAGCCGAACAGGTGCACCACCACGTCAAAACCGGCCGCACGCACTTGATGGATGCGATGCCGGTGCGCATGAGTCAGGTGCTCAATGGCTGGGCGCAGCAGCTCAAGGCCAACATCGGTCATCTGCAGGACTTGCTGCCGAGCCTGCAATCGCTGGCGCAGGGCGGTACGGCGGTCGGCACCGGGATCAACGCGCATCCGGAGTTTGCCAAGCGTTTCAGTCGCCAGCTCAGCCAACTGACGAATGTGCAATTCACTCCGGGCAAGGATCTGTTCGCCCTGATCGGCTCGCAGGACACCGCCGTCGCCGTCTCTGGTCAGCTCAAGGCCACCGCCGTGTCGCTGATGAAAATTGCCAATGACCTGCGCTGGATGAACTCTGGTCCGCTCGCCGGCCTTGGCGAGATCGAGCTGGAAGCCCTGCAACCGGGTTCGTCGATCATGCCGGGCAAGGTTAATCCGGTGATCCCGGAAGCCACCGCCATGGTCGCCGCACAAGTGATCGGCAACGACTCGGTGATCACCATCGCCGGCCAGTCGGGCAATTTCGAACTGAACGTGATGCTGCCGATCATCGCCCAGAACCTGCTGAGCAGCATCGAACTGCTGGCCAATGCCAGTCGTCTGCTCGGCGACAAGGCCATCGCCAGCTTCAAGGTCAATGAGTCGCGGCTCAAGGAAGCGCTGTCGCGCAACCCGATTCTGGTCACCGCGCTCAACCCGATCATCGGCTACCAGAAAGCCGCCGAAATCGCCAAGCAGGCCTACAGACAAGGGCGCCCGGTGATCGACGTCGCGCTGGAACATACCGATCTGTCCCGCAGCCAACTGGAAGAGTTGCTCAACCCCGAGAAACTCACCGCCGGCGGCGTGTAAACCCCGCAACCGCTTTGGAGGCTCACCATGGAGCACTGGAAACGCACGATCGAACGGGCCAATCGCTGCTTCATGCTGGGCGAGCTGATTGATGCCCGCGAGGCTTACCTGCAAGCCCTGGCGCTGGCGCAAGTATTGTTCGAGCGCTGGGCAGATGCCGATGAAGCGGTGGCGGCCTGCGTCATCTCCCACCACAACCTGGCGGATCTGCACTTGCGCCTGAATCAGCCGGAGGAGAGCGCCGAGTACCTCTGTGCGATTCATCAGCGGCTGTTGCAGACCATGCAGGACGAGCGCCTGCGTCCCGCTCTGCGGGAAGCGGCGTTGCGCCAGAGCAGCAAGACCTACGTCGAACTGCTGAATTTCATCAGCGAGCACGGCGAATACCCGCGCACCCAGCGCCTGCTGCACCCGGACACCGGCAACGCACGCCGCGCGTCAGCCTCACATCATCATGGAGTCCACTGAAATGGCTTTTACCTTGCCTGCCTTGCCGTACGCCTACGACGCCCTGGAACCGCACATCGATGCGCAAACCATGGAGATTCACTACACCAAGCACCACCAGACCTACATCAACAACCTCAATGCCGCCGTCGAAGGCACCGAGTACGCCGAATGGCCGGTGGAAAAACTGGTCGCCAGCGTTCAGCAGTTGCCGGAAAAACTCCGCGCGGCCGTGATCAATCAGGGGGGCGGGCATGCCAACCATTCGTTGTTCTGGGAAGTCATGGTGCCCAACGGTGGCGGCAAGCCTGACGGCGCGCTGGCCAAGGCGATCGAGGAGCAACTGGGCGGTATCGACAGCTTCAAGGAAGCCTTCACCAAAGCCGCACTGACCCGTTTCGGCAGCGGCTGGGCCTGGCTCAGCGTGACCCCGGAGAAAAAACTGGTCGTGGAAAGTAGCGGCAATCAGGACAGCCCGTTGATGAACGGCAACACGCCGATTCTCGGTCTGGATGTTTGGGAACACGCCTACTACTTGCGTTACCAGAACCGCCGCCCGGAATACATCAACGCGTTCTACAACGTGATCAACTGGCCGGAAGTTGCTGTGCGCTACCAGGCTGCACTGGTTTAAGTCTTCTATAAAAACAATCCAGGGCTGACTATGGGCACTGAAACACTGGCGATTGGCGGTGGGCGCATGTTTCGTTACGCGGTCGGGTCGCTGTTGCTGCTGGCGGGCATGACCCTGCTGGCCGTGCACGGGCTGGAATGGCTGGATCTGCAGCCGCGATTGTCACGCGCATTGCAGGGCGGCGCGATCTGCGCCCTCGGCACGGCGCTCGGCGCGGTGCCGGTGCTGGTGATCCGGCGTATGCCGCAGAGGCTCAGCGATACGCTACTGGGTTTCGGCGCCGGCGTGATGTTGGCGGCGACCGCGTTTTCGCTGATCGTGCCGGGCATAGCCGCCGCCGAAAGTCTGGGCCTGACACCGTGGGCCGCCAGCGGGTTGATCTGCTTCGGCATCATGCTCGGTGCGTTCGCTCTGTATCTGGTGGATCTGAAACTGTCCGGCGCCTCACCGGAAATGCTCGTCGGTACCCCCGAGCACCCGGTGATTCCGCCGCGCATCTGGCTGTTCGTCTTCGCCATCATTGCTCACAACATCCCGGAAGGCATGGCGGTGGGGGTGTCCGCTGGCGGGGGCATGCCGGATGCCGACAGTCTGGCGATGGGCATCGCCTTGCAGGATGTGCCAGAGGGATTGGTGATTGCGCTGGTACTGGCGGGGGCGGGAATGTCGCGGGTCAAGGCATTCTTGATCGGCGCGGCGTCAGGACTGGTCGAACCGGTGTTTGCACTGCTCTGTGCCTGGCTGGTCAGTCTGGCGGAGCTGTTATTGCCGTTGGGGCTGGCGCTGGCGGCGGGGGCGATGTTGCTGGTGGTGACGCACGAAGTCATTCCGGAATCGCGCCGCAATGGTCATGACAAGCTGGCCAGTCTTGGCTTGCTGATCGGGTTTTGTCTGATGATGGTGATGGATACGGCGTTGGGTTGAATATCAAAAGATCGCAGCCTGCGGCAGCTGTTGCCAAGGCAGCGATCTTCGGTGCTGGGCTGTCAGCCCCCTTCATCGAAGTAGTTGTTGATCAGCTCCACCAAAGCAACCATGGCCTCCTCAGCCTGTTCGCCTTCGGTGCTCAAATGGATCTTGGTGCCCTTGCCGGCCGCGAGCATCATCATCGCCATGATGCTTTTGCCGTCTACTGCTGTCTCGGGTGTGCGACCGACTCTTATCGTGGTCTCCGGAAACTTGCCGGCCACGCCGACGAATTTGGCCGATGCCCGGGCATGCAGACCCAATTTGTTGATGATTTCGATTTCACGAGCAGGCATCGCGGTGTGAATCCTTTAAGTGAGGTCGCGGTGGCGAACCTGGACGTTCTTCAGGGTTTTCTGCAGGGCCTGACCCAGGCGTTCGGTCAGGTAAACGGAGCGGTGATGCCCGCCGGTGCAGCCAATGGCAATGGTGACGTAGGCGCGGTTGCTCGCGGCAAAACGCGGCAGCCATTTGTACAGGTAGCCGTAGATGTCTTGAAACATCTCCTCAACCTCCGGTTGTGCAGCCAGGTACTCGGCGACCGGTGCGTCGAGACCCGATTGTGCACGCAGTTCCGGTTTCCAGTAAGGATTGGGCAGGCAGCGCACATCAAACACCAGATCCGCGTCCACCGGCATGCCGCGCTTGAAGCCGAACGACTCGACCAGAAACGCCGTACCCGGCTCCGGCTGGTTCAGCAGGCGCAGTTTGATGGTGTCACGCAACTGGTACAGATTCAGATTGGTGGTGTTGACCTTGAGGTCGGCCAGGTCGGCGATCGGGCCGAGCAGGGCGGTTTCATCTTCGATCGCTTCGGCCAGCGAGCGGTTGGCAGTGCTCAATGGATGGCGCCGGCGGGTTTCCGAGAAGCGCTTGAGCAGGGTTTCTTCGTCGGCATCCAGATACAGCACATCGCACTGGATGTGCCGGGCACGGACTTCTTCAAGCAGTTCGGGGAAACGCGACAGGTGGCTCGGCAGATTGCGTGCATCGATCGACACGGCCACCAGCGGCTGGGCCAGTTCGGTGTGAATCAGGGCGCGTTCGGCGAGCTCCGGCAGCAGACCGGCCGGCAGGTTGTCGATGCAGTAGTAGCCGTTGTCCTCAAGGACATTCAGGGCGGTACTTTTACCCGAGCCGGAGCGGCCGCTGACGATGATCAAGCGCATGATTAATGACCGTTCTGCTCGCTCAGGACGACCTGATACAAGGCTTCGTTGCTCGGTGCGCTGCGCAGTTTTTCGCGCACTTCCTTGCGATCGAGCATGCTGGCGATCTGGCGCAGTAATTCCAGGTGGGCATCGGTGGCCGCTTCCGGGACCAGCAGTACAAACAGCAGGTCGACCGGTGCGCCATCGATGGCATCGAAATCGATGGGGGCATCAAGGTGCATCAACGCGCTGATAGGCGCTTCGCAGCCTTTGAGGCGGCAGTGGGGAATGGCGATGCCGTTGCCGAAACCGGTGGATCCGAGTTTCTCACGGGCTACCAGGCTCTCGAAAACATCCTGCATGGCCAGATCCGGCACTTCTTTATGGATGAGGTTGGCAATCTGTTCGAGGGCTTTCTTTTTACTGCCGCCCGGCACGTTCACCAGGGAACGGCCGGGGGTCAGGATACTTTCAAGTCGGATCATGGGTTGGGAGTGTTAACGACCTGTCGCGCCCTGAAGGAGGCTCTGGGTCTTTTCCTTATGCTTTTTGAGTTGGCGATCCAGCTTGTCGGTCAGTGAGTCGATCGCAGCGTACATGTCGGTATCTTCTGCGTTGGCGACCACTTCGCTGCCGGGTATATGCAAGGTGGCTTCGATTTTCTGCTTGAGCTTTTCGACGCACATCGTGACTTGCACGTTGGTGATCTTGTCGAAATGGCGCTCCAATCGTTCGAGTTTCTCGTTGATGTAGGTGCGCAGAGGTTCGGTCACTTCCAGTTGGTGTCCACTGATGTTGACTTGCATACAGCTTCTCCTTCGTTGCCAGTGCATAAAGCGGCAGGCCGAAAAGCCTGCCACTGGAACGCTGTAACGTGGCTTACATCAACCGCTTGCGTTCGCTCGAAGGCGCGATCCCGAGGGATTCGCGGTACTTGGCGACGGTGCGGCGAGCCACCTGAATGCCTTGTGCCTCCAGTAAACCAGCGATCTTGCTGTCACTCAACGGCTTTTTCTGATTTTCCGCCGCAACCAGTTTTTTGATGATCGCGCGGATCGCCGTCGACGAGCATTCACCGCCTTCGGAGGTGCTGACGTGGCTGGAGAAAAAGTATTTCAGTTCATAAATACCGCGCGGGGTATGCATGAATTTCTGCGTGGTAACCCGGGAAATCGTCGATTCGTGCATGCCGACCGCCTCGGCGATGTCATGCAGGACCAACGGTTTCATGGCTTCATCGCCGTATTCCAGGAAGCCGCGCTGATGCTCGACGATCTGGGTGGCCACCTTCATCAGGGTTTCGTTGCGGCTTTGCAGGCTCTTGATGAACCAGCGTGCCTCTTGCAACTGGTTGCGCATGAAGGTGTTGTCGGCGCTGGTGTCGGCGCGACGGACGAAACCGGCGTACTGCGCGTTGACCCGCAGACGGGGCACTGACTCCTGATTCAGCTCAACCAGCCAGCGTTCGTTATCCTTGCGCACAATGACGTCGGGCACCACGTACTCGGCTTCGGTCGATTCGATCTGCGAGCCCGGACGCGGATTGAGGCTTTGCACCAGTTCGATGACCTGACGCAACTCGTCTTCCTTGAGCTTCATACGCCGCATCAACTGGCTGTAGTCGCGACTGCCGAGCAGATCGATGTAATCGCTGACCAGACGTTTGGCTTCGTTGAGCCACGGGGTCTTGGCCGGGAGCTGACGCAGTTGCAGCAGCAGGCATTCGCCGAGGTTGCGCGCCCCGATACCGGCCGGTTCGAACTGCTGAATGCGGTGCAGAACGGCTTCGATCTCGTCCAGCTCGATGTCGAGCTCCGGATCAAAGGCGTCGAGAATTTCTTCGAGGGTTTCGTCGAGGTAGCCCTGATTGTTGATGCAATCGATCAGGGTCACGGCGATCAGGCGGTCGGTGTCGGACATCGGCGCCAGGTTCAATTGCCACAGCAGATGGCTTTGCAGGCTTTCGCCGGCGGACGTGCGGGTGGTGAAGTCCCACTCGTCGTCATCGCTGCTGGGCAGGCTGCTGGCGCTGGTCTGGTAGACGTCTTCCCAGGCGGTATCGACTGGCAGTTCGTTAGGAATGCGCTCGTTCCATTCGCCATCTTCCAGATTGTCCACCGTCGGGGCGGCTTCCTGATAGGACGGTTCCTGAATGTCGGTGTTGGGTTTTTGTTCGGCGTTGTCGGCCAAAGGATCGGTATTGTCGAAGTCGTCGCCTTCTTCCTGGCGTTCGAGCATCGGATTGGATTCCAGGGCCTCCTGGATTTCCTGTTGCAGGTCCAGGGTCGACAATTGGAGCAGGCGGATGGCCTGTTGCAGCTGCGGTGTCATCGTCAGCTGCTGGCCCATTCTCAAGACTAGCGATGGTTTCATGGCAGGGGCTTAACACCTTATTCGCCGGCGCGCATGCGCCATCCACTACAGGGCGCCGGAGCGCCAAACTTAAGCAAATTATATGCCTGAAACTGTCGTGTTTGCCTAGAGCGCTGTAACAATAAAAGCGTATAAAAAATCAGCTTCAACGTTACAGCGCCCAAACGGCTGGCCGAATGCGATCGCGCTTTAGAGGCGGAACTCGTGGCCCAGATACACTTCCTTCACCAGATCGTTGGCAAGGATGGTCGCCGCATCGCCTTCCGCGATCAGTTGACCGTCGTTGACGATGTAGGCGGTTTCGCAGATATCCAGGGTCTCACGCACGTTGTGGTCGGTGATAAGAACACCGATGCCCTTGGCCTTGAGGTGATGGATGATCTGCTTGATGTCGCCGACCGAAATCGGGTCGACACCGGCGAACGGTTCGTCGAGCAGGATGAATTTCGGTGCGGTCGCCAGGGCGCGGGCGATTTCCACCCGGCGGCGTTCACCACCGGACAGGCTCATGCCGAGGTTGTCGCGGATGTGGCTGATGTGGAATTCCTGCAGCAGGCTTTCCAGTTCCTTGCGACGACCGGCCTTGTCGAGTTCCGTGCGGGTTTCGAGGATGGCCATGATGTTATCGGCCACCGACAGTTTGCGGAAGATCGACGCTTCTTGCGGCAGATAGCCGATACCGGCCTTGGCACGGCCGTGCATCGGCTGATGGCTGACGTCCAGATCATCGATCAGTACGCGACCCTGATCGGCCTGCACCAGACCGACGATCATGTAGAAGCAGGTGGTCTTGCCGGCGCCGTTCGGGCCGAGCAGGCCAACGATCTGGCCGCTGTCGATCGACAGGCTGACGTCGCGCACAACCTGGCGGCTTTTATAGGCCTTGGCCAGGTGTTGAGCTTTCAGAGTTGCCATTACTGGGTTTTCTCGTCGGTTTTCTTCTTCGGCTGGATCACCATGTCGATACGCGGACGCGCTTCGGTGACTTTGCTGCCGGTAGCGCGACCGGCACTGGCCAGTTTCTTCACCGTGTCATAGACGATTTTCTCGCCCTGAGTGGTGTTGTTGTCCTTGTCGACAACCTTGGCCTTGTCGATCAGCACGACGCGGTTTTGCGCGGCGTGGTACTGAATCGTCACGCCCCAGCCCTGAACAGGCTTGGCGTCACCCTGGGTTTGCAACTGCTCGAAGTAGGCAAGGTTGCCCACCGAGGTCACCACGTCGATATCGCCGTTCGGAGTACGGGTGATGGTCACCGTATTGCCCTTAACGATCATCGAGCCCTGGGTGATGATCACATCACCTTTATAGGTGGCGATGCCGTTCTTGTCGTCCAGCTGGGCGTCGTCGGCCTGAATGCGGATAGGTTGCTGCTGATCGTTCGGCAGAGCCCAGGCGCTCACGCTTCCCAGTGCTGCGCCCAGACTGAGCAAAATAGGGAGGGTTTTAACGAGCCTCATACTGTCCTCTTACGTTCGATTGCAGGTGTATCCTGCTTTCCTTCAAATACGCCTTCATTCCCACGCCGGTCGATACACCGCCAGCGCCGTCGATTCTAACGGGTTGCTCGGTCTGCGCATATTGCTGCTGAGGGAACACCGTCATGCGTGTGCTGGTGATCAGGGTGTCGCGTTTCTTTTCATCGGTGCGCTTGATGCGTACCGAGTCGATCAATTCTACCTGCGTTCCGTCCGGATTCACTTCGCCTCGCTCGCTGGTCACGTGCCACGGAAACTCGGTGCCGCGATACATGTTGAGGTCGGGTTTGGTAACCAGAGTCACATCCGTCGCTTTCAGGTGTTCGGCCTTGTCCGACGTCATTTCGTACTGCACTTTGCCGTCCGGCAGATATTGCAGGGTATGCGTATTGGTGGCGTACCAGTCGATGGCAGTGTCTTCGACCTTGGCCACAGGCTTGTCGAGGAAACGTTCCGGACTGATGTTCCAGTAGCCGACCGCCGCAAACATCGCAGCGATGCAGCCGAACAGCAGGAAGTTGCGAAATTTTTTGCTAAACATGATTTGGCTCACAGGTACGCGGCGTTGGCCGCATCGAGGCGGCCCTGGGCGCGCAGGATCAATTCGCAGAATTCACGAGCGGCACCTTCGCCACCGCGGGCCCGAGTGACGCCATGGGCGTGTTCGCGCACGAAGTCGGCAGCATTGGCAACGGCCATGCCCAGGCCTACGCGGCGGATCACCGGCAAGTCAGGCAGGTCGTCACCCAGGTAGGCGACCTGTTCATAGCTTAGGCCCAGTTGCGCCAGCAGGCCGTCCAGAACCACCAATTTGTCTTCACGGCCCTGAAACAGGTGCGGGATGCCGAGGTTCTTCGCCCGGCGTTCAACCACCGGGGTCTTGCGGCCACTGATGATGGCGGTCTCGACACCGGCATTCATCAGCATCTTGATGCCCTGGCCATCGAGGGTGTTGAAGGTCTTGAATTCGCTGCCGTCTTCGAGGAAGTACAGGCGCCCGTCGGTGAGGACGCCGTCGACGTCGAACACCGCCAGTTTGATCGCTTTGCCGCGTTGCAGCAGATCGGTGGTCATTACATCACTCCTGCACGCAGCAGATCGGAGAGGTTGAAGGCGCCGATCGGGCGATCTTCTTCATCTACGACCACCAGTGCGTTGATTCGGTGGTCTTCCATGATTTTCAGGGCTTCGGCGGCGAGCATCTCCGGCCGTGCGGTCTTGCCGTGTGCGGTCATGACCTGGTCGATGGTGGCGCTGCGGATGTCGATGCTGCGGTCCAGCGTGCGGCGCAAATCGCCGTCGGTGAAGATTCCGGCCAGTTTGCCATCGGCTTCAACGATCGCGGTCATGCCCAGACCCTTGCGGGTCATTTCCATGAGCGCGTCCTTGAGCAGGGTGCCGCGCTGCACTTGCGGCAGCTCTTGCCCGGCATGCATGACGTTTTCCACTTTCAGCAGCAGGCGTCGACCCAGAGCGCCGCCCGGGTGTGAAAAGGCAAAATCTTCGGCGGTGAAACCACGCGCTTCCAGCAGCGCCACGGCCAGGGCATCGCCCATGACCAGCGCGGCGGTGGTAGAGGAAGTCGGTGCCAGGTTCAGCGGGCAGGCTTCGTGTTCGACATGAACGTTGAGATTGACTTCGGCAGCTTTGGCCAGCGGCGACTGCGGATTGCCGGTGAGACTGATCAACTGGATGCCGAGGCGCTTGATCAATGGCAGCAGGGTGACGATTTCGTTGGTCGAGCCGGAGTTGGAGAGGGCGAGGATCACGTCGTCGCGGGTGATCATGCCCATGTCGCCATGGCTGGCTTCGGCCGGGTGGACGAAAAATGCCGGGGTGCCGGTGCTGGCCAGGGTCGCGGCAATCTTGTTGCCGACGTGCCCGGATTTGCCCATGCCGACCACGACCACACGGCCTTTGCTGGCCAGAATCATCTCGCAAGCGCGTACGAAATCGGCGTCGATATGGGGCAACAAGCCTTGTACGGCTTCCACTTCGAGGCGGATGGTGCGTTGTGCCGATTGAATCAGGTCGCTGGATTGGCTCATGTCAGAAATCGTATAGCCCGATGAAAAGGCGGCGATTATAGCGGTTATGTTGAAAAGCCTCACGCAAGTTCGTCGTGCTTTGTCATTCCGCGTCAGCAAAACCCCGAAAAAGTGCCATCAGGCCTGTCATATCGTTGAACGCGGAGGGGCGGGGCCTTGGGCGCTTGGCGTTTGCAGTGATATAGTTCGCCGCCAGTTCGGCCTGCCCGGGAGGTATGTGCTTTCTGCGGAAAGCCAGGCGTCCGAGTGTGAGGCTGCATCGCAAGGAGTTTAGATGAGTGCCGATAACGCCTACGCGGTCGAGCTGAAGGGAGTCTCCTTCAAGCGCGGTGCGCGCAGCATTTTCAATAACGTCGATATTCGCATCCCGCGTGGCAAGGTTACCGGCATCATGGGACCTTCCGGGTGCGGCAAGACCACTTTGTTGCGCTTGATGGGTGCGCAGTTGCGTCCATCCAGCGGCGAAGTCTGGGTCAACGGCCAGAACCTGCCGACGCTGTCGCGCAGTGATCTGTTCGATGCGCGCAAGCACATGGGCGTGCTGTTTCAAAGCGGCGCGCTGTTCACCGATCTCGATGTCTTCGAGAACGTCGCTTTCCCCCTGCGCGTTCATACCCAATTGCCGGATGAAATGATCCGCGACATCGTCCTGCTCAAATTGCAGGCGGTCGGTTTGCGCGGTGCGATCGAACTGATGCCTGACGAGCTGTCCGGCGGCATGAAGCGTCGGGTCGCCTTGGCCCGGGCAATTGCGCTCGATCCGCAGATTCTCATGTATGACGAGCCTTTCGTCGGTCAGGATCCGATCGCCATGGGCGTGCTGGTACGCCTGATCCGTCTGCTCAACGATGCGCTGGGGATCACCAGCATCGTGGTCTCCCACGATCTGGCCGAAACCGCGAGCATCGCTGACTACATCTATGTAGTGGGTGATGGTCAGGTGCTGGGGCAGGGCACGCCGGACGAATTGATGAATTCGGAGGAGCCGCGTATTCGCCAGTTCATGACCGGCAATCCCGATGGCCCGGTGCCGTACCATTTTCCAGCGACGGATTACCGCGCAGATCTTCTGGGGAAGCGCTGATGCGCAGAATTTCATTAATAGAACGCGTACGCCGCTTCGGCGAGGCGGCGATCGACGCCGTCGCGGTGTTTGGCCGCGCGACCCTGTTCCTGTTTCACGCCCTGCTCGGTCGTGGCGGTATCAGCGGCGGTTTCGGCCTGCTGGTCAAGCAGTTGCATTCGGTCGGCGTGATGTCGCTGGTGATCATCGTCGTGTCAGGGATCTTCATCGGCATGGTGCTGGCGCTGCAGGGCTTCAGTATTCTGTCGAGCTACGGTTCGGAGCAGGCGGTAGGGCAGATGGTGGCCCTGACGTTGCTGCGTGAACTGGGGCCAGTCGTGACGGCGTTGCTGTTTGCCGGGCGTGCCGGTTCGGCGCTGACCGCAGAAATTGGCAACATGAAGTCCACCGAACAGCTTTCCAGCCTGGAAATGATCGGTGTCGATCCGCTCAAATACATTATTGCCCCGCGTCTGTGGGCCGGTTTCATTTCCCTGCCGGTGCTGGCGATGATTTTCAGCGTGGTGGGAATCTGGGGCGGTTCGTGGGTGGCTGTCGACTGGCTTGGCGTGTATGAAGGCTCCTACTGGGCGAACATGCAGAACAGCGTGAACTTCACCAGCGATGTGCTCAACGGCGTCATCAAAAGTGTCGTTTTCGCCTTCGTCGTGACCTGGATCGCCGTATTCCAAGGCTATGACTGTGAGCCCACTTCCGAGGGCATCAGTCGCGCCACCACCAAGACCGTGGTATTCGCCTCGCTGGCGGTACTGGGCCTGGACTTTATTCTGACCGCTTTGATGTTTGGAGATTTCTGATGCAAAACCGCACCCTGGAAATCGGTGTCGGCCTGTTCCTGCTGGCAGGGATCCTGGCTTTGTTGCTACTGGCTCTGCGGGTCAGTGGCCTGTCTCCGACTTCGACCACCGACACCTATAAACTGTATGCCTACTTCGACAATATCGCCGGTTTGACGGTCAGAGCCAAAGTGACCATGGCTGGCGTAACCATCGGCAAGGTCACGGCCATCGATCTGGATCGCGACAGCTTCACCGGTCGGGTAACCCTGCAAGTGGATAAAAAGGTCGACAACCTGCCGACCGACTCCACAGCGTCTATCCTGACCGCTGGCCTGTTGGGCGAGAAGTACATCGGTATCAGCGTGGGCGGCGAAGACACCCGTCTGAAGGATGGTGGAACCATCCACGACACCCAGTCGTCTCTGGTACTGGAAGACCTGATCGGTAAATTCCTGCTCAATACCGTTAGCAAAGACGCCAAATGAGGAGCTTTTGAATGATCTCTACCTTGCGACGTGGCCTGTTGGTGTTGCTTGCGGCACTGCCGATGCTGGCTAGCGCTGCGCCCGGACAGTCGGCGCACGACCTGATTCAGGACACCACGAACCGGATGCTGGCCGACCTGTCGGCCAATAAAGAGAAGTACAAGAAGGATCCGCAGGACTTCTACACGGCGCTGAACACCATCGTCGGACCTGTGGTGGATGCCGAAGGCATTTCCAAGAGCATCATGACGGTCAAGTATTCGCGCAAGGCCACGCCGGCGCAGATGCAGACCTTCCAGGAAAACTTCAAGCGCGGCCTGTTCCAGTTCTATGGCAATGCCTTGCTCGAATACAACAACCAGGGCATCACGGTTGATCCGGCCAAGGATGAGTCCGGCGATCGCACCAGCGTCGGCATGACCGTCAAGGGCAACAACGGCGCGATCTACCCTGTGCAGTACACGCTGGAGAAGATCAATGGCGAGTGGAAACTGCGCAATGTGATCATCAACGGCATCAACATCGGCAAGCTGTTCCGTGATCAGTTCGCCGACGCGATGCAGCGCAATGGCAACGATCTGGACAAGACCATCAACAATTGGGCTGGCGAAGTGGCCAAGGCCAAGGAAACCACCGAGAAAGCTGCCGAGAAGCCAGCGCAATGAATGAGGCGGCAGTTCGTATGAGTGATGTCGACGAGCTATTGCTCAGCGGAGTGCTGGACTATCGCACAGGTCCCGACCTGCGCAAGGAAGGCCAGGCGCTGATCAAGTCCAGCAAGGCGGCATCGCTGGTCATCGATTGCTCGGCAGTGAAGAAGTCCAGCAGCGTCGGCTTGTCCTTGCTGCTGTGCTTCATGCGCGATGCCCAGGCGGCCGGCAAGGCCGTCAGCATCCGTGCGATGCCGGAAGACATGCGCGAAATCGCTCAGGTCAGTGAACTGACCGAGTTGCTCGCGCACCCCTGAACCCGCATCGATAAACAAGCCCCCCGTCAGAGTCCTGCCAATGCGGGGTTCGCAGGCGCGGGGCTTTTTTGTATGATGTCCGACCCGTGCGCACAGGGCGCCGATTGAGGTTGAGCATGCAGGCCGTAGAAGTGAAGAGCTTCCTTGAAGGAAAGCTGCCAGGAACGCAGGTGGAAGTTGAAGGCGAAGGCTGCAACTTCCAGCTGAACGTGATTAGTGATGAACTGGCGGCGTTGAGCCCGGTCAAGCGTCAGCAAAGCATCTATGCCCATTTGAACCCTTGGATCGCCGATGGCAGCATCCACGCGGTCACTATGAAATTTTTCAGCAGCGCGGCCTGGGCCGAGCGCACCTGAGCCCTAGGGCGTCGAGATTCTTATGGATAAATTGATTATTACCGGTGGCGTTCGTCTTGATGGCGAAATCCGTATCTCCGGGGCGAAGAACTCCGCCCTGCCGATTCTGGCTGCCACCCTGCTGTGCGATGGCCCGGTGACCGTTGGCAACCTGCCGCACCTGCACGACATCACCACCATGATCGAGCTGTTCGGTCGCATGGGCATCGAGCCGGTGATCGACGAGAAACTCAGCGTCGAAATCGACCCACGCACCATCAAGACCCTGATCGCGCCGTACGAACTGGTGAAAACCATGCGTGCCTCGATCCTGGTACTGGGCCCGATGGTTGCGCGTTTCGGTGAAGCCGAAGTCGCCCTGCCTGGCGGTTGCGCCATCGGTTCGCGTCCGGTTGACTTGCACATTCGTGGCCTCGAAGCCATGGGCGCGGTGATCGACGTCGAAGGCGGCTACATCAAGGCCAAGGCGCCTGAAGGCGGTCTGCGCGGTGCGCACTTCTTCTTCGATACCGTCAGCGTGACCGGTACCGAAAACATCATGATGGCAGCCGCCCTGGCCAAGGGTCGCAGCGTGCTGCAGAACGCTGCGCGTGAGCCTGAAGTGGTTGACCTGGCGAACTTCCTCAACGCCATGGGCGCCAAGGTATCCGGCGCCGGTACCGACACCATCACCATCGATGGCGTCGAGCGTCTGGGTTCGTGCTTCTACAAAGTCATGCCTGACCGTATCGAAACCGGCACCTACCTGGTGGCCGCTGCGGTCACCGGTGGCCGCGTGAAGGTCAAGGACACTGATCCGACCATTCTTGAAGCGGTCCTGGAAAAGCTCCGTGAGTCCGGTGCGGAAATCACCTGCGGTGAAGACTGGATCGAGCTGAACATGCACGGCAAGCGCCCGAAAGCGGTCAACGTGCGTACCGCGCCGTACCCGGCGTTCCCGACCGACATGCAGGCGCAGTTCATCTCGCTCAACGCCATTGCCGAAGGCACCGGTGCAGTGATCGAGACGATCTTCGAAAACCGTTTCATGCACGTGTACGAACTGCACCGCATGGGCGCCAGGATCCAGGTCGAAGGCAACACCGCGATCGTCACCGGTACTGAAGTCCTGAAGGGCGCGCCAGTGATGGCCACCGACCTGCGTGCTTCGGCCAGCCTGGTGATCTCGGCACTGGTGGCCGAAGGCGACACCCTGATCGATCGCATCTACCACATAGACCGTGGTTACGAGTGCATCGAAGAAAAACTGCAGATGCTGGGCGCCAAGATCCGTCGCGTTCCGGGCTGATTGCTGCATGCGGACACAGGGACGTGTCCACTGAATTTGTTTCGAGTCGAGCCGGTATCCGGCTCGATGTGTGTCCGGCGCCGATTGCGACCGGGCATGAGTACCTTGATAAGGACTGACGTTTCCCATGTTGACCATCGCACTGTCCAAGGGCCGCATCCTTGACGACACCCTGCCGCTTCTCGCTGAAGCCGGCATCGTGCCGACCGAGAATCCGGACAAGAGCCGCAAGCTGATCATCCCCACCACTCAGGATGACGTACGTCTGTTGATCGTGCGTGCCACCGACGTGCCGACCTATGTCGAGCATGGCGCGGCCGACCTCGGCGTCGCCGGTAAAGACGTGTTGATGGAATACACCGGCCAGGGCCTGTACGAGCCGCTGGATCTGCAGATTGCCCAGTGCAAGCTGATGACCGCCGGCAAGATCGGCGCGGCCGAGCCCAAGGGCCGTCTGCGCGTGGCGACCAAATTCGTCAACGTTGCCAAGCGTTACTACGCCGAACAGGGTCGTCAGGTCGACATCATCAAGCTCTACGGCTCGATGGAGCTGGCGCCGCTGATCGGTCTGGCCGACAAGATCATCGACGTGGTCGACACCGGCAACACCCTGCGCGCCAACGGCCTGGAACCTCAGGAACTGATCGCCACGATCAGCTCGCGCCTGGTGGTCAACAAGGCTTCGATGAAGATGCAACACGCCCGAATCCAGGCGTTGATCGATACCCTGCGCAACGCAGTGGAATCGCGACACCGCGGCTGATGTACCTGCGCGACCCCTGGTCGCGCCGTCTATCCGCCTCATAGCCAGAATTCTCAGGTGCCCAAGCGGATCGAATGATAGTTTCGGGCGCCTGAGTTTTTCGCCATTCCTATGAGGCTCTCGCTATGACCGCACCGACTGCAATTCGCCGACTCAACGCTGCTGACCCGGATTTCGCGCATCATCTGGATCATCTGCTGAGCTGGGAAAGTGTGTCTGACGACTCGGTCAATCAGCGCGTGCTGGACATCATCAAGGCGGTGCGCGAGCGCGGTGACGCGGCGCTGGTCGAATTCACCCAGAAGTTCGACGGCCTCGAAGTGGCGTCGATGGCTGACCTGATTCTGCCGCGCGAGCGTCTGGAACTGGCGCTGACCCGCATCACCGTGGCACAGCGCGAAGCGCTGGAAAAAGCCGCGGCGCGGGTGCGCAGCTACCACGAAAAACAGAAACAGGATTCCTGGAGCTATACCGAGGCCGACGGCACCGTACTCGGGCAGAAGGTCACACCGCTGGATCGGGCCGGTCTGTATGTGCCGGGCGGCAAGGCGTCGTATCCATCGTCGGTGTTGATGAACGCGATTCCGGCCAAGGTCGCCGGCGTGACCGAAGTGGTCATGGTCGTGCCGACCCCGCGCGGTGAGCTCAATGAACTGGTGCTGGCGGCGGCGTGCATTGCCGGCGTTGACCGGGTGTTCACCATCGGCGGCGCACAAGCGGTTGCCGCGCTGGCTTACGGCACCGAAAGCGTGCCACAGGTGGACAAGGTCGTCGGCCCGGGTAACATCTATGTGGCCACCGCCAAGCGTCACGTGTTCGGTCAGGTCGGCATCGACATGATCGCCGGCCCGTCGGAAATCCTTGTGGTGTGCGACGGCCAGACCGATCCGGACTGGATCGCCATGGATCTGTTCTCCCAGGCCGAGCACGACGAAGACGCGCAGGCAATTCTAGTCAGCCCGGACGCCGAATTCCTCGACAAGGTCGCTGCGAGCATCGACAAACTGCTGCCGACCATGGACCGCGCAACCATTATCGAAACCTCGATCAATGGTCGCGGTGCACTGATTCATGTGCGCGACATGGCGCAAGCCATCGAAGTCGCCAACCGCATCGCCCCGGAACACCTGGAGCTGTCGGTCGCTGATCCGCAAGCCTGGCTGCCGCAGATCCGTCACGCCGGCGCGATCTTCATGGGCCGCCACACCTCAGAAGCGCTGGGTGATTATTGCGCCGGCCCGAACCACGTGCTGCCAACGTCCGGCACTGCGCGTTTCTCCTCGCCGCTGGGTGTGTACGACTTCCAGAAACGTTCGTCGATCATCTTCTGCTCCGAGGCCGGTGCTTCCGAGCTGGGCAAGACCGCTTCGGTGCTGGCCCGTGGCGAATCCCTGAGTGCGCACGCACGCAGCGCCGAATACCGCATCAAAGCTGAGCAGAAGGGGAACTGATCATGAGTAAATTCTGGAGCCCGTTCGTCAAGGATCTGGTGCCGTATGTGCCGGGCGAGCAGCCAAAGCTGACCAAACTGGTCAAGCTCAACACCAACGAAAACCCCTACGGCCCGTCGCCAAAAGCCCTGGCGGCGATGCAGACCGAACTCAACGACAACCTGCGCCTGTACCCGGACCCGAACAGCGATCTGCTGAAAAACGCCGTCGCTAACTACTACGGCGTGCAGAGCAATCAAGTGTTTCTCGGCAACGGTTCGGACGAAGTGCTCGCGCACATCTTTCACGGTCTGCTGCAACACGAGCAGCCGCTGCTGTTCCCGGACATCAGCTACAGCTTCTATCCGGTGTATTGCGGTCTGTACGGCATCCAGTTCGATGCCGTGCCGCTGGACGCGCAGTTCCAGATCAACCCGGCGGACTACGCCAAACCGAACGGCGGGATCATTTTCCCCAATCCGAACGCACCGACCGGTTGCCTGTTGGCGCTGGAGGCGGTCGAGCAGATCCTCAAGGCCAGCCCGGATTCGGTAGTGGTCGTGGATGAGGCGTACATCGACTTCGGTGGCGAAACCGCGATCAGCCTGGTGGATCGTTATCCGAACCTGCTGGTGACCCAGACCCTGTCCAAGTCGCGCTCGCTGGCCGGCCTGCGCGTTGGTCTGGCGGTGGGTCATCCGGATCTGATCGAAGCGCTGGAGCGGATCAAGAACAGCTTCAACTCCTATCCGCTGGATCGCCTGGCGATTGTCGGGGCGGCGGCAGCGTTCGAGGATCGCGAGTATTTCGACAAGACCTGCCGTCTGGTGATCGAGAGCCGTGAATGGGTGATCGCGCAATTGCAGGCCAAAGGCTTTGAAGTGCTGCCTTCGGCGGCGAACTTCATCTTCGCCCGTCACCCGCAACACGATGCAGCAGGGCTGGCAGCCAAACTGCGCGAGCAGGGTGTGATCGTGCGTCACTTCAAGCAGGAGCGGATTGCCCAGTTCCTGCGGATTTCGATCGGTACGCCGGAGCAGAATCAGGCGCTGATCGACGGTCTCGGCAACCTCTGACCCGCCGCTGAACCTGTGGGAGCGAGCCTGCTCGCGAAAGCGGTTTTTCATTCAACATCCTTGCTGAATGTTTTGCCCCCTTCGCGAGCAGGCTCGCTCCCACATTGGTTTTGTGTTGGTTATTCGTGATGCGGTTCGCCAAGGAACGTCAGCGAACTGAACAGCCCGCGACTGTTCACATCCGCGCTGTCCTTCACCGGCACTTCCACCTGCGCCGCAATCACATTCAACCCTTCATTACGCACCAGCACTTGCGCACGACCGTCCTTGTCCGTTTCAGTGCTCAGGGTGTTCGGTGCATTGCGATAGTCGCCAATCAGCTTCACGCCCGCTGCCGGTTTGCCATCGAGCAGCACCCGTACCGGCAGTGATTTGCCCGGGCCGACGGCCAGCGGGTCGACCTCCGGCAAAATCAGCAACTTGATCTGCTCAAGCCTGGGCAACTTTGCTCCCGGCTGATAAATCGCCAGGCTGTACTTGAACGTCTCGGTGGCTTCGACAGCACCCGGCACTTTGCTGCGGCCTTCGTTGATCCATTTTCTGTCGGCGGTTTGCGACCACATGCCGTTATTCAGTGCGACGGCCATGACCGCCGGTGTTTTTAGCGGCTTCAGGCGCGCGTGATCGGACAGGCGTTCGACGCTCACCGGGATCATTTTGCCGCTTGTGTCATAGGCCCAGGCGCCGCTGATTTTCTGCGCCTTGAAGGCATTGTCCTCGGCGCCGTGGCCGTAGATCACTTCGATGTTGCCGCGCCGTTGTTCGGTCCACAGGCCGTGGGCCGAGGCCTGAGTGGCGAACAGGGCGGCGATGATCAGCAGGGTTTTGCGGCATTGCATAGTGACGTCCTTTTACAGGTTGAGTGTCAGGCTGACGGTGAAATTGCGCGGCTCGCCGGGGTTGACCCAATAATTGCTGTAGGAGCGCTCGTAATATTTTTCGTCGAAGAGATTGTTCAGGTTCAGGCCAACCGTGACGTTGTCGCTGGCCTTGTAATGGGCCAGCAGATCGACGGTGTGATAGGCCGGCATTTCAAAATCACCGCCGGCTTCACCGGAGCGATCGCCGACATAGGTGAACGCCGCGCCGACGTCCGAGCCGCGCAAATGGCCGTCCTGAAATTCGTACACACCGAGCAGGCTGCCACTGCGCTTGGCCACGCCAAGGATGCGGCTGCCGGTCGGGATTGCCGCGTCGCCCTTGGTCACTTCAGCGTCGATGTAAGCGAAGGCACCCATCACCCGCACGGCATCGGTCACTTGCCCGGTCACTTGCCAGTCGAAACCGCGACTGCGCGCCTTGCCCATCGCGCGGCTGGTATCGGTGTTCGGATCGAGGGCGAGGACGTTTTCCTTATCGATGTGGAAGAAGGCGAGGGTGCTGCTCAGGCGCTCGTCGAACAGTTCGTTCTTGATCCCGATTTCGTAGCCGACACCTTCTTCGGGATCGAAGGATTTGCCGGAGGCGTCGAGGCCGTTATTCGGTTTGAACGAGGTCGAGGTGTTGGCGAACAGGCCGGTGTTCGGCGTCAACTGATAGAGCAGGCCGGCGCGTTGGGTGAGGGCGTCGTGAGTCTGCTGGCTTTTGGCATCGCGGGTGTGATCGTCGATGCGTTGATCAAAGTGTTCGAAGCGTGCGCCGATCATCCCGCGCAGTTTGTCGGTGAAGATGATTTGATCCTGCAGGTTCAGTGCGTGGCTTTCGACGTGTTCGAAGAAGTCAGTACCCGAGCGTGGGCCGTTGGGTTTCGGTTGGCCGTAGATCGGCTTGTAGATGTCGATGGCGTAGGGACCGCCAGCGATGGTAGTGACGCGTTCGTTCTTGCGGAAGTTCTCGTATTCGGTGCCGATCAGCAGTTCGTGCTGCCATGGGCCGAGGTCGAACAGACCGCGCAGCTCCAATTGGGTGATGCTGTCGTGCCAGTTAGTGTCCCGTTCGCGGTAGCGTCGGTTGACCGTGTGACCATCGGCGTTCAGCGCACGACTTTCAGACGCGTCGCCCCACAGTTTGCCTTCCTTGTAGTGGCTGGCCAGACGCAGTTTCCAGCTGTCGTTGAGGTGATGTTCGAGGGTGGCCTGGAGCAGGTTGTTGTGGTTGTCGATGTTGCCGTCGTTCGGTTCGCCGAGGAAGGTCGAGCGCGAAACGCCGCTCCATTTGTTGTTCGGCGCGACGATTCCTCGGTCGAACGTGGAGTTGTGCCGGACGATTTCGCTTTCCACCAACAACGAAGTGTCCGGGCTCAGTTGCCAACTGATCGAAGGTGCGACGAAGACCCGCTGGCTGTCGACGTGATCACGGAAGCTGTGGTTGTCTTCGACCGCGAGGTTGATCCGCGAGAGCACGTCCCCCTGCTCGTCGAGCGGCGTATTGACGTCCAGTGCCGTGCGATAACGATCCCAGCTGCCAGCGCTGGTCTGCAGGGTGGTGAACGCTTCGGGCTGCGGCTTTTTGGTGACGATGTTCACCGTGCCGCCAGGATCGCCACGGCCATACAGGCTCGCGGCCGGACCTTTGAGGACTTCGATGCGCTCGACATTGGCCGCGTCCGGCGTGCTCGGATAGCCGCGATTGGCGCTGAAACCGTCCTTGTAGAACTCCGAGGTGATGAAGCCGCGTACGCTGTATTCGTACAGCGTCAGGCCGCCAAAATTGTTCTGCTTCGACACGCCGCCGGCAAAATCCAGTGCGCGTTCGACACTGGTGCTGCCCAGATCTTTGAGCACGCTGGCGGGCACTACGCTGATCGTTTGGGGAATGTCGCGGATGGCGGTGTCGGTTTTGGTTGCGCTGGCGGAGCGCGTCGCGCGGTAGCCGCTGACCGGCCCGCTGGCGGACTCGTAATCGGAAGTGACGCTGATGGCGTCGAGTTCGAGGGGTTGCGGATCTTCGGCGAATACCGGATCGCCCAGCAGGCCCAGGGTCAGGCCAAGCAGCGAAGCCTTTTTTCGAGACGACATGTTATGTTGTTCCAATCGTTAAATTGAAACAATATAACATGCCTGTTGAGAGTGTCTTTCATTCGCGCACTCGGCGCGAATAAAGTTTTACTCTTGTTCTTTCACCGGTGCAGGCGGCGGACGCAGGCCGATTTCAGCGGTGAGCTTCAGTTCTTTGCCGTTGCGCATGACCTGAATGGTCACTTTGTCAGTCGGCTTGATCCGCGCCACCTGGTTCATGGACTTGCGGCCATCACCGGCCGGTTCGCCGTCGATACTCAGAATCACGTCACCCAGTTGCAGGCCGGCCTTCTGTGCCGGGCCATCGCGGAAGATCCCCGCCACGACAATCCCCGGACGCCCGGACAGGCCAAACGACTCGGCCAGTTCCTGGGTCAGCGGCTGCACTTCAATACCGAGCCAGCCACGAATCACCTGACCGTGCTCGATGATCGATTTCATTACTTCCATCGCCAGTTTCACCGGGATTGCAAAACCGATGCCCTGCGAGCCGCCGGACTTGGAGAAGATCGCCGTATTGATGCCGGTGAGGTTGCCGTTGGCATCGACCAGCGCGCCGCCGGAGTTGCCCGGGTTGATCGCCGCGTCGGTCTGGATGAAGTCTTCGTAGTTGTTCAGGCCCAACTGGTTACGCCCGGTGGCGCTGATGATGCCCATGGTCACGGTCTGGCCGACGCCGAACGGGTTGCCGATGGCCAGCGCGACATCGCCGATGCGGATGCTGTCGGAGCGGCCGACGGTGATCGCCGGCAGGTTTTTCAGGTCGATCTTCAGCACCGCGAGGTCGGTTTCCGGATCGCTGCCGATCACCCGGGCGAGGGTTTCGCGACCGTCCTTGAGTGCCACCACGATCTGGTCGGCGCCGGTGGTCACGTGGTTGTTGGTCAGAATGTAGCCTTCCGGGCTCATGATCACCCCGGAACCGAGGCTCGATTCCATGCGTTTCTGCTTCGGCGAGTTGTCACCGAAAAAACGCCGGAACTGCGGGTCTTCAAACAGCGGGTGCGCCGGTTTGTTGATGACCTTGGTGGTGTAAAGGTTGACTACCGAGGGTGCGGCGATGGTCACTGCGTCGGCATAGGACACCGGTCCCTGCTGCACGCTGGTGGTCTGCGGAGCCTGTTGCAGGTTGACGTCGAGGCTCGGCAGCCCGACCCACTGCGGGTAACGCTGAATAATCAACAGAGCGATAAGCACACCGGCCAACAGCGGCCAGCCGAAAAAACGCAGCGCCTTGAGCATTAAGCACGTCCTGGAAAAGTTGCAGGCGGGGTCAGACCGCCCATAATGTCGCGCATTATACGAGGCCGCGCGCGCCTCTGAACGGGATTTTCAGGAGTCTTTCATGGCCGTCGCCCTCAGCACCCTCGTCGAAGAAGCCGACCGTTACCTTGGCAGTGCAAAAATCGCTGATTATTGCCCGAACGGCCTGCAGGTCGAAGGCCGTCCGCAAGTGATGCGCATCGTCAGTGGCGTCACCGCCAGTCAGGCCTTGCTCGATGCTGCGGTGGAAGCCGAAGCGGATCTGGTGCTGGTGCATCACGGTTATTTCTGGAAAGGCGAGAACCCGTGCATCACCGGCATGAAGCAGCGGCGCTTGAAGACTTTACTCAAGCACGACATCAGTCTGCTCGCCTACCACTTGCCATTGGACCTGCATCCGGAGGTCGGCAACAACGTGCAACTGGCGCGTCAGCTGGACATTACCGTTGAAGGGCCACTGGATCCGGACAACCTCAAAATTGTCGGACTGGTCGGGTCGTTGAGCGAGCCAATGACCCCAAGGGATTTCGCCCGCAAGGTTAAAGACGTCATGGGCCGCGAGCCGCTGCTGGTCGAGGGCAGTGGGATGATTCGTCGAGTTGGCTGGTGCACTGGTGGCGGGCAGGGCTATATCGATCAGGGCGTGGCGGCGGGTGTCGATCTGTTTCTCAGCGGTGAAGCCTCCGAGCAGACCTTCCACAGCGCGCGGGAAAACGACATCAGCTTCATCGCCGCCGGTCACCACGCCACCGAGCGCTATGGCGTGCAGGCGTTGGGTGACTATCTGGCGAAGCGCTTCGCCCTCGAACACATCTTCATCGATTGTCCGAACCCTATCTGAATCCACCACAAATACCTGTGGGAGCGAGCCTGCTCGCGAAGGCGTCAGACTTTCAATACAAAGGTGTCTGGCATACCGCTTTCGCGAGCAGGCTCGCTCCCACAAGGGAACTGCTCGGCCGAACCGGCAGGCATATTCATATGCCCTTTCGATCTAGTAGGCGTCCTGATTAGAAGAGGTCGCTGTGCTAGGATTCCCCGCTCGAACACGGCCCGCTGGCCGTTCATAAGAAAGCTTTCGTGAGTAGCCATGGTCGACAAACTGACGCATCTGAAACAGCTGGAGGCGGAAAGCATCCACATCATCCGCGAGGTGGCCGCCGAGTTCGACAACCCGGTGATGCTGTACTCCATCGGTAAAGACTCCGCCGTGATGCTGCATCTGGCACGCAAGGCGTTCTTCCCGGGCAAACTGCCGTTTCCGGTGATGCACGTCGACACTCGCTGGAAATTCCAGGAGATGTACAAGTTCCGCGACAAGATGGTCGAAGAGCTGGGCCTGGACCTGATCACCCACATCAACCCCGATGGCGTGGCGCAGAACATCAACCCGTTCACCCACGGCAGCGCCAAACACACCGACATCATGAAGACCGAGGGCCTGAAACAGGCACTCGACAAGCATGGTTTCGACGCCGCGTTCGGCGGCGCCCGTCGCGATGAAGAGAAGTCCCGTGCCAAAGAGCGCGTGTACTCGTTCCGCGACAGCAAGCACCGCTGGGACCCGAAAAACCAGCGCCCTGAGCTGTGGAACGTCTACAACGGCAAGGTCAACAAGGGCGAATCCATTCGGGTGTTCCCGTTGTCGAACTGGACCGAACTGGACATCTGGCAGTACATCTACCTCGAAGGCATCCCGATCGTGCCGCTGTACTTCGCCGCCGAGCGCGAAGTGATCGAGAAGAACGGCACGCTGATCATGATCGACGACGACCGTATCCTCGAACACCTGTCTGACGAGGACAAGGCACGCATCGTCAAAAAGAAAGTGCGTTTCCGTACCCTTGGCTGCTACCCGTTGACGGGCGCGGTGGAGTCCGAGGCTGAAACCCTCACGGACATCATTCAGGAAATGCTCCTGACGCGAACTTCCGAGCGCCAGGGCCGGGTCATCGACCACGATGGCGCAGGCTCGATGGAAGACAAGAAACGTCAGGGTTATTTCTAAGGGGTTGTCATGTCGCACGCATCTGATTTGATCAGCGAGGACATCCTCGCCTACCTGGGCCAGCACGAACGTAAAGAGCTGCTGCGCTTTTTGACCTGCGGTAACGTCGATGACGGCAAGAGCACCCTGATCGGGCGCCTGCTGCACGACTCCAAGATGATCTACGAAGATCACCTGGAAGCGATCACCCGTGATTCGAAGAAAGTCGGCACCACCGGTGACGACATCGACCTGGCGTTGCTGGTCGACGGCCTGCAGGCCGAGCGTGAGCAGGGCATCACCATCGATGTCGCCTACCGCTATTTCTCCACCGCCAAACGCAAATTCATCATCGCCGACACCCCTGGCCATGAGCAGTACACCCGCAACATGGCCACCGGTGCCTCCACCTGTGATCTGGCGATCATCCTGGTCGACGCCCGTTACGGCGTGCAGACCCAGACCCGTCGCCACAGCTTCATTGCCTCGTTGCTGGGCATCAAGCACATCGTCGTCGCCATCAACAAGATGGACCTGAAAGACTTCGATGAAGGCGTGTTCGAGTCGATCAAGGCCGACTACCTGAAGTTCGCCGAAGGCTTGAAGATGAAGCCTACCAGCATGCACTTCGTGCCGATGTCTGCCCTCAAGGGCGACAACGTGGTGAACAAGTCCGAGCGCTCGCCTTGGTACAAAGGCCAGTCGCTGATGGAAATCCTCGAGACCGTGGAAGTGGCGGGTGACCGCAACTTCACCGATTTGCGTTTCCCGGTGCAGTACGTCAACCGTCCGAACCTGAACTTCCGCGGTTTCGCTGGCACCCTCGCCAGCGGCATCGTGCACAAGGGCGACGAAGTGGTGGTTCTGCCGTCGGGCAAGAGCAGCCGCGTCAAATCCATCGTCACCTTCGAAGGTGAGCTGGAGCAGGCCGGCCCGGGTCAAGCGGTGACGCTGACCATGGAAGACGAAATCGACATCTCCCGTGGCGACCTGCTGGTGCATGCCGACAACGTGCCGCCGGTCACCGACAGCTTCGAAGCGATGCTGGTGTGGATGGCTGAAGAGCCGATGCTGCCGGGCAAGAAATACGACATCAAGCGCGCCACCAGTTACGTGCCGGGCTCGATTGCCAGCATCGTCAACAAGGTCGACGTGAACACCCTCGAAGAAGGCCCGGCGAGCGCGTTGCAGCTCAACGAAATCGGCAAGGTGAAGATCGCGCTCGACGCGCCGATCGCCCTCGACGGTTACGACAGCAACCGCACCACCGGCGCGTTCATCGTCATCGACCGTTTGACCAACGGCACCGTCGGCGCCGGCATGATCGTCGCTCAGCCAGTGGCTCATGGGACTGCCTCGCACCACGGCAAACTGGCTCACGTTGCCACTGAGGAACGTTCCCAGCGTTTCGGCCAGCAGCCAGCGACCGTGCTGTTCAGCGGCCTGTCGGGCGCGGGCAAGAGCACGCTGGCCTACGCGGTCGAGCGCAAGCTGTTCGACATGGGCCGTGCGGTGTTTGTGCTCGATGGTCAGAATCTGCGTCACGACTTGAACAAAGGGCTGCCGCAGGATCGTGCCGGTCGTACCGAGAACTGGCGGCGTGCTGCGCATGTCGCGCGTCAGTTCAACGAGGCGGGTCTGTTGACCCTGGCGGCGTTTGTTGCGCCGAGCGCGGAGGGTCGCGAGCAGGCCAAGGATCTGATCGGCAAGGAGCGTCTGCTCACGGTTTATGTGCAGGCTTCGCCGGCGGTGTGTGCCGAGCGTGATCCGCAGGGCTTGTATGCTGCGGGTGGCGATAATATTCCGGGTGAGTCCTTTCCGTATGACGTGCCGCTGAATGCTGATCTGGTGATCGACACGCAGTCGCTGTCGTTGGAAGAGAGCGTCAAGCAGGTGTTGGATCTGCTGCGCAAGCGTGGCGCGATTTAAGCTTTAGCCGGAAATGAAAGGCCCGCGGATGAGTGATCATCGGCGGGCTTTTTTATTGTGGGTCATTTGGTTTTCGGCGGTGGCGGCTTTTGGGCCGGCCATGCTCTTGGGGTTTTGGGGGTATATCCGTTGCTGCGGTAACGGCGGCTTAGGGTTTCGCCCTTACGGCGAGTCACCTTTTCCAAACGCCGAAAAGGTAACCCAAAAGGCTTGCTCCTACGTGCGGCCCGCTCGCTGGGGCTCGGGGTTCCTTCGCTCCGGGATCGATCCGGGCGCAGCGCCTCCGGTTTGCTTCGCTGCACCTCCTCTCGCTGTGTTTGGCTGCGCCAAACGGTCGCTGCGCTCCCACCCCCGGATAAATCCCTACACTCAGCCTTCCGACGTCGCCCGTGGATCAAGATCAAGAGCTTTCGGCGAGCTGACACTCGGCCATTTGAGTGGTGAAAAGCGTGCGCCTGGCTTTAGCTTTTCCTGTGGGAGTTGGCTTGCCAGCGATGGCGGCCTCACAGCCGATCAATCTCTACCTGAATACACCGTGTGCAAACTGTGGGAGCGGGCTTGCTCGCGAAGGCGGCCTGACAGCCGACTAATCTCTACCTGAATACACCGTGTTCAAACTGTGGGAGCGGGCTTGCTCGCGAAGGCGGCCTCACAGCCGACCAAGCTCTAACTGAATGCACTCCATCCTGAATGCACTCCATCCAACTGTGGGAGTGAGCCTGCTCGCGATAGCGGTGTGTCATTCAACATTGGGAGTGGCTGTTCCACCGCTATCGCGAGCAGGCTCGCTCCTACAGGGGATTAGCGTTTGTCTGCGAATTCGCGGTGCATCTGCTCCAGCAGCGCATCCTTGTCCTGCCACAACTGGTTGATCCAGCCCTGGAATTGCAGGCGATATTCGCCGTCCTGGTCGTAGTTCTTGCCGATGAAGGCCGGCGGGATTTTCAGTTCTTCAAAGTGCACCACCACGTCGCGCACGTTGCCGCACAGCAGATCCCAGAAACCCGGACGCCCGCCCGGATAGTGGATGGTCACGTTGACGATCGACTCCAGTTGCTCACCCATCGCGTCCAGCACGAAGGCGATGCCGCCAGCCTTGGGTTTGAGCAGGTATTTGAACGGTGACTGCTGTTGCGCATGTTTGCCTTCGGTGAAGCGCGTGCCTTCGACGAAGTTGAAAATCCCCACCGGGTTGTTGCGGAATTTCGCGCAGGTCTTGCGCGTGGTTTCCAGGTCTTTGCCTTTCTTCTCCGGGTGTTTTTCCAGATAGGCCTTGGAGTAGCGCTTCATGAACGGGAAGCCCAGCGCCCACCAGGCCAGACCGATCACCGGAACCCAGATCAGCTCCTGCTTGAGGAAGAATTTCAGCGGCTGGATGCGGCGGTTGAGCACGTATTGCAGCACCAGGATGTCGACCCAACTCTGGTGGTTGCTGGTGATCAGGTATGAGTGTTGGTAGTCCAGACCTTGCAGGCCGCTGATGTGCCAGCGGGTGCGGCGCACCAGGTTCATCCAGCCTTTGTTGTTGCTGATCCAGGCTTCGTGGGTGTGGCTCATCAGCCACAGTGAGGCGCGGCGGGCGAGGTCGAAGGGCAGCACTTTGATCAGCGCGACGCAGAACAGGAACGAGCACAGCAGAATCGTATTGAGCGCCAACAGCAGCGCGGCGATCACGCCGCGAATCGGGGCGGGCAGAAAGTCCAGCATTTACACATCCATAGGTCGGTTGGCGGCTTGAATCGCGGTCAGGGCGATGGTGTAGACGATGTCGTCGACCTGCGCGCCGCGCGGCAGGTCGTTCACCGGTTTGCGCAGGCCTTGCAGCATCGGGCCGAGGCTGACGCAGTCGGCGCTGCGCTGCACGGCTTTGTGGGTGGTGTTGCCGGTGTTCAGGTCGGGGAACACGAACACCGTGGCGCGACCGGCCACCTGGCTGTTCGGCGCCAGTTGCCGGGCAACGTCTGCGTTGGCAGCGGCGTCGTATTGCAGCGGGCCGTCGATCAGCAGCGAGTGCTGTTGCTCGTGGGCGAGCAGGGTGGCTTCGCGGACTTTCTCGACTTCTTCGCCGCTGGCCGATTCGCCGCTGGAGTAACTGATCATCGCCACGCGCGGGGTGATGCCGAATGCTGCTGCGGAATCAGCGCTTTGCAGGGCGATCTCCGCCAGTTCGGCGGCGCTCGGGTGCGGGTTCATCACGCAGTCGCCGTAGACCAGCACTTCTTCGGGGAACAGCATGAAAAACACCGACGACACCAGCGTACAGCCCGGTGCGGTCTTGATCAGTTGCAGGGCCGGGCGGATGGTGTTGGCGGTGGTGTTGATCACGCCCGAGACCAGGCCGTCGACCTCATCCAGCGCGAGCATCATGGTGCCGATCACCACGGTGTCTTCCAGTTGCTGTTCGGCCATCGGCGCGTTGAGGCTTTTGCTTTTGCGCAGCGCGACCATCGGCTCGATGTAGCGCTCGCGAATCAAGTCCGGATCGAGGATCTCCAGCCCCGGCGGCAACTCGATACCTTGCGCACGGGCCACGGCTTCGACGTCTTCGGGTTTGGCCAGCAGCACGCAACGGGCGATGCCGCGCTCCTGGCAGATCGCCGCCGCTTGCACGGTGAGCGGCTCGCTGCCTTCGGGCAGCACGATGCGTTTGTTCGCCGACTGCGCCCGTTGAATCAGTTGGTAGCGGAATACCGCTGGCGACAGACGCATTTCCCGTGGTGTGCCGCAGCGTTGATGCAGCCATTTGGCGTCGAGATGGCTGGCGACGAAGTCAGTGATGATCTCCGCACGTTCGCGGTCATCGATGGGGATTTCCTTGTTCAGGCCATTGAGCAGGTTGGCGGTGTCGTAGGAGCCAGTGCTCACCGACAGCACCGGCAGACCGGCCTGCAACGCGCCACGGCATAGGTCCATGATGCGTGGATCGGGCAGGGTGTCGCTGGTCAGCAACAGCCCGGCCAGCGGTACGCCATTGAGTGCCGCGAGGCTGACCGCGAGGATGATGTCGTCGCGATCACCCGGGGTCACCACCAGCACGCCGGGCTTGAGCAGCTCCACGGTGTTGCGCATGGTCCGTGCGCAGATGATGATTTTGGTCATGCGCCGGGTTTCGTAATCGCCGGCGTTCAGCACCTGTGCGCCCATCAGGTCGGCGACGTCGCGGGTACGCGGTGCATTGAGTTCGGGCTGAAACGGAATGCAGCCGAGCAGGCGGAAATCACCGCTGCGCAACAACGGCGAATGCTCTTTGAGGCGCGTGGCGAAGGCGTCCATGCTCTCGTCGGTCTTGACCTTGTTGAGGATTACGCCGAGGACTTTTGGATCTTTCGGGCCGCCGAACAATTGCGCCTGCAATTCCACGCGGCCGGAGAGTTCGGCAAGCACTTCGTTTTCCGGGGCCGAGACCAGAATCACCTCGGCATCCAGGCTTTTCGCCAGGTGCAAATTGACCCGCGCGGCGTAGCTGGCGCTGCGGGTCGGCACCATGCCTTCGACTACCAGCACGTCTTTGCCGATGGCAGCTTGCTGATACAAGGCGATGATTTCTTCGAGCAACTCATCGAGCTGACCGTCGCCGAGCATCCGCTCGACGTGGGCCAGGCCCAGTGGCTGCGGCGGTTTCAGGCCGTGGGTGCGCGCCACCAGTTCGGTGGAACGCTCAGGACCAGTGTCGCCCGGATGCGGCTGGGCAATCGGTTTGAAGAAGCCGACTTTCAGTCCGGCCCGCTCCAGGGTACGCACCAGCCCGAGGCTGATGGAGGTCAGACCCACGCCAAAATCGGTGGGCGCGATAAAAAAAGTTTGCATGCGGATTCTCTAAAGGTGCATGGCAATGGTGGCGATCTATACGTGACCGCCTACCGCAATTCAGTCGCCAAGGTTATCGCTAACCGAGCCTTGTGCGCACCAACCGCAGGCAAAGGGTTGGCCTATTTTTTCAATACGTTGCGCCGGGTCCAGGACCCATGGCCGCGATTGCCACGGCGGCTGGTGACGCAGGTGCTGGGTGTGGCCACAGGAAAGCTCGGCCACCCAGTGACCGTCTTCATCCTGATGGAAGCCGGCGATTGTCGAATCCCGTTTGTCCGGGTTGTGTTCGCTTTCGCGCGATTGCTTCGCTAAACTTGGCCTTTCTATATTCTTCTGCAAAAGGTCTCGCCCCATGCTGATCGCCGCCAATAAGGCTGTCTCCATCGACTATACCCTGACCAACGACGCTGGTGAGGTCATCGACAGCTCCGCCGGCGGCGCTCCGCTGGTCTACCTGCAAGGCGCAGGCAACATCATCCCGGGCCTGGAAAAAGCTCTGGAAGGCAAGGCTGTTGGTGACGAGCTGGAAGTGTCCGTTGAGCCGGAAGACGCTTACGGCGAATACGCTGCCGAACTGGTCAGCACCCTGAGCCGCAGCATGTTCGAAGGCGTTGATGAGCTGGAAGTCGGCATGCAGTTCCACGCTTCGGCGCCGGACGGCCAGATGCAGATCGTGACCATCCGTGACCTGGACGGCGACGACGTCACCGTCGACGGCAACCACCCACTGGCCGGTCAGCGCCTGAACTTCAAAGTGAAGGTCGTTGCTATCCGTGACGCCAGCCAGGAAGAAGTCGCTCATGGCCACGTCCATGGCGAAGGTGGCCATCACCACTGATTTTCTGCGCTAAGCTTCGAGTACTGGAGAGGCGCCTGCGGGCGCCTTTTTAGTCCGCGGCTGTCCTTGGTGCTCTCGCCAAGTGGCTGTTTCGAGTAGAACACGGGAATCTGGAGTCCGTCATGAGTGCTTTTCACGACCTTAAGTTGACAGCCCTGGATGGTCAGGAGCTACCGCTGGCGCCATTCAAAGGCCAAGTCGTGCTGGTGGTCAACGTCGCCTCCAAATGCGGCTTGACCCCACAGTACGCGGCGCTGGAAAACCTCTACCAGCAATTCAAGGGCAAGGGCTTCAGTGTGCTGGGCCTGCCGTGCAATCAGTTTGCCGGTCAGGAGCCAGGTACCGAACAGCAAATCCAGGAGTTCTGCAGCCTGAACTATGGCGTGACGTTCCCGTTGTCGAGCAAGCTTGAAGTCAACGGCCATGATCGTCATCAGCTGTACCGCTTGCTGGCGGGCGAGGGTGCGGAGTTTCCGGGGGATATCACCTGGAACTTCGAGAAATTCCTGCTCGGCAAGGATGGCCGGGTATTGGCGCGATTCTCGCCGCGCACGCCGCCGGATGATCCGACCATTGTCCACGCGATTGAAAAAGCGCTGGGCTGAAACACAAAAATCGCAGCCATCGAGCTGCGATTTTTTTTGCCTGACTTTTGACCCTTAATCATTCAAATCAATAGTGCTGTTAAAAGGCGCTGACTGTTCATATTATCGCCGTCATAAAGTCATTCCCTGTGGAGCCTTCCAATGCCGGTGCAAGCCCTGTTCAAACCGTTCCACCTCGGTGCCCTCGAACTGCCGACCCGCGTGGTGATGGCGCCGATGACCCGCTCGTTTTCCCCGGGTGGCGTACCCAATTCCAAAGTGATCGAGTACTACCGTCGCCGCGCTGCGGCCGGTGTTGGTCTGATCATCACCGAAGGCACCACCGTCGGTCACAAGGCTTCCAACGGTTACCCGAATGTGCCGCAGTTCTTCGGCGAAGCGCCATTGGCCGGCTGGAAAAAAGTCGTCGACGCGGTGCATGCCGAGGGTGGGAAGATTGTTCCGCAACTGTGGCATGTCGGCAGCGTGCGCCGCATCGGCACCGAGCCGGACGCCAGCGTCCCGGCTTACGGCCCGACGGAAAAACTCAAGGATGGCCAGGTCGTGGTGCACGGCATGACCAAACAGGACATTCAGGACGTGATCGGTGCTTTCGCCCAAGCGGCGAAGGATGCGCAAAGCATCGGCATGGACGGCGTGGAAATCCACGGCGCCCACGGCTATCTGATCGACCAGTTCTTCTGGGAAGGCAGCAACCAGCGCACCGACGAATACGGCGGCAGCCTGGCCAACCGTTCGCGGTTCGCCATCGAGTTGATTCAAGCGGTGCGTGCGGCAGTCGGTGAAGGCTTCCCGATCATCTTCCGTTTTTCGCAGTGGAAGCAGCAGGATTACACCGCGCGTCTGGTGCAGACCCCGGAGGCGCTGGGCGAATTCCTCAAGCCGTTGGCCGACGCCGGGGTGGACATTTTCCACTGCTCGACGCGGCGTTTCTGGGAGCCTGAATTTGACGGTTCCGAGCTGAACCTGGCCGGCTGGACGCGCAAACTGACTGGCAAACCGACCATCACCGTAGGCAGCGTCGGTCTGGACGGCGAGTTCCTGCAGTTCATGGTCAACACCGACAAGGTCGCGCAACCGGCAAGCCTGGAGAAACTGCTGGAGCGTCTGAACAACGACGAGTTCGATCTGGTGGCAGTGGGCCGTGCGCTGCTGGTGGATCCGGACTGGGCGCTGAAAGTCCGTGAAGGGCGTGAGCAGGATATTCTGCCGTTCAGCCGTGAGGCGTTGATGACGCTGGTTTAAGCGTCGCCATTACCGACCCCTTCGCGAGCAGGCTCGCTCCCACAGGTTTCTCTGGGTTCACAGAATCTGTGTTCACTGAAGATCCCTTGTGGGAGCGAGCCTGCTCGCGAAGGCAGGTTCAAAATCAGCAAAGATCTAAGGTAATGTCTGCGCATTTGGCAACACCTGCTCCCGCAGACACGCGCCACGCAAATGCTTTTCAAACTGCTCGATGATCGCCGCCCACCCTTGGCGACTGGCATGCTGGCGCGCATTCAGGCGCACGCAACGCAAGGTCTCATCCTCCTCCAGCAACCACGCCGCCGCATCGCAGAACGCATCCTCATCTCCGGGCATCGCCAACACGCCGTTGTAACCGTGGCGAATGTGCTGCGCTGCCGCAGCCTGATCGTACGCCACCACCCCCAGCCCTGACGCCAGTGCTTCCAGCACCACATTGCCGAAGGTTTCGGTCATGCTTGGGAACAGGAAGATATCGCCGGACGCATAGTGCGCCGCCAGTGCTTCGCCGCGCTGTGAACCACAGAAGATCGCCTCGGGCAGCTCCTTTTCCAGCGCAGGCCGTTGCGGCCCGTCGCCGACCACGATCAGCTTCAGCTTGCGCTGTGGATAAGTGCCGCACAGGGTGTCGAAGCAGCGCTTGAGCAGGCCGAGGTTCTTTTCCGGGGCCAGCCGGCCGACGTGAATCACCGCGATGTCCTGCTCGCTCAGGCCCCATTGCTCACGCAAGCCGTTCAGGCGCTTGGACGGGTGAAACAACTGGCTGTCCACGCCGCGGGAGAGCAGGGCGAGGCGGTCGAAATGCCGACGCTCCAGTTCCAGGCGCTGACTGACACTGGGCACTAGGGTCATCGCCGAGCGGTTGTGAAACCAGCGCAGATAATGCGTGAGCAAGCGCGTCAGCAAACTCAGTCCGTACTGGTTGGTGTACTGCTGAAAATTGGTGTGAAAGCCGCTGACCACCGAGATCCCCAGGCGTCGCGCCGCACGCAACGCCGACAAACCGAGCGGGCCTTCGGTGGCGATGTACAAAACGTCCGGGCGATGACGCTTCCAGCGCCGCAGCAGCTTGTGCATCGACGACTGTCCCCATTGCAGACCGGGATAACCCGGCAACGGCCAGCCTCGACACAACAGCAAGGCATCGTCCTCGACGCGCTGCGGATCTCCCGCCTGGCGCGGTCGCACCAGTTCCACCTGATGCCCACGCGCGCGCAAGCCATCGCACAAGCGACCAAGGGTATTGGCCACCCCGTTGATTTCCGGTGGGAAGGTTTCGCTGATCAGGGTGATATGCAGAGCTGTCGTCATGACCTCAGTGTCGATTGAGGCGATGTCGTCATTGTGTCGAGTTGATGATCGATTGATGACAGCTGCTTACCGTGTGCCTAAACCTTTTGCCTGCCCGGTCGTTAGCCTTGACTTGAACTCTTTCCAGGAAATATGGCTGTGTCCGAGAATGCTTATGCACCGCCTGAGGCGGAACTTTTGGTTGCGGATGAACAAACACCAGAGTTTTATGTTGTTGCACGGTGGAAGTTCATTCTGCTGGCGATCCTCAGTTTTGGCCTGTATTTCTACTTCTGGATTTACAAAAACTGGAGTCAGTACAAGCGCAGTACTCGACAGGAACTATGGCCGTGGGCGCGAGCGTTTTTCTATTTGTTTTTCGTGCATCAGCTTTATCGGCAAGCCAAAAAACGAATCCATGACAGAGGTGGAAAGTCCGATTGGGATCTTGAGCAATGGGCGACAGTCTTTGTTGTACTGACCGTAGTCGCGCACATATTCGAAAAGCTTCCCAAGCAGATTCCAGATCTGAGTTTTCTTGGCCTTGTCGCCTTGATCATGCTGCCGATAAGAGTTTATGTCGCAAGCCAAGGGCAACAACTGATCAATTTGGCCGCCAGCGATCCTCAAGGCCTGAGTAACAATCGCCTCAACGCCTGGAACTTGCTGATTATCTTGCCAGGCGCTGCGGCGTGGGTATTGGTAGGGCTGCTTCTAGGCGGCGTTTACCCCTGAGTTGCCAGAAGGATTGATGCCTGGAGGCTCAGACTTTTTCCTGAGCCAGCATCTCGGCACCGCGCTCACGCACCCAGAACAACGTCGCTCCCGCTACCGCCGCCGGCATCATCAGAATGTTGACCACCGGAATCAGCAGCGCCAGATAGACGATCCCGCCGAAACTCATGCTCTGCCAGCGTTTCTGCCGCAGCCAGGCGAGCATCTCGTTCCAGCCCAGTTTGTGGTTGTCCGCCGGGTAGTCGATGTACTGGATCGCCATCATCCACACGCCGAACAGCAGCCACAGCGGGGCGGCGACGATGTTCACTACCGGGATGAACGAGAGGATGAACAGGCCGATCGCCCGCGGCAGGAAATAGCCGAGTTTGCGCATTTCCCGGGCGAGGGTGCGCGGGATCATCGCAATCAGTTCGCCCCAGCTGAAGGCCGGGAAATCATCGGTGCCGCGTACCACCACTTCGACTTTTTCCGCGAGGAAGCCGTTGAACGGCGCAGCGATCACGTTGGCGAGCATGGTAAAGGTGAAAAACACCATCAACGCCACCAGCACCACGAACAGCGGCCAGAGAATGTAGCTGAGGAAACTCAGCCAGTCGGGCAGCGACGGCATCAGGCTGTCGACCCACAGGCTGAACTGATGGCCGGCCAGATAGATCAATCCGACGAACAGCACCAGGTTGATCGCCAGCGGCAGCAACACGAACAGGCGCAGGCCCGGGCTGAGAACCAGTTTGAGGCCTTCGCGCAGGTATTGCGGGCCGGACAGAACAGGGGCGGGCATAAGGTGCTCCGAGCAAGGGAAAACGCGCCGACCTTACCGACTTTGCAACAGGTGCGAAAGCGCGGCAGAGCGATCGACATTCACTGTAACAAAGACGTCGATCTGGTCGGAGTCTGCGTATAGAGACCACCTATGAGCTGGATTGTTAATCCGTATTTCCTTAATCTTGCCCCCCTCGATACGCTGCACCCAACTTTTTACAGGACTGTCGAGCTCATGCCTTCCCCAAGGTTATCCACAGTCCTTTTTTATTCCCGCCGGCAGTCCGGCGTTCCGCGCCAGTGTTTCGGCCCGGTCAACAGGAGCAGGTCATGTCTGAAGTCCGTCATTCGCGAGTGATTATTCTCGGTTCCGGCCCTGCCGGTTACAGCGCTGCGGTCTACGCCGCCCGTGCCAACCTCAAGCCACTGCTGATCACCGGCATGCAGGCTGGCGGTCAACTGACCACCACCACCGAAGTCGACAACTGGCCAGGTGACGTGCACGGCCTGACCGGTCCGGCCCTGATGGAGCGGATGCGCGAGCACGCCGAGCGTTTTGAAACCGAGATCGTTTTCGATCACATCAACGCCGTGGACTTCGCTGCCAAGCCGTACACCCTGACCGGCGACAGCGCGACTTACACCTGCGACGCCCTGATCATCGCCACCGGTGCCAGCGCTCGCTACCTGGGCCTGCCGTCGGAAGAAGCGTTCATGGGCAAAGGCGTTTCGGCCTGCGCGACCTGCGACGGTTTCTTCTACCGCAACAAGCCAGTGGCTGTGGTCGGTGGCGGCAACACCGCTGTTGAAGAGGCACTGTACCTGGCCAACATCGCCAGCACCGTGACTCTGATCCACCGTCGCGAAACCTTCCGCGCCGAGAAGATCCTGATCGACAAGCTCAACGCCCGCGTGGCCGAAGGCAAGATCATCCTCAAGTTGAACGCCAACCTCGACGAAGTGCTGGGCGACAACATGGGCGTGACCGGTGCGCGCCTCAAGAACAACGACGGCAGCTTCGACGAGATCAAAGTCGACGGCGTGTTCATCGCCATCGGCCACACTCCGAACACTTCGCTGTTCGAAGGCCAGTTGACCCTGAAGGACGGTTACCTGGTTGTGCAGGGCGGTCGTGACGGCAACGCCACTGCCACCAGCGTTGAAGGCATCTTTGCTGCCGGTGACGTGGCTGACCACGTTTACCGTCAGGCCATCACCTCGGCCGGCGCCGGCTGCATGGCGGCACTGGACACCGAGCGTTACCTGGACGGTCTGCAGAACGCTTCGTTCTAAATCGCAGACACAAAAAAACCGGCTTCGGCCGGTTTTTTTTGTGCCCGTTATTCACAGCCACCACTCAACAAATGTGGGAGCGAGCCTGCTCGCGAAGGCGTCATGTCAGGCAACATTCTGGATGTCTGATACACCGCTTTCGCGAGCAGGCTCGCTCCCACAGGGACTGGTGTTGGATCTGATATCAGCGACGGGTCAGCGGCTGCGTTTTGAACTTCACACCCGCCAGACCGTGCTTGATCAGCGCGCGAATATTGCCGTGGTCGCTGCCTTCAGGCGTCGCCACCACCGAGCGGTAATGCTCGCCGAATGCCAGCAGCGCTTCTTCATCGCTCAAGCCTTCCAGTAGCGCCAGACCCAGGGTCTTGCACGAACCTTCGTTCTGCCCGGCGGCGTTTTCCACGCCACCGTTGTTGAACGCCTGAGGCTGGTAGTCGTAACCGGCGGCGATGAAAGCCAGGGTGTCGGCGAAAGCGTGTTCGCCGCTTTTGAGGCTGGCGCGCAGGGTGTTCAGATCACTCATTGGGTTTTCCTTTGGCGAACGCCGCCTGTTGTTCGGCGCTGGCTTCTTGCTGGTATTGGGCTTTCCACTCGGCGTAAGGCATGCCGTAAACCACTTCACGGGCGTCGTCGAGGCTGACCTCGATCTGACGGTCATCGGCGGCAGCCTTGTACCACTTGGACAGGCAGTTGCGGCAGAACCCGGCGAGGTTCATCAGGTCGATGTTCTGCACGTCCTTACGGCTGTCCAGGTGGGCGACCAGCCGGCGGAAGGCGGCGGCTTCGAGTTCGAGGCGTTGTTGCTCGGTCATGATGGGCTCTGTGCAGGCTATTCGTGGCGCGGATGATAAAAGTCTGGCGACCAATGCGCCAGACACGCTCAGCGGCTCGCTGCAAGCGTTATTGACACCGACTCGGCAAAACGCAGCGCATGCGGCTTGTCGACTTCGACTTCGGCGTACAGCACTGCAGCATGAGTCATCACCAGATCCAGCAGTTCCTGGGTCAGGCGTTCGAGCAGCGCAAACCGATTGCCCTCGACGTGGGCGATGATCGCCTTGGTGATGGTGCGGTAATTCAGCGCGTGATCGATGTCGTTGTCGCGCACCGCTTCCTGCGCCGCGTACAGGATCGTGAGATTGATCAGCACATCCTGCTTGTTGAGGATCTCGTCCTCGTTGATCCCGATAAAGGTGCGCAAGCGCAGATCCTTGACCCGGATGCGCGCCATTCCCGGTTGAAGTTGTGACATTTACTTGCTCCGTCCAATCAATTGCAGGAACTCCTGGCGGGTGTTGCTCGAGTCGCGAAAGGCGCCGAGCATGACCGAGGTGTTCATGGTCGAATTCTGTTTCTCGACACCGCGCATCATCATGCACATGTGCCGGGCCTCGATGACCACCGCGACGCCGGCGGCATCGGTGACCTGTTGCACCGCATCGGCAATCTGCCGGGTGAGGTTTTCCTGAATCTGCAGGCGCCGGGCGAACATGTCCACCAGCCGCGCGATCTTCGACAGCCCCAGCACCTTGCCTGTCGGAATGTAAGCCACATGGGCCTTGCCGATGAAGGGCAGCAGGTGATGTTCGCACAACGAGTAGAGCTCGATGTCGGCGACGATGATCATCTCGTCGCTGTCGGAGGCAAACAGCGCGCCGTTGACGATCTGATCCACACTCTGTTCATAGCCGTGACACAGGTATTGCATGGCCTTGGCCGCGCGCAACGGGGTGTCGAGCAAGCCTTCGCGGTCGGGGTCTTCGCCGAGGCCGATGAGGATCTCGCGGTAATTCTCGGGCAGGGAACGGCTCATGGGTGATCCTCGCGTAGCAGCTTATTTGACGTGCCGTCCGCCGTTGACGGTCAGGGTCGTGCCGGTGACATAGGGGTTGTCGAGCAGATAGCGCAGGCTCTGGTAGATCACTTCGCTGCCGGGTTCGATGCCCAGCGCGGATTTGGCCAGCGCCCTGGCGCGGTACGCCGCGTCGTCGTCGGGATTGAACAATAGCAGGGCCGGCGCGATGCCGTTGACTTTGATTGCCGGCGCGTAGCGCGCGGCGAAGGACAGGGTCAGGCTGTCGAGCCCGGCTTTGCTGGCGCAATAACCGATGTGTTTGCTGCTGCCCTTGCGCGTGACGTCGTCGCTGATGTGGATGATGTCGGCCGGGGTCGAGCCTTTGAGCAGGTCGGCGCAGTGCAGGTTGATCAGATACGGCGCGAGCATGTGCACGTTGAGCATGCGCGAGAAGGCCTCGGCTTCACTGCCCGGGGTTTCCGCCAGCCATTCGGAGGCGTTGTGGACGATGGCGCGCAGGCAGTCGGTGTGGGTTTTCAGTTCATCGATGAAGGCGAGGATGGTGGCTTCGCTGGAGAAGTCCGCGAACACCGCGACAGCGCCCAGATCACGCAGGGCTTGTACGCCCGGACGTTCGCTGCGGTAGGTGAAGATGACCCGATGGCCGTCTTCAAGCAAACGCTGTGCGCAGTGCAGACCGACACGCTGGCCGGCACCGGTGATGAGGATCGGGGCGGAGGATTTGGACATGAACGGCTCGCGTCGCGGTTGGAGCAAAAACTATAACAGCGACATGAGCCATGCACCTATTGTCGGCCTTACCAATACCTGTGGGAGCGAGCCTGCTCGCGAATGCGGTGTCTCAGTCGACATCAATGTTGAATGTCAGTCCGTATTCGCGAGCGGGCTCGCTCCCACACAGAGATCATCGATTCTGCGTAGAGGGTGTTGCAGGCAAAGGTCGCGCAGGCACAGCGTTCAACCAGTTGGCCAGCAACCGCGTCGACAACGGAATAAAGAAATACACCATCAACGGCGTCAGGCACGCCGTGCTGATCAATACCCGCGGCAGCAGGCTCATCTCGCCGAGCAGCGGTCCGAGGACAAAGTTGAACAGCAGCGACACCGGGAAGAACGCCAGCCAGATCGCCACGGCCTGTTTCCAGCGTGGTGGCCGTTGACCGGCAGCGCCGAACCAGCCTTCGATGCCGCTGACCCGATGCTCCTTGGGATGCTCGAACAGATCGCTGCCCCGCGCCAGCCACGCGGTCCGCGAGACCGAGTGCTCCCAGGCGTGCAGGGTCTGCTCGTCGACGAAGCGGAAAATGATCTGGAATTCGTTGTCACCGGGTGGCGGAGCGAGCACGCCGGAACCCAGGTAACCGGGAAAGTCAGTGGCCAGTTGTTCGCCTTCGCGCAGCCAGGCAATCAGGTCCTGATAGCGGCCGTCGGCGACGCGACGCGCAACCATCAGCGTGACGGGGGAAGTAGACATTGTGTATCTCCATATTTCGAGTGCGGCGCTCCGGGTAGGAGGTTTCGCATTGCGCAAACCGGGGTAGGGGTCTGTGCTTTTCAACAAGCAAGGATTATTCCCGATTTTGATGACAGTTTCAGAGACTTTCGTCTCTGTTTATTGGGTTGAACCGACAGAGGGCATCGGATGTAGAATGGGATCCAAATTTACCGAGCGGACACACCAGCACCATGGCTGTTATCACGGACGCTAACCCTGCCTCGCAGGCTTCTGTCGCACTTGAGCGCGAAGAGTTGTTCCCTATTCGGGAGGTGTCGCGGCTGACCGGCGTCAACCCGGTAACGCTGCGTGCATGGGAGCGCCGCTACGGTTTGATCCAGCCGACGCGCACCGAAAGCGGGCACCGGTTGTATTCGATGACCGAAATCGAGCGCGTGCGCAGCATTGTCGACTGGATTGATCGCGGCGTTGCCGTGAGCAAGGTCGGCAAGATCCTGGCGAGGACCGAGCCGCTGAAAGCCTTGGCCCATATCATCCCCGATGATCTGGTCCAGGCCGATTACGCGCAATGGCAGCAGCAGGTGCAATTGGCCGTCAGTTCGTTCGACGACCGCGCGCTGGATCAGGTTTACAACCAGATCTTCTCGTCCTACTCGCTGCCGGTGGTGTTTCCGAACATTCTCATGCCTTTGTGGCTGCAGATGTTGCAGCGCCAGGATGCTTTCGGGCAGACCAGCGAGTGGCTGTTTTTCGACGGGTTCCTGCGGGCGCGGGTGTTGCAGCGGATCGTCGCGCTGCGCGGCACCCAGCCGCGCAAAGTGATTGTCAGTGCGCTCGCCGGTCAGTGTCGTGAACTCGAGCTACTGGTTGCCGCGTTGTTTCTCAGTGGCAATGATGCGGGCGTGCGGGTGCTGACCACCGGTCAGCCATTCGATGAGTTGGCGCTGGTGTGCGAGCGGATCAAGCCGCAGGCGCTGGTGCTGTTTTCCAACCATGCCCCCACCGCGGATTTGCCGCGCCGTCTGAATCGACTGGCCTTGAGTCTCGACTGTCAGGTAATGCTCGCCGGCGACGCTGCCGATCTGGCACAGGACAGTCTGGCCGGATCGTCGATCGGTTGTCTGGGCAATGAAGGAGCGACGATGCGTCAGCGCATGACGCAATTTCTCGCAGGTACGCTGGATACCTGAATATCAGGTGTGCAGGGCGGGGTGGGTCAGACGGTGTTGTTGCAGGATGAACTGGCGCAGCCGTTCGGTTTCATCGGCGTCGGTCTGGCTCAGCTCGTAGGCGTAGAAGCCGTGCTCGGTTTCGCGCTCGAAGTTGCCGCGCAGGGAAATCCGCTCGTAACCTGAAGGGCTGAACCACAGCGCGAAATGCTTGGGCGGTTTGGTCTTGTTGCGCATTTCCAGCAGCACGCCTTTGTGCGACACCTCGTGCACCCACATCATGCCCGGTTGCCCTTTGGCATTTTCCAGCGCGACCGGCTCTTCGAGAGTCAGGCGCCATGGGCGAATCATCGGCCCGTCTTCGTAAATGCTCGGCACGCCCAGGCGCAGGTGCAACGCGTGGAATTCGTCTTCCACCAGGTGCAGCGGAAAGGTCATTTGCTGATTTTCGAAATTGGCCTGAATGGTCACTTGCTCGTGAGCCGCCAGGCGTGTGAGCAGGTCACGGATCTGCGAACCTCCATTGACCAACAGGCTCGACGTCGCATCCCGCACATTGAGCTGCGGGTTGTGCTGCATGGTCTGGATGAAATCCAGCTCATCCTGGGTCAGGAGTGCGTCGCGTTGCATGGCCTGGCTCGAAAGAAATAGTTACAAAGTCATTGGTGATTGTAGTTACTGACACTTAGTTCGCAGTTTTGTTTGCGCCGTTCGTCGCTTTCAGGGCGGCGAGTTCGGCTTGCAAGGCGGCAACTTGTGCTTCCAGTTGTGCAACGCGTTGCTGCGCCTTGACCTGAACCGTGACATCTTTCTGCACACCGACGAAATAAGTCTGGCCGTCATCAGCGTTTTTCACCGTCGAAAGCGACAGTTCGTTCCAGAACGGGGTGCCGTCCTTGCGGTAGTTGCGCAGGATTTCCCGGCACGCCCCGCCGTTGTGCAAGGTGTCGCGAATCAGCGACAGACCGGCTTGATCGCGGTCTCCTGACTGCAGAAAGCGGCAGTCCTGATAAAGTATCTCTTCGCTGCTGTAACCGGTCAGGCGTTCGAAGGCCGGGTTCACGTAAATCAGGATGTTGTCCTGCTCGCCTTCCTTTTCGGCCACCACGATTCCATCGTTCGACGCGTTGATCACCATTTGCAGCAGACTGGCGTTGATCATCAATGAATCCTTTCAGTGTCGATAATGGCTGGCATTCTAGAAGTTCCAACGCCGCTGTCTACTGGCTATCACGGCGAATCGGGGCTGGATCGCGGCTTTTGCGTCGGACTGCTACTATCGCCGCTCTTTTTTTCAGCTTCAGGATCAGATTGATGAAAGTCGCCATCCTCTCCGGCTCGGTTTACGGCACGGCCGAAGAAGTCGCCCGTCACGCGCAGAACCTGCTGAAAGACGCCGGTTTTGAAACCTTCTACAACCCGCGCGCCAGCCTGGCGAATATCCAGGCGTTCGCACCTGAAGCGTTTCTCGCGGTGACGTCTACCACCGGCATGGGCGAATTGCCGGATAACCTGCAGCCGCTGTATTTCAGCCTTCGCGATCAGTTGCCAGCCGCGTGGCGCGGTTTGCCGGGTGCGGTGATCGGTTTGGGGGATGCCAGTTACGGCGATACGTTCTGTGGCGGCGGCGAACTGATGCGTGAGTTGTTCGCCGAACTGGGCGTGCGCGAAGTGCAGGAGATGCTGCGTCTGGACGCCAGCGAAAGCGTGACCCCGGAAACTGACGCTGAGCCATGGCTGGCGCAATTGATCGCCACGCTCAAGGGCTGATCGCGCGCTCACGCAGCAGAGCCATCCAGGCCTGCGCGGCTTTCGACAGATAGGCGCCTCGGCGCCAGATGAAGGCGATGTCCCAGCGCAAATAATCTGGCGCGCGCAAGGTCAGGCGCACCACGCCCGGACGCTCCAGTGCCCGGGCCACCACGCTGGGCAGCAGCACCACGCCTTGCCCGGCGGCCACCAGTGCCACGAGAAAATCCGCCTGCCCGCTGCGCCCGCCTTCTTTCGGGGTAAAGCCCAGTTGCTGGCAGGCCTGCAGTAAACGGTCATTGAGCACGAAGCTGCGCTGATACAACAGGAACGGCGTGTCGGCCAATTCCTCAAGGCCAATCTCGCCGCGCCCCGCCAACGGATGATCCACCGGCAATAACGCATCGAGTTTCTCATCGCAGAACGGCTGGAAATCGAACTGCGGATCTTTCGGCAGCAGGCTCCCGCCTAACTCCAGTTCGCCGCTGAGCACCGCTTGCTCGACATTGCGGCTGCCGCCTTCAAGCAATTGAATGCTGATGTTCGGATAGCGCCGGCGATACTCGGCGAACAACCCGGCGAACAGTGCATCACTGCCCAGCAGCGGCAGACCGAGGCGCAATTCGCCGCGTGCCAGTTGGCTCAGATCATCCAGTTCGCTGAGCAATTCATTGCGCAGGCGCAACATGCCCTCGGCGCGCTGCAGCACCACGCTGCCCGCGGCGGTCAGGCGCAATTGCGAGCCGAGTCGTTCGAGCAGCGGCGTGCCGAGGCTCTGCTCCAGTTGCGCGACTTGCTTGCTCACCGCCGACTGGCTGATGTGCAGGGTTTTCGCCGCCTGGGTGAAGCCGCCCTGATGCATGACTTCGACAAAACTGCGCAGCTGTTTGAATTCCATCTTCCGATTCCATTGTGGAATAGGACTGAGTCTAACAATTCGCTTCTGGGATGATAGGCCGCTTCGTAAAATAAGCCCCTGTAAGGAGCCCATCATGAACGCCGCATCCCTCAAATACCTGTCCCGTCTATTCGCAGAACTGGCCGTGTTGCTCGGTCTCTACCTGCTCGGCTGCCAGATCGCCGCGTGGCTGGCCTGGCCGATTCCCGGCGGCGTGATCGGCATGGCCCTGTTGCTGCTGGCGTTTGCGTTTGGTTGGGTCAAACCGGCGGCGCTGCAACTGGGTGCCGGATTGCTGATGGCCGAGATGCTGCTGTTCTTTATTCCGGCGCTGATGAGTCTGCTCGACTACGGCGCGCTGTTGCGCGATGACGGCTGGCGGATTTTGCTGGTGATCGGCGCCAGCACCCTGATGGTGATGCTGGTGACAGCCTTCACCGTGGAGCTGGCCGTGCGCCTGAGGCGGTCCCATGAAGCTTGAATGGATGCCGATGTTCTGGCTCGCCTTTACCCTGTTGGCGTACCTGTTCAGTCGCTGGATTTATCGGCGCACCGGGCGTTACTTGCTGTCGCCGCTGATTCTGGTGCCGGCACTGCTGCTGGCGCTCGCCGTGCCGCTGCACACCGCCTATGCCGAATACGCCAGCAACACCCATTGGTTGATGCTGGTGCTCGGGCCGGTGACGGTCGCCTTCGCCGTGCCGATCTGGCAGCAGCGGCGTCTGCTGGTGCGGCACTGGTCAGCGCTGCTGTTGGGTATGCTCGCCGGCAGCGCGGCGTCGATCGCTACGTCGTTCGGCCTGGCCAAGGCGTTGGCGCTGGATAGCTCGGTGACGATGTCGCTGGTACCGCGCTCGATCACCACGCCGTTCGCCATGCCGCTGGCGCAGGATCTCGGTGGCGTGCCGGAACTGACTGCCGTGTTCGTGATGTTTACCGGTGTGTTCGGCGCGATGCTCGGCGGCGTATTGCTCAAGTGGCTGCCGTTGCGCAGTGCGTTGGCGCGCGGCGCGTTGTTCGGGGTTGGCGCGCACGGCGCAGGCGTCAGTCGGGCGCATGAAGTGGGTGGTGAGGAAGGCTCGGTTGCGGGGCTGGTGATGGTGCTGACCGGGCTGCTCAATCTGTTCGCCGCACCTTTGTTGGCGTCGTTGCTTTGACATGGATCCAAGGTGTTTGCCTGGCTGACCCGCTCAGTCATCAAGCTGGCTGGCAATGCAACTACGCGATCCTCTGCGCCTGACTAGACTGCTCGTACGTGCAGAACAATAAGAACGCAGAGGTGCATACAGTGAGCGTAGCCCCCGTCCAATTGTCCCTTGATGTCAAAGACCAGGTCAGTGCCGCGGAATGGCAGACCCGGGTCGATCTCGCCGCCTGTTATCGGCTGGTAGCGTTGCATGGCTGGGACGACCTGATCTTCACCCATATTTCCGCCAAGGTGCCGGGCACCGAAGACTTCCTGATCAACCCGTTCGGGTTGATGTTCCATGAGATCACCGCGTCGAGCCTGGTCAAAGTCGATCAGGCCGGCAACAAGCTCATGGACAGTCCCTACGAAATCAATCCCGCCGGTTACACCATCCACAGCGCCGTGCACGAAGTGCGGCACGATGTGGTTTGCGTGCTGCACACCCACACCGCCTCCGGTGTGGCCGTTTCAGCGCAAAAACAGGGTGTGTTGCCGATCAGCCAGCAATCGCTGTTCGTGCTGTCGAGCCTGGCCTATCACGCCTATGAAGGCGTGGCGCTGAATCATGAAGAGAAGGCGCGCTTGCAGGCCGACCTGGGCGAGAACAATTTCCTGATGCTGCACAACCACGGTCTGTTGACCTGTGGCGGCACCATCGCCGACACCTTTCTGATGATGTTCACCTTCCAGCGCGCCTGCGATATTCAGGTCATGGCGCAGACCGGCGCTGCTGAACTGATCGCCATCGAACCGCAGATCCTGGCGGGCGCCAAAGCGATGATCGCCGGCGTCACCAAAAGTGCTCAAGGCATGGGCGGCGCGCTGGCCTGGCCGGCGTTGCTGCGCAAACTCGATAAACAAGACCCCGGATATAAACTCTGATGCCTCTTGCCGAGATCCCTCTGTGTGTCTGGCGCAAACGCAGCCGGACGTTTGTCTTTCGCGGCCTGTCGATCCGTTACTGGACGGCGGGGCAGGGTGAGCCGCTGCTGCTGATCCACGGTTTCCCGACGGCCAGTTGGGACTGGCACTACCTGTGGCAGCCACTGGCCCAGCGCTACCGGGTGATCGCCTGTGACATGCTCGGTTTTGGGGATTCGGCCAAACCATTGCATCACCGCTACAGCCTGCTGGAACAGGCCGACCTGCAACAGGCGCTGCTGGCGCATCTTCAGGTCGAGCAAGCGGTGCATGTGCTGGCCCACGATTACGGCGACAGCGTTGCCCAGGAGTTGCTCGCCCGGCATTACGAAAACCGGATCGAGGTCGCCAGTTGCGTCTTTCTCAATGGCGGGCTGTTTCCGGAAACCCATCGCCCGGTCTTGATGCAAAAGCTGCTGCTCAGCCCCTTGGGCTGGATGATCGGCCGTGCATTTACCCGTGATGCGCTGGTGAAAAGCTTCCGACAGATTTTCGGCCCGCAGACCGGCCCCAGTGAAAGTGAACTGGATGATTTCTGGAGCCTGATCGAGACCCATCGCGGGCCGCGCATCCTGCACAAACTGATCGGCTACATCCCCGAGCGCCGTGTGCAGCGCGACCGCTGGGTGACGGCGATGCAACGCGGCGAGGTGTCGCTGCGAGTTATTGACGGTGAGGTCGACCCGATCTCCGGTGCGCACATGGTCGAGCGTTACCGCGAGCTGATTGCCGACGCCGATACGGTGCTGTTGCCGGGCATTGGCCACTATCCGCAGATCGAAGCGCCGGTGCAGGTGCTCAAGCATTACCTGGCGTTTCGTGAGCGCCTGGAGTTGCCGCCGCGCAAGGTCGCATGCTCCTGAAAGATCAAAAGATCGCAGCCTGCGGCAGCTCCTATACCGATCTTCTGTAGGAGCTGCCGCAGGCTGCGATCTTTTGATCTTTTGACGCCCTCATCATCCCTCACCCTTATCGCGCACCATTCAGCCTCAGCCGTATTCGTTGTGACCCAAAGCCCTGTGCCTGACACTCGGACTCAATACTGGCCTGCTGGAGTTCCTGCGATGAATGAGTCCGTACGTTTCGAAGATAAAGTCGTGATCGTCACCGGCGCCGGTGGTGGCCTGGGGCGAGCGCACGCTTTGCTGTTCGCCCGGCACGGTGCCAAAGTGCTGGTCAACGACCTCGGCGGCTCGACCCAGGGCGAAGGGGCCAACGCCTCCGCCGCCGACCGTGTGGTGGCGGAAATTCGCGAAGCCGGCGGCATCGCCGAGGCCAACCATGACTCGGTCACCGACGGCGACAAACTGGTGCAAAACGCCCTCGACGCCTTTGGCCGTGTCGACGTGGTGGTGAACAACGCCGGGATTCTGCGCGACAAGACCTTTCACAAGATGGACGACGCCGACTGGGATCTGGTTTACCGCGTCCACGTCGAAGGCGCCTACAAAGTGACCCGCGCCGCGTGGCCGCACTTGCGCGAGCAAAACTACGGAAGGGTGATCTTCACCGCTTCGACCTCGGGCATCTACGGCAACTTCGGCCAGTCCAACTACGGCATGGCCAAACTCGGCCTCTACGGCCTGACCCGTACCCTGGCCATCGAAGGTCGCAAGAACAATATTCTGGTCAATGCCATCGCGCCTACCGGCGGCACGCGCATGACCGAAGGCCTGATCCCGCCGCAAGTGTTCGAACAGCTCAAACCGGAGCTGGTCAGCCCGCTGGTGGTGTACCTGGCCAGTGAGCAGTGCCAGGAAACGTCCGGCCTGTTTGAAGTCGGTGGCGGCTGGATGGGCAAGGTGCGCTGGGAACGCAGCCTCGGTGCTGGCTTCGATCCCCGCAGCGGTTTCTCGCCGGAAGATGTCGCGGCGCACTGGCAGCAGATCTGCGACTTCGAAGGCGCGGCGCATCCGAAGGACAACATTGAAGCGCTGAAGGAAATGATGGCGAATTTGCAGAAGTATTCGCTGTAACGTTGCCACGCCCCGCAAATACCGATCCCGCCGGTAAAGCCTTCGCCCATAAAAAAGGCCGCTGCAAACGCAGCGGCCAAGGTAAGACGTTGGATCAAGGAGCTACAAATCAACGTCAGTGAACACCGGGGCGATCAATCGAAGCATCGACTCATCTGAAATCGGTCAGCGCTGGCGCGAGTTGCTCAGCAGCCAAGGCTTGGTGCTTTGCGGCGTCTGCCTGAAAGCCCGCTCAGAATAAGCATTTGAACCCGAAGGAAAAATAGCGATTCCGGACATGCACTGTTACGGGGCGTGCAACAGTCTTGATCGCGCCACAGGATCCTGCACGGACTGCGCAAAGTGTTCGCGCCCGGAAATATATCGCTTCGCTGTCTATTCTGGATGGTTGAGTTAGTTACTTTGTATAAAGTTTTGTGCGGATTGTTTGTTTGTGAATTTGTCATTTTTTACAGGTGGTTTTTTTATTTCGGTTAATACCTTGTAATCTATATTTGTTGAAATGAACTGGCGCTTCTTGTTTGTCGAAAATAAAACTATCTTTCGCTATCGCAGTGATGCGGGGTTGCGTTCACTGAACTTGAAAGGTAGGACTTGAATATGGATAAGTTATACAAAAGCTTGATGCGAGGTTCTGAAGGTGCAGAAGTAACCTGGAGGGCTGAGTGGGCAAAGGCCGCTGCCGCGCAGAATGATTTGTTCGCTATTGTTGAGGCGATCCCGACAGTTCGGCAGATTGCTCGGCAGGCATTGCAGCAAGAATTGCAGCAGCGGCAGAAGAATATCAATATCGATAATGTTTATATAAATATTACCGATCAGTCCAATGAGATTGAACGTCGTCCTTCGGGGAAACTGTCTGAGGTATTGCTTCATTGTCTTGATAATAATGTGGCGCCGAGCTATCTGGCTGGCGGCGGGGACGGTGTCTTTCACCTGCCCGATACCGTTGGCGAAGAGATGAGAGTCAAGGGCTTCAGTATTATCGAGGCTGAGGAGGCTATTACTTATACGCTGCGAAACATGGAGAGCAGCCTGCGTTCGGAGATAGGCAAATATTGGGCGGCCCCCGTAAAAGTCGCAACAACTGAAAATACCGGACTGACAAATAAACAGGCCTTGCAGCAGGCTTATAACGTTGTGCTGACAGCGGAGCTTTCTTTAAAAGCCATGGCGGGATTTCTGGATCATGGCATGGCGACGCGCTATTACTATTTGTTGAACCTGGAAAACGGCGCCGGCGCTTATAGCGTTGTGGTGAGTCCTGAATCCGACTCTCGCACTTCGCTTGTTCCGGGGTTTGTCCTCGATAATGCGATGCGGGCGGATCCGCAAATGAAACTGCTCAATGAGTCCACCGGTTATGTCATTCACACGCCAGGCAACGGCTTTGAATACTTCGCCAGGAATATCGACGCGCACGCAACGCTGCTGGCGCGTGTATCGGCGTCCGGTAGCAAAATCGCTTTCCCTAAAGCCACGCAAAGTGTGTCTGCTCATTGTGTCGACGCTTACTTGAAGGGACAACTTGAGACGCTTGCAAGTCTGATGCGCGATTGCAAGGGCCAGACTCGAGCGTTCAGCCGTGTATTGCAGGACAATCAGATGTTGTCGGTGATGCGTGCTGACATCGGTCGTCGATTCGATCAAGTGCAGGCAGAACTCAAGCGGACCGAATGGCCACTCTGGCTGAAGAACGGTGGTAACGCTCTTCAGCAGCGTTACGTCGAGCTTGAGCACTCGATGGAGAAATATCACTCTGACTACCGGGTGGTTTTCGACAGGTGTTTCTCTTTTAAAGATTATGTCTTGCGTTGTTTTTCCGAGTGGGCGATGAGCGCGTTGGGTGAGCAACTGGAAGCCGAGACGATAAAGGTGCGCAGCGTCCACAAGATGCAACTGGGCGGCCGCACCCTCGAGCAGGTCGACAGTCGGACCCTGACGGAATTCATCATCTTCGGTCTGCATGACGAGGGGTATAAAGCCGAAATCAGCCTCACCGGGTTGCCGTCCGGCAGCAGGCTGTCCGCTGCTGCACTTGAGCAATGGTTGAACAACATCAACTTGCGCTCGCAGTTTGTATCCAGTCTTCCAACTGATCCATCGCCGGAGTTTGCACAGGCGTATCGCGACCACTTGCACAGCAACATCGAGTTCGCGCTTTTCGTTGCGCGCCATTCGGGCGCTTTCAGTGAAACCGAAGCGAAGGTCATTGAAAGGGCGTTGGCAGGTGACTCGTCGGTGTCTATCCGCGGATTGAAACTGAGCCTGCAGATTCCAGGGCCCGCCTTGAAAGGTGTGATGGTTTTTCGGGCACCGGAGACTCGGAACTATCTTGTTTATCTGATAACACCTGCAGGCAAATCCGTTTTCATGGCGTTTGCGGATGTACTCGCTCTGAACAAATGGTTTGAATCGGCCATGACCGCTGATCGTGAATACGCGGCGTCATTGATTCATCCGGACTATTTGCACGATGCCGGATCCTTGCGCGGTATCAGCCGTCACTCCACCCATTATCTGTACAAGCTGGATACCCAGTACTCGGACCTTTTCCCCAATGGCACAGCGCCGTTGCTCAATGACGTCAATCTCGCTTTTCAGTCTGAACTGGCGTTACACAGGACCATTGCGCCTGCGCCTTACCGCTACCTCGGGATTGAGCCGCGCAAACGTTACGCTCGATTGAATACCGAACTGAAAGCGCTCTCCACCGTAGAGGCAAGGGACAATGCGTTCCCTTCTTTCGAACGCTTTACCCACGATGCGGTAAAGCAGAACCTTGAAAGTCTGTTGCGTTCGCGAGGACGAAATGTCGAGATCAATCCCGATCAGATTATTGTCCAGACTGACGATTTTCAGAAAAGCGTAACGGATCTGCTCATCGAAGGGCTGTCGTTTGAAGCTGCCAATCCGGCATATCCGAGCAAGTATGACCCGAGGTATTTTTTGACGGGTGGCCATCCGGCAGTCGATCAGCTGGATATTCGCGATCTTTCCTCGTTATCGAAAACATTCCGTCCTGGCGACAGGTATACGGAAATGCTCAATAGCGACTATCTGGACGGGAAGCATCCTGGCTATGCATTCAAGCGCGCCGTTCACGCAAAAAAAATTCGCTGTCAGATGCATTACGATCTGCTCTCCAACTACATCGATGGCAGGTTTGGGTCTGACATTTTTTTAGCGCTACAACGGGTTGTCGGGAATTTGAAGAGGATGTCTATCACTACCCGATCAATGATTCGTCCGCAGAAGGTGATGAAGGTCTTTACGAATTCAATATCGGGAAAACAGGCTTGACCAAGTCGAGGGATCGTACGGTTGCGGGTGTCTACATCCTGCGGATGAACGTTCTCGGCCAGTTCCACGACTGGTTATATACGCCCGATGCGCCGGATGGCGTTGCCTATCGACCCATCAACGATTTCATTCCATCGATTCGTTTCCAATATGGACCTATGCGCGATTACTACTTTGACCGGGTTGCGATCATCGATCAAAAAGTAATCAATGATTATTTTGACGATCTTGCCGCAAGCGGGAAACCCCTGCCTCCGGTCAAGACGCAAGAACGCGCCAAGTTGAACAACCTCTTCACGTTCCATGATCGGAGAGTGCGTCGCGCATTGAGCGATATCGATGAGCGAACCACCAGTTTGAAGGAGGTTATCGCGGGACTGGTTTACGATGGCCTGATCAAAGTGGTGAATGTCATTAGTCTCGCCGTGCCGCCTATTGGCTCCGTGGCCGTTGCGGTGCAGATGATGAAAAGTGTTTACGACGGAGCCCAGGCGCAACGGCGAGGTGACTACTCGGCGGCTCTGGGATTCGGCGCGGACGCGTTGATCGGACTATTTACGCTCGGCCAGGCGGCCACAGCCGGTGCGAGCGCAGAGGTGATCAAGCAGGTGACCAACGTTCAACGATCGTTTCTCGGTCTGGTCGATGATGCACGGTCGGCGGCGCAATTCGTCGCCGAGGCGGCGGGTCATAAAGCGGCAGATCAACAGTTGATCGATTTCTTCACTGAATTGATGAAGGATCGGGTAACCGGCATCAGCCAGACCATCGTGCGCTGATCCCCGGGCTGGCGCCTGGAGATCGCCTGACTCAACCGGCTTGCTCATACCCCATTCGCCAGCTCACGGCCCGCGACGCCGCCAGTAACCGCTGCGCCGCCGGGCCGTCTTCATCAGCGTGGAACAGTGAAGTCGGGCCGACGATGGTCAGCACCGCGGCGATCTGCCCGACTGCGTTGAACACCGGGGCTGACAACGCGTCCACACCTGGCATCAACAAGCCGTGCACATGATGCAGACCGCGTTCGCGGATCTGCTCGCACAAACCGCTGTAGGCATTTTGATCGGCCAGTGGATGGCCGGCGACGGCGATTTCCTGCTCGCGCAACTCATCGGTTTCCCGATGCGGCAGAAAGGCACTGAACACCAGCCCGGTGGACGAGCTGAGTAACGGCAACACCGAACCCAGTTGCGTCACCACCGTCACCGCGCGCACCGCCGGTTCGATGTGCACCACGGTCGCGCCCTGATTGCCCCACACCGCCAGAAAACAGGTTTCGTTCAGTTCATCGCGCAACTCGGACAGGGGCAGGGCGGCGACTTTCAACACGTCCATACTGTTCAGGGCTGCCAAGCCTACACGCAACGCTTCACGGCCGAGGCCGTAGTGGTTGGTGGCGGCATTCTGCTCGGCAAAACCGCTGGCGATCAGTGCCTGAAGATAACGGTGCACCTTGCTCGCGGGCATCTGCACATGTTCGGCCAGACGCGATAGTGAGGTAGAGGGCGACAACTCGGCCAACGCCTTGAGGATGTCGGTGCCGACCTCGGCGGAGCGGACTTTCTGTTTGCCGTTGCTGTCGCTGGTTTTTTCCATGGTGCGGCCGGGATCCGAAAACGAATGGGCGTCTTTATAGCTTGACGCTGGATAGCGAGCAAATTACGTTATGCGTAATCGAATTACGATAATAACAACCCCGGCGTGCGCAAAGCTCTGAGCCAGAGCGATGGGCCACTGCCGACTCCCTGTTCAGGAGGCTCCATGAACCTCGATTCAAACGCGTCGGAGCTGGCGTACCAGTCCGGTTTCGGCAACGAATTCAGCAGTGAAGCGTTGCCCGGCGCCTTGCCCATCGGCCAGAACTCCCCGCAAAAAGCCCCGTACGGCCTCTATACCGAATTGCTCTCCGGCACTGCGTTTACCATGACCCGCAGTGAAGCCCGGCGTACCTGGATGTACCGGATCCAGCCGTCGGCCAATCACCCGGCGTTCGTCAAACTGGAGCGGCAACTGGCCGGCGGCCCGTTGGGTGAAGTGACGCCCAATCGCCTGCGCTGGAATCCTCTGGATATCCCGGGCGAGCCGACTGATTTCATCGACGGTCTGGTCGGCATGGTGGCCAATTCGGCGGCGGAAAAACCAGCCGGCATCAGCATCTATAACTACACCGCCAACCGTTCGATGGAGCGGGTGTTTTACAACGCCGACGGCGAACTGCTGCTGGTGCCGCAACTGGGGCGGCTGCGAATTGCCACTGAACTCGGCGTGCTCGAAGTCGCGCCGCTGGAAATTGCTGTGCTGCCGCGTGGCCTGAAATTCCGCGTCGAGCTGCTTGATCCGCAGGCGCGCGGTTACGTTGCCGAGAACCACGGCGCGCCGCTGCGCCTGCCGGACCTGGGGCCAATCGGCAGCAACGGCCTGGCCAATCCACGGGATTTCCTCGCGCCGGTCGCGTCTTATGAAAACCTGCAGCAGCCGACGACGCTGGTGCAGAAATTCCTCGGCCAGTTGTGGGGCACCGAGCTCGATCATTCGCCGCTGAACGTGGTCGCCTGGCACGGCAACAACGTGCCGTACAAATATGATCTGCGCCGTTTCAACACCATCGGCACCGTGAGCTTCGATCACCCGGATCCGTCGATCTTCACCGTGCTGACCTCGCCGACCAGCGTGCACGGTCTGGCCAACCTCGACTTCGTGATCTTCCCGCCACGCTGGATGGTCGCCGAGAACACCTTCCGTCCGCCGTGGTTCCATCGCAACCTGATGAACGAATTCATGGGCCTGATCCACGGCGAATACGACGCCAAGGCTGAAGGCTTCGTGCCCGGCGGTGCCTCGCTGCACAGCTGCATGAGCGCCCACGGCCCGGATGGCGAAACCTGCACCAAAGCGATCAACGCGGAACTCAAACCGGCGAAGATCGATAACACCATGGCCTTCATGTTCGAGACCAGTCAGGTGCTGCGCCCAAGCCGCTTCGCCCTCGACTGCCCGCAACTGCAATCCACTTACGACGCCTGCTGGGCCACGCTGCCCGCCACGTTCGACCCGACCCGGAGATAACCCATGACTCAGACTTCCATCACCCGCAGCTGGGTTGCTTCGGCCAATGGCCACGCGGATTTCCCGCTGCAGAACCTGCCGCTGGGCGTGTTCAGCACTGGCGGCTCGGCGCCGCGCGCGGGCGTGGCGATCGGTGAACATATTTTCGATCTGCAGGTGGCGCTTGAAGCCGGCCTGTTCGACGGCCCGGCACGCAGCGCGGTCGAAGCCATGCACGGCGGTCTGCTGAACGCCTTCTTCGACCTCGGTCGCGAAGCCCGCGTAGCCTTGCGCAGCCGCTTGCTGGAATTGTTCAGCGAGGGCAGCAGCCATCGCGGCGCCATCGAAGCCCAAGGCGCAAAACTGTTGCCACTGGCTGCCGATTGCCAGATGCATTTGCCGGCGCGCATCAGCGATTACACCGACTTCTACGTCGGCATCGAGCACGCGCAGAACGTCGGCAAACTGTTCCGCCCGGACAACCCGCTGCTGCCCAACTACAAGCACGTGCCGATCGGCTATCACGGTCGCGCCTCCACCGTGCGCGCTTCTGGTACCGACGTGCGCCGCCCGAAAGGCCAGACCCTGCCGGCCGGTGCGAGCGAGCCGACCTTCGGCCCGTGCGCACGACTGGACTACGAGCTGGAACTGGGCATCTGGATCGGTCAGGGCAACGACATGGGCGAGCCGATTGCCATTGGTGACGCCGCCGAACACATCGCCGGTTTCTGCCTGCTCAACGACTGGTCGGCCCGCGATATCCAGGCCTGGGAATACCAGCCGCTGGGCCCGTTCCTCTCCAAGAGTTTTATCACCAGTGTTTCGCCATGGGTGGTGACCGCCGAAGCGCTGGAGCCATTCCGCATGGCGCAACCTGCGCGCCCGGAAGGTGATCCGCAGCCGCTGCCATACCTGTTCGACAAACGTGATCAAGATGGCGGCGCCTTCGACATCGAACTGGAAGTGCTGCTGCTCACCGAAGCCATGCGCGAACAGAATCTGCCAGCCCATCGGCTGACCCTGAGTAACACTCGCTACATGTACTGGACCGTCGCACAAATGGTCGCGCACCACAGCGTCAACGGCTGCCAGTTGCAGGCGGGTGACCTGTTCGGTTCGGGGACTTTGTCCGGCCCGCAAAACGGTCAGTTCGGCAGCCTGCTGGAAATCACCGAGGGCGGTAAAAAGCCGATCGAACTGGCCTCCGGCGAAGTGCGCAAATTCCTCGAAGACGGCGACGAAATCATTCTGCGTGCGCGCTGCGCCCGTGACGGTTTTGCCTCGATCGGCTTCGGCGAATGCCGCGGCAAAGTGCTGGCGGCGCGCTGACAGGAGCGGATCATGGATCTCTACACCTATTACCGCTCGACCTCGTCTTATCGGGTGCGTATCGCGTTGGCGCTGAAAGGGCTCGACTACACCGCGCTGCCGGTCAACCTGATCGCGCCGCCGGGGGGCGAGCACCGCCAGGCGGCGTATCTGGCGATCAATCCGCAGGGCCGGGTGCCGGCCCTGCGCACCGATGACGGCGAGCTGCTGATTCAGTCGCCGGCGATCATCGAGTACCTGGAAGAGCGTTATCCACAGCTGCCACTGCTGCCTGAAGACCTTGCCGCGCGTGCCCATGTGCGCGGTGTGGCGGCGGTGATCGGCTGCGACGTGCATCCGTTGCACAACGTCAGCGTGCTCAATCGCCTGCGTCAGTTGGGCCACGAAGAGCCGCAGGTGGTGGAGTGGATCGCGCACTGGATCAGTCAGGGGCTGGCGACCGTCGAGCAATTGATCGGTGACAGCGGTTTCTGTTTCGGCGAGTGGCCGTGTGTGGCGGATGTTTATCTGATTCCGCAGTTGTATGCGGCGGAGCGCTTCGGTGTTTCGCTGGAGGCTTATCCGCGGATTTGTCGGGTGGCGGTGTTGGCGGCTGAGCATCCGGCGTTCATCAAGGCGCATCCGGCTAACCAGCCGGATACCCCTTAAAGCTTCACCTTGCCCCAATGTGGGAGATTCGGCGCCCGTCAAAAAAATCATAAAAACAAAACAGGTACCTTGCGATGCATAACCAGATTGCCAGCTTTCGCGCGGCACTCGACGCCCGTCCTGTGTCCCGCTATCAGTGGTTATTGCTGATCCTGCTCGCCTTGCTGCTGGTCACCGACGGCTATGACGCCCAGGTGCTCGGTTACGTGGTGCCGGCTCTGGCTCAGGACTGGGGGCTGGAGAAAGCCGCATTCGGGCCGGTTTTCAGTGCCAACCTGTTGGGCCTGACCCTTGGTTCGCTCGCGGTGACGCCGCTGGCCGATCGCTTCGGCGTACGGCGGATCCTGCTCGCCTGCGTGTTGATCTACGCCAGCCTGACGGTGTTGATGGTGTTCGCCGACTCGCTGAATACTCTGATGATCGCGCGCTTCATCTGCGGTATCGGCATGGGCGGGGCGATGCCCAGTGCCATGGCCTTGATGTCGGAATATTCACCGCCGCGTCTGCGCACCTTGATGGTCACGCTGGCCGCTTGTGGGTTTTCATTTGGTGGTGCAGCGGGTGGTTTTGTTGCTGCGGGCTTCATCGATCGCTTTGGCTGGCAAGCGGTGTTCCTCGCCGGTGGTGTCACGCCATTGCTGCTGTTCCCGTTCCTGTGGTGGATGCTGCCGGAATCGTTGCCGCGTCTGCTGCGCGATGCACCACCCTATGTGCGCCTGCGCAAAGTCACCGCGCGAATGCTGCCCGACTGGCAACCGCCGGCCGCGTCCGTCGAACAGAACGAGCGCGAGCAGGGCAGCAAATTGACCGTGGTCGAGCTGTTCCGCAACGGTTATGCGCGACCGACCCTGCTGATCTGGGCAACGTTTTTTGTCAGCCTGATTCTGCTGTATTTCATGATCAGCTGGCTGCCGACGCTGTTGCTGGAAAGCGGTCTGAAACTCAATGAAGCCAACCTGGTGACCTCGATGTTCCTGTTCGCCGGTACCTTGGGCGCGGTGTGCATGGCCTGGTTCGCCGACCGTTTGAAACGCAAGGTGCGGCTGCTCTGCGCGGTGTTGGCCGGGGCGGCGCTGTGCACGATTCTGCTGGGCTTGAACCACGACAATCCACGCTATCTGGTGGCCTGCGTGTTTGCCGCGGGATTCTGCATCATCGGTGGGCAACTGACGTTGAACGCCTTCGCCAGCAACTTCTACCCGGCGCATGTACGCGCCACGGGCACTGGCTGGGCGTTGGGAGTCGGGCGCTTCGGTTCGATCCTCGGGCCGCTGTTCGGCAGTATGCTGCTGGCGATGCACATTCCGGTGACGCAGATTTTCTTCTTCTGCGCGATACCGGCGGTCATTGCGGCGCTGCTAATCATCCAGGTGCGCTCGCCTTCAGATATCCCGCAATCCAATGTGGGAGCGAGCTTGCTCGCGAAGAACGATAACGCAGTCTGACAGGAACAACGGTGGCGCCTGCTTCGCGGGCAAGCCACGCTCCAACAAGGGATCGTTGTGATGCAGAAGAATGGGGCCACGCTGAACCCTGTGGGAGCGGGCTTGCTCGCGAAGGCGATCCAGGTTTCGATGCATTCATCGCTGACACGACGCTTCGCGAGCAGGCTCACTCCTACAAAAAGCGTTTAGTGCACAACGGAATTGGGTGGCAGGTGGCCGAGGCGTTCAGTCAGACGCAGGCGCTGGATCGGGTCGTCACTAAGCAGCAACGCATGTTCCAGATCGAAGCGCTCGGCGTTCGGACAGTCGAGCCGTTGATACAGGCTGGCGCGGGCCAGATAATCGGCGGCGCTGGCACCGCCCAGTTCCAGCACGCGCTCGGCATCGATCAGCGCGGCGATGTAATCCTCATGCGCCAGATGCAACTGCCGCAGGTTGCGTGACAGGCGCTGGAGCATCTGCTCTGGGCTGGCGGTGGCCAGATGGTCGGCGTTGAGTTTGAGGTGCGCGCCGTACTGACGTTGCAACAACTCGCGACAGTCATTGGGGTACAGCCGCCGACCGCCGCAGGGATCCAGCAGGTGATCAGCACCGGGTACCCGCAGCAGGAAATGCCCGGGGAAGTTCACCCCGACCAGCGGAATCTCCAGACCACGGGCCAGTTCCAGAGCAATCAGGGACAGGGTCAGCGGCTGGCCGCGACGGGTCTGCAACACTTTGTGCAACAACGCGACCTGTGGGCGTAGCGGCAGAAAATCGTCCTGAGAGAAGCCCAGATCATTCAACCGCCGCAGCAACGGTTGCGCCAGTTCGCTGACTGGCAGCATCGGCAAGCCGTAGCTGACGCGCTGTTGCAGCTCCTTGAAGTCCTGCTGCAGCGCTTCTACATCGAGGCCTTTTTCGTGCTCGGCAGCCATCCACAGCGCCGCTTCGAACAGCGCGGGCGGTGAACGGTGCAGACACTCGAAAAAACGTTGGCGCGGACTCATCGAAATCTCCGGGGAATGCCTCGTTTTAGCCCCGTCCGCGCCATTCGTCCAGTACCGGCCAGGTTATGCCGCAAAGTCGCCGTCGAAGCGGGCGCTTATTCCGGTGCGCTTCAGCAATTTTTGGGCGCAAGCCTATACTGGCGTCTACCAGAAGTGATTCGGGAGCCTGCCGATGTTCGCTCTCATGCAAAGCACTCGCCTGGAATCGCTGCACCTCAGCGTTGACCCGGTCACCGGGTTGAAGGCGGTCATTGCCATTCATAACAGTCGCCTCGGGCCTGCCCTGGGCGGTTGCCGTTATCTTGCCTATCCCAACGACGAATCCGCAGTCGAGGATGCCATACGCCTCGCGCAGGGCATGAGCTACAAGGCGGCACTGGCCGGGCTCGATCAGGGCGGCGGGGTGGCGGTGATCGTGCGCCCGGCGCATGTGGAAAACCGCGCCGCGCTGTTCGAAGCGTTTGGCCGCTGCGTCGAGCAGCTCGACGGTCGCTACATCACCGCCATCGACAGCGGCACTTCGGTGGCGGACATGGATTGCATTGCCCAGCAGACCCAGCATGTCACCAGCACCACCTCGGCCGGCGACCCGGCGCCGCATGCGGCGATGGGCGTGTTCACCGGGATTCGCGCTACCGCCATGGCGCGGCTGGGCAGCGACAATCTTGAAGGCTTGCGCGTGGCGATTCAGGGCTTGGGAAACGTTGGTTATGCACTGGCCGAGCAGTTGCACGCGGCAGGCGCCGAATTGCTGGTCAGCGACATCGACCACGGCAAGGTGCAACTGGCGATGGAACAGCTCAACGCGCATCCGATCGCCAACGACGCCTTGCTCAGTACACCCTGCGACATCCTTGCGCCGTGCGGCCTCGGTGGGGTGCTCAACAGTCACACGGTGACGCAACTGCGCTGCTCGGCGGTGGCCGGTTCGGCGAACAATCAACTGACGCATCTGGATGTGGCTGATCAACTGGAGCGACGCGGGATTCTGTATGCGCCGGATTATGTGATCAACGCGGGCGGGTTGATTTATGTCTCGCTCAAGCATCGCGGCGAAGAGCTGGGGACGATTACTGCGCACCTGTCGAAGATCAGTTCGCGGCTGACCGAAGTGTTTGCCCATGCGCAGGCCGAGAAGCGCTCGCCGGCGCGGGTGGCGGATGAGTTGGCGGAGAAAGTCTTGTATCGCTGAAAAGCAAAAGATCGCAGCCTGCGGCAGCTCCTACATATGGAATGCGTATTCCCTGTAGGAGCTGCCGCAGGCTGCGATCTTTTCGATTCAAACGTGGTTACTTGGCAGCTTTCGCCGCTTTAACCGGCTTCACTGGAGCTTCTTCCGGCTCAGCCGCTGCGTCTTTTTCGACTACTTCTGCCGGTGCATTGATCAGCTCCGACAGTGCATCAGGCTGGCTCTTGAAGGCCTTGGCGAACACATCGCGGTTCTTCGCCATGTAGATCCCGACTTCTTCAACCTGTTGCTCGTTCAGCGACGGCACGGCTTTTTGCAACACTTCGGACAGCATCTCGGCCAGTTCGAGCATTTTGTCATGACGGTCAGCTTCGGCTTTATCCATGAACAAGCGCTCCAGATCTCGGCTGCTGCGGTATACCACTTCGACGGCCATTCACCACCTCACATGCCTTCACATTTAGTTGTCTTAGCGACTACTGTATTTATATACAGCGAAAGGATAAGCGAATCCCTGCGCTTTGGGTAGTGGCTTTTCAATGTAGACCGGATTCGGGGTTTTTCCTGATGCGCGCGCCTCAAATAAAACGACCCGCACACGGCGGGTCGTTGGTTTTTTTGATTTCAGAACTTGCCGCTGGCGTAACCACCATCGATAGGCATGATCACACCCGTGACGTATGCGGATTGATCGCTGAGCAGCCAGAGCACCGCGTTGGCCACTTCGTCCGCCGTGCCGAAGCGCTTCATCGACGTCACGTTGATTTTACGCTGGGTGTTTTCCGGTGCGGCTTTCAGGCGTGCCTCGCTATTCATGCCGCCGAGGATCGGCCCGGGGGCGACCGCATTGACGCGAATGCAGCCGCCGTCTTCCAGCCGCGCATTCTCGATCGACGCCACCTGGGTCATGCCGTTGATCGCCTGCTTGCTGGCGACATAGGCGACCTGGCCGCCAATCGGTACCACACCGGCGCAGGACGAGGTATTGACGATGGCCCCGGTGCCGCGGGTGAGCATCAGTTGCAGTTCATGGCGCATGCAGTGGTAGGTGCCGTTGACGTTGATGTTCATCACCTTCATCCAGTCGTCCGGGCACGATTGCGCGAGTGCTCCGTACTTGGCAGTCACGCCGGCATTGTTGAACGCGCAATCGAGGCGGCCATAGGCCGAACGAATGGTCGCGAACGCCTGCTCGACCTGCTCCGGATCACCGACATCGCAGGCGATAAAGCGGCAGTGTTCACCCAGCCGATCGGCCAGCGCCGCGCCTTTTTCTTCGTCCCGACCGAACACGATCACATCGGCGCCGGCCTTGATCAGGCGTTCGCTGACGGTCTCGCCAATGCCGCTGGTGCCGCCGGTGACCAGGCAGACTTTTCCCAGAAAATCGTACATATGTCGCATCTCCTTATGCCAACGCGGGGCGTAAATATTTCGGGTTCACGCAGCAATACACCCGATCCAGTCGCGGATTGCTTTTGTCACTGAAGCACTGGCTGTCCCATCGGCATTTGTGGATGTCGGCGGAGCGGCCCTGCAGGGTTTTATTGATCAGGTCGTTGTCGGCAAACAGCGCCCGCGACATACCCACCCAATCGCATACGCCGTCGGCGAGCAACTGCTCGGCCTTGTCCAGACCGTCGATGAAACCGGCGTAACCCACCGGTACTGTCGACACCGACTTGATCGCCCGTACTCCGGCTTGCAGGTAATGGTCCATGGTCTCGGAATGCACGATCAACTGGCCGAAGGTCGCGCCCATGCACATCGAACATTCCAGCGCGGCAACGCCGGCCTGACAGAGCGCCTGCACGGTTTCCTTGAGGTCCGGATATTGCAGCCCTTCAGCACCCAGACGGTCGTCGATGCCCAGACGAATAGTGACGATCAGTTGGCCCTGGGTGCGCTCGCGGATGGCCTTGACCACGTCGAGCAACAGTCGCGCACGGTTCTCTTCGCTGCCGCCATATCGGTCAGTGCGCTTGTTGGTGTGCGGCGAAAGAAAACTGCTCAGCAGGTAGCCGTTGGACGCCTGCAATTGCACCAGACGTGCGCCGTTGGTCCAGGCCAGCCAGGCGGAATGGGCGAACTGCTCAATCACCAGGGCGATGTCGCTTTCGTCCATGATCCGCACGCGATAATCCGGATCAAGTTTCGACACGCGCGGGCAGGGCACGCCGCTCGGGGTCAGCACGGCAACGCCGGTGTGGGTGGTGGTGCCCTGACCGCCGTAATGCTGCAATTGCACACCCACCGGCGTGTTGACCTGCTCGGCCATGGCGAACATCGCCTTGAGCGATTCGCCCTGCTGCTGTTCGAACAGGCCGAGCCCGGTGCTCTGCAGGCGCGACTGCGGCGAGACCGTGGCGTTGCACAGAAACGCCATGGAGCAGCCGCCCTCCATGATGCCCTGATAGAACTCGATCATGGCGGGCGTCACGCATCCGCTGTGATCGGCCAGGTCCACGCCCATCGACGCGAAGAACAGCCGATTGCGCAACTCCAGCCCGCCGGCCAGCCGCAGTGGCTCCAGCACGTGGGGATAGCGCGGCATCATGCTTCCTTCCTTTGTTCGGGCATCGCCGAAGCTTGATCGAAGGTCATCCACAACGGTTGGCCGAGGACGGGCGCCGGAACCGGGGCGGTTTCTTCGTGGGAGAAGTAAGCGAACTGTTTGAGCACTTCGCGCCACTTGAAGCGCAACGGCGAATCCAGCTCTGCCAGGTGCAGTTTGAGCGTGCCGGCCTTTGTCGCGTCGCTGGCGTGCAGCGATTGCAACGGCAGGCTGATCATCCCTTCGTTTTCCAGGTACAGGTAGACGTGTCCGCGCTCGGAAGCCTCGAGCGGGCTGTCGCATTGCACTTGCAGGCCGGCCATCGACAGCAGCTCAAGGCGGGCGGAGAGGTGACGACCTGAATCCAGGCGCACCAGCACTTCATGACGTATGCCCTTGAGCGGACGGAACCAGCAGGCGGGGTCGATGTTGATATTCCGCATGCGCTTGAACACCGGCATCTTGATCACTTCACCGTGCAGGCGAATGTCGGCCACCAGCTCGCCACGCTGGAAGAATCGCGCACGCTTGTCGACCTTGCGCGCCCGCGGCTGGGCCATGCCTTCGTAGTCGCCAACCAGCACATCCACCTGAAACGAAGACTCGGTGTAACGGGGAAAACTCGACAGCAGATCAACGATGGAAATCGACACCTCACCGCGGGCATAACCGCTGTGCTCGTAGAACTGCGCGTACATCGCCTGGCGTGCCGCTTCGATCAGCATCAGGCCGGGCACGTGTTCGTGGTGCTTGCGGTAGAAAAAGTAATTGGCGGTGTCGTTGAACAGGGTGAAATAGAGCAGACCCTGCTGCGGGCAGCCGTCCAGGTTTTTCAGGACATCATGTACCTGCCGGCGCTGATCGAGGCTCAGGCCGTTGCCGCAACCGGGCAGTCGAGCCAGTTTGGCTTCGGTGCTTTCCAGCACCCAGATGCCGCTGAGGATCAGGTGGTCGGTGGCCTTTTCGTAATTCGTCAGCAGTTCCGGCAGACAGTCCGACAGGCCTGCCTGTTCGAGCTCTTCCAGGTCAATGATGGTTGGCAGCGAGCGCAGCACCAGACGTTCGCTGTCGAGCCGATAGGCCTGATTGACGATCTCCAGATCCATTGGATCAAGGTTCGCCCGTTGCACGATGGCGGCCGGCAGCCAGGCCGGCAGCAAGTGGTGAGCGTCGTAAATCAGCACGTCGTCATCGTGGCCCTTGTGGACGATGTCTTTGGCAACTTTCCTGTGCATGTCGATCATGATCATCCCTCTGTGTTGAACGTTGGTTGTAAGGCAGTTGCTATCCATGGCGTGAAATCGACCCACACCGAAAGGTGCTGCTCGACGCGTGTCAGCAGCTTCAGTTGATGTGTTTTCTTGTTTTCTTGTTATCGAGTGTCGGGCAGGGTTACTGCACCGTGATGTAGCAGGCGCCCAGGGTTCGGTTGTCCAGAACCTGCAGCGGCGCCAGCCATTTGTAGTCGATGCCACCACGTCTGAGCAGGCGTCCGATGGCAACCGGGGACACTGACACCAGATGTGAAACGCCGCAGGTTCGGGCGTACTCCAGCGTGGCCATGAACAGGCCAACGGTGTTTTCGTCGGACATCATCTGTTCGTTTTTGCCGCCCTCGGCATCGAGGTCCAGTGAGGTGAAGCGCGACAGCTCCCAGATGTCATCGCCGCACGGGGCAGGCTTGTCGCCGAGCAACGAAGTGAATACTTCACTCAGCAGATACGGCTGGGTGGTGGGCAGCAGGCGGGCGCATCCCTTGATGTTGCCGTCGTGTTCTTCGGCGACGATGTAGTGAGTGCCGCTGTGATCAAATTGGTCGAACTCGAAATCGTCCGGCGTGGATAATTGCCAGCCGAGGCGTTCGACGAACACCTGATAGCGATATTGAGCCAAGCGTTGACGCTTTAGTGTCGTCAACTCGTCATAACGTCCTGACAAGTAATCCATCACAGATTCCGTTTAGTGATTGGTTGGGTGGCGATTAAAGTGCACACTGCGCTCGCATACTACCTGTCACCCTTGACAGCTAGCGGAAACATTTGGAAATATGCTAGGCATGTTGGCAAGAGGCCGACAGCATTAACTGTGGGAAAGGAATCTCTATGTCATATTGGCAGGCTGAACTGTTGGAAAACGCCATGTCTGCAACGGATGTCGAGTTGTTGTTCGACAGTATCAAGACCGTCGCCAGGCAGTTGGAGTTTGATTATGTGGCTTACGGGTCACGCCGACTTTTCCCCATCACCAAACCTTGTCTTTTTCTCGCCAATAATTATTCGCCCGCCTGGCAAGCTGCCTATTCCGCCAATCGTTACCTGGACATCGATCCTTACGTCCAGCGCGCAATGCGCAGCGTGAAACCGGTGCTGTGGGACGCTGAACTCAAGGCTCAGATGCCCGAATTCTGGCAGGATGCGCAGGCTCACGGGCTCTCGGAGGGCTGGGGGCAGACGCTGCTCAACAGCGAAACTCAAGGGCTGGTGACCTTTGCCCGGGGCAGCGGGACGATCACCGCGCAGGAACTCGAAACCAAACAGGCGCAGCTGTCCTGGCTGGCCCAGATTACTCACCTGGGGCTGACGCGCCTGCAGATGCGCGGCGCCGATTCGGTGCTCCCGGTGCCGATAGAACTGTCGCAGAGAGAAAAGGAAATCCTGCAATGGACCGCTGACGGAAAGTCATCGGACGATGTTTCGGTGATCCTCGGTATCAGCAAAAGGACAGTAAACTTCCATATTAACCATTGCCTGAAAAAACTCGGTTGCCAAAACAAGATCGCCGCTGCAGTTAAAGCTTCGCTGATGGGCCTGCTGTGGAAATAATTACCCTGATAATTTATTGGATAACTAACTGGTGAATAACCGGAGTGTTTGTGCGCGAGTTCACAGATTTTCCCGATTAATAATATTTCATTTATAAGCTAATGCCTTTTCAAGCGTAACGAATTCATCAAGAAACTTCAGTTATAGCGTCACAAACATTCCTGGCGACGGTGCCTGTTCAACGGTGCGACCAAACGCCACGGCGCAGGTTTCATGCCGGCTCGCCATGATGCGTGGCCTCGTTTCTGCATGGCGCATAGCGCATACAGAAAACCGTCACGTCCAACCGGCATCATCCGCTCGCATCGGGCTAAGGAACATCATCGTGAAAATCAACTGGGCCGAGAAACTGCGGCAAAACGTGCATCAACTGGCCGAGTCCCTGGGCAACCTGTTCGTCGAGACCTTCCACTACCTGGCGCTGTTCGCCATTGGTGCGGTGACCGCATGGGCGGCGGTGATGGAATTTCTCGGCATGCTCGAAGAAGGCCACATCAAGATCGATGACATTCTGTTGCTGTTCATCTATCTGGAACTGGGGGCGATGGTCGGGATTTACTTCAAGACCAACCACATGCCGGTGCGCTTCCTGATCTACGTGGCGATCACTGCGCTGACCCGCCTGCTGATCTCCAACGTCTCGCACCACAACCCGCCGGACATGGGCATCATCTACCTGTGCGGCGGCATTCTGCTGCTGGCGTTCTCGATCCTGGTGGTGCGTTACGCCTCGTCGCAATTTCCGTCGGTGAAGATCGAAAAGCCGCAACGCAAGCTCGGCGCCGGCTCCGGTGAACACCCCGAGATCGAGAAGGGCGAGCTTTAAAGCCCCATCGACGGCCGAGGCTGGCCGTTGCTCTGCTGCGGTGGCGGAGGCAGCCCGTCGCCGCTGGTCATCGCTTCAAGGATCGCCATGGCGCTGTGGCCCTGTTCGATGGCGATGCCGAACTGAATGCTTTGCACCAGCCGCTTGAGCCGTACCGGATCGTTGCGCTGTTCGGCGCTGATCATCCGTTTGGCGACGATTCGGCCGCTGTTCGACAGGGTCAGCATGATGCTGCCGTCCAGCCCCTGAATGCTCAGGTTGATCTGATAGTCCGGCGCGAAGGCATCGGTAATGATCTGAAAAGGGTTGTCCATGATGCGTCACCGCCTGATTGAACGTGCAGTTGTTGACCGGCCGTGATCGGGTTGGTTCGCAATACCTGATCATCGGCGATTCCGTGGCCTGTGTTGTTGCGTTTTGTAGGAGCTGCCGAAGGCTGCGATCTTTTGCTCTGCGCTGTTTTGACTTCGGTCATGAAGATCAAAAGATCGCAGCCTCGTTGCACTCGACAGCTCCTACACAGCTCCTGCACAGGTCATAGCAAGGGCTGTGCCGGGAAAATTGTTGGACAATGGATACGGCATAAAAAAGGCGAGCCCATGGCTCGCCTTTGTCATTTGTGGCCCGTTTCAGGGCAGAACCGAGTAGATGATCGCCGACAGTGCAATCAGGCCGATCAGCACCACGAACACGTTGGACGCCTGTCCCGAATACTGGCGCAAGGCTGGCACACGGCGGATGGCGTACATCGGCATCAGGAACAGCAGGCAGGCAATCACTGGCCCGCCGAGGGTTTCGATCATGCCGAGGATGCTCGGGTTGAACGTCGCCACGGCCCAGCAGCTGAGGATCATGAACAGCGCGGTCGCACGGTTCAGCCAGCTCGCCGACATCACCTTGCCACGGCCGCGCAGGCTCTTGACGATCATGCCCTGAAAGCCTTCGCTGGCGCCGATGTAGTGGCCGAGGAAGGATTTGGTGATCGCCACCAGCGCGATCAGCGGCGCGGCGTAAGCAATGACCGGGGTCTGGAAGTGGTTGGCCAGGTACGACAGGATCGAAATGTTCTGCGCCTTGGCCGCGGCCAGATCGGCCGGCGACAGCGCCAGCACACAGCTGAAGCAGAAGAACATCACCGTCACCACCATCATCCCGTGGGCCATGGCGAGGATGCCGCTGCTCTTGCGTTCGGCCTCGGCGCCGTAGCGCTGCTTCTGGTCAACCGCGAAGGCGGAGATGATCGGCGAGTGGTTGAACGAGAACACCATCACCGGGATCGCCAGCCACAGGGTCTTGAGGAACGTCGACAGCGGCATCGCTTCCCTGGCGCTGGCGAAGAACGCGCCGTTCCAGTTGGGGATAAGGCTCAGGCCGAGCAACAGCAGCGCGGCGACGAACGGATAGACCAGCACGCTCATGGCTTTGACGATCACGTTCTGCCCGCAGCGCACGATCGCCATCAGGCCGAGGATCAGCACCAGCGACAGGATTGCCCGAGGTGGCGGCGCGATGTGCAATTGATGTTCGAGAAAACTGCTCAGGGTGTTGGTCAGTGCAACGCTGTACACCAGCAGGATCGGGAAGATCGCGAAGAAGTACAGCAGGGTGATCAGCTTGCCGGCACCGATGCCGAAGTGTTCTTCAACGACTTCGGTGATGTCGCCCGAACGCCCGGACAAGACGAAGCGGGTCAGGCCCCGGTGGGCGAAGAAGGTCATCGGGAACGCCAGCAACGCCAGAATCAACAATGGCCAGAAGCCGCCGACACCGGCGTTGATCGGCAGAAACAAAGTGCCGGCACCGATGGCGGTGCCATACAGACCGAGCATCCAGGTGGTGTCGGATTTGCTCCAGCCCTTGTGGGCTATTTCGGTGTTGCGTGTGCGATCTACAGCGGGATTTTCGGCAGCAGGTGTACGTACATCGGTCATCGTTTTTGCCTCGTTATTATTTTTGCTCGGGCTCACGGTTGGCGGGCCGCAAGTTGCGGCCCGCCGGGACGGTCAGGGAACGCGCGTCAGCATTCCACCCAGTTCACAGCCAGGCCGCCCCGTGAAGTCTCTTTGTATTTGTCGTGCATGTCGGCGCCGGTATCGCGCATGGTGCGGATTACCCGGTCGAGGGAAATGAAGTGTTTGCCGTCGCCGCGCAGGGCCATTTGCGTGGCGTTGATCGCCTTCACGGCGGCGATGGCATTGCGTTCGATACACGGCACCTGCACCAGGCCGCCGACCGGGTCGCAGGTCAGGCCGAGGTTGTGTTCCAGGCCGATTTCAGCGGCGTTTTCCAGTTGCTCCGGGGTTGCGCCGAGCACTTCAGCGAGGCCCGCCGCGGCCATGGCGCAGGCCGAACCGACTTCGCCCTGGCAGCCGACTTCGGCGCCGGAGATCGAGGCATTTTTCTTACACAGAATGCCGACGGCGGCGGCGCCCATGAAGAAAGCGACCACGTCATCGTCAGACGCGTCCGGATTGAATTTCATGTAGTAGTGCAGCACCGCCGGGATGATCCCGGCCGCGCCATTGGTCGGCGCGGTGACCATGCGCCCGCCGGCAGCGTTCTCCTCGTTGACCGCGAGGGCGAACAGATTGACCCACTCCATCGCCGACAGCGTCGAACTGATCACGTTCGGCTTGCCGATTTCCAGCAGGCTGCGGTGCAGTTTCGCCGCGCGGCGCGGTACGTTCAGACCACCGGGCAGGATGCCTTCGTGGCGCAGGCCCTGCTCAACGCACTCGCGCATCACCGACCAGATGTGCAGCAAGCCGTTACGGATTTCAGCGTCGCTGCGCCAGGCCCGTTCGTTGGCCATCATCAGCTCTGAGACTCGCAGGTTGTGGGTTTTACACAGGCTCAGCAGTTCGGCGGCGCTGGAAAAATCGTACGGCAACACCACGTCGCCGGCCGGCGCCACACCGGACTCGGCTTCCGCCGCTTCGATGATGAAACCGCCGCCAATCGAGTAGTACGTTTGCGTGAACAGCTCGGCGCTTTCGCCAAAGGCTGTCAGCGACATGGCGTTGGGGTGGTAGGGCAGGCTTTCGTCGAGCAGCAGGAGATCGTGCTGCCAGTTGAAGGAAATTTCTCTCTGGCCGGCCAGCAGCAACAGGCCGCTTTCGCGCATTTGCCGGATGCGTGGATCGATGGTCGCCGGATCAATGCTGTCCGGCCATTCGCCCATCAGGCCCATGACCGTCGCGCGGTCGGTGGCGTGGCCGACACCGGTGGCCGACAGCGAACCGTACAAACGGATTTCCACGCGGCGCACATCGTTGAGCAACCGTTGATCGATCAGCGCCTGGGCGAAGGTCGCGGCGGCTCGCATCGGGCCAACGGTGTGGGAGCTGGACGGGCCGATGCCGACTTTGAATAGATCGAAAACACTGATAGCCATGCTAAACCCTTACAAGCAATGGAGTAGGAATCGCTGCCATTTTTTGTAGGACAAGCGCAATGTCGGCGATACTGCCTACGTCAGATCTACGTGACCAACGAAACTTCCTAAGAAAGCCTTTAGCAGGACTAAACGATGAGTCGTCAATTGCATGCCCAGACCTACGTCTGGCTGCAGGTGTTTTCCTGTGCCGCGCGGCACCTGTCGTTCACCCGTTGCGCGGAAGAGCTGCACATCACCCCGGGGGCGGTCAGCCAGCAGATTCGCCAACTCGAAGAGCGTCTCGGTTTTCGCCTGTTTCATCGCCGGGCGCGGGGTGTCGAGTTGAGTGCGGAAGGCCAGCGGCTGGCCATCACGGTCAATGAGGCCTACGGCAGCATCGATGCTGAACTGCGTCGACTGGATGCGGGGATGATCAGCGGAATTCTGCGGGTGCGCTCGATTCCGTCATTTCTCAGCAAATGGCTGACCCCGCGTTTGCCGCGTCTGCAACAGCGTTATCCGGATATCCAGTTGCGCCTAGTGGCCGAGGACAGCAGCGTGCCGTTGCACGAGGGCGACTTTGATCTGGCAATTGATTTGAACGACGGCAGCTACCCGGGACTGTTATCCACAGCCTTGCTCGATGAGCAGATTTTCCCGGTCTGCGCGCCGAGTTTGTTGCGCGGACGCCCGCCGCTACACGGGCCGGCGGATCTGGTGTATTTCCCGTTGTTGCACGACATCACCGCGTGGCGCGGCAGTTATGAATATGCGGAATGGGAGTTTTATCTGAACGCGATTGGCTTTGAAGGCGCCGACGTTCGGCGTGGGCACACGTTCAATCGCAATCACCTGACCATCGAAGCGGCAATTGCCGGCATGGGCGTGGCGATTGCCCGACGCACGTTGCTCAACGATGAACTGGAGCGCGGGACGTTGATTGTGCCGTTCGGCCTGTCGGTGCCCAACCACAAACGCTACGTGCTGCTGTATGCGCCGGGGGCCTTGAGCCATCCGGGCGTGCGCGCGGTGCATGACTGGCTGGTGGAGGAGGCGGGAATTTTCCGTAGCTTGCACCCGTTGAACGACGGGCAATTGTGAGCAGATTTTGCAGGGTTGCGAAGCGACCCAACTCCCGACCTTACCAGTGACTTGCCCGGTTGTCCGGCTTTTTTTGCGAATGAATATTTATCTTTTTTCAGGGGTTGAAATGTTCGCCGGTCGGGCCGATTGTTGTAACCAGGAGGTCAGGAAATCCAATTCAAGGCCTCTGGCGAGCTAGCTGAAATAAGGGATGAACTATGCAAATCCAAGTCAACAGCGATAACCATATTCAAAGCAGTAAGCGACTGGAGGAGTGGGTACGTACAACTATTGAGAGCACGCTCGAACGTTATGAAGAAGACCTGACCCGTGTCGAAGTCCACCTGAGCGACGAGAACGGCGACAAACCAGGTCCCCATGACTTGCGCTGCCAACTGGAAGCGCGGCCAAAAGGCCATCAACCGATTTCCGTCACCCACAAAGCCGATTCGCTGGAACAGGCGATCGACGGTGCAGCCGAAAAACTGGAACACGCGCTGGAGCACCTGTTTGGCAAACTGCGAGGCAAGCCCCGCGCCGCCATCGTGCCATTCAGCAAGGCGAATGACGCACTGCTGGAAGAAGAGTTTCTCGAGAACGAACAGGCAGCGATCAACAGTTGATGCGCTGATTTTTCAAGCCACCCAATGAGAACGGGCCTGCGCAAGCAGGCCCGTTTTTGTTTGTGTTGCTGAACAGTGTGGCGAGGGAGCTTGCTCCCGCTGGGCTGCGAAGCGGCCCCAATACCTGCACGGCGTTCAACAGCCAGACTGTATCAGCAGGATTTACGGCTGCTCCGTAGCCGAGCGGGAGCAAGCTCCCTCGCCACAGTTTTATTAGAAAGCTACAGAAGTTTGCACATACACCGTGCGCGGTTCACCCACGTACTTGCCTTTATTGTTGTCATCAAACGAGCGGGTGAAATACTGGGTGTTGAAAATGTTCTTCACCCCCACCGCCACGTTCAGATCCGACAATTGCGGGCCGAAGTCATAACCGGCGCGGCTGCTGAACAGCATGTAGCCGGGGATCTTGCCGGTGCTGCCGTCGGCGCTTTCCTTGGAGGTGTTGGCATTGTCGGCGAACTGGTCGCTCTGGAAGCTGCTGTCGACATTGAGTTTCCACGGGCCTTCGGTGTAACCGACGCCAATCGTGCCTTTGTGTTTCGAGGAAAACGGCACGCGATTGCCCTTATTTGGCCCGTCCTCACGGATGGTCGCGTCGACGTAGGCATAAGTGGCGTACACATCGAAACCGGCCAGTGCCGGGCTCAAGTCATCCAGCGCGTAGTTGACGCTGGTCTCGATGCCCTGATGGCGGGTCTCGCCCCGGGCGATCACCGAATCGTTGGTCTGGTTGCTTTCGTACTGGTTGTCGAAGTTGATCAGGAACGCACCGATTTCCGCGCGCAGGGTGCCGTTGTCATAACGGGTTCCGAGTTCCCAGGTGCGGGCCTTCTCCGGTTTGACTTCGCCGCTGCTCACACGGTTGGGCATCTGGCTGTATTGCACGCTGCCGAACGAACCTTCGGTGTTGGCGTACAGATTCCAGCTGTCGCTCAGGTGATACAGCACGTTCAGCGCCGGCAGCGCGGTGTTGTAGTCGCCCTTGTATTTGACGTCGGTCAGGTTGTTGGTCTGCTGCGACTCGATCATCTCGTAGCGCACACCCGGGGTGATGGTCCATTTGCCGATGTCGATGCGGTCGTCAACGAACAACGCATTGGCTTCGGTGCCACCGCGGGTGTCACGGTCGTTGCGGCTGTCGGTGGTCGGGTATTGGTTGCTGCTGATCGGCGTGCGATAGCGCAATTCGTGGCCAGCCTCGTTGATGTAGCGGTAACCGACGCCGACTTCATGGCTGGTCGGGCCGAGGTCGAAGCCTTGGGCGAAACGTGTTTCGAAACCGCGTACCCAATATTCGCGCGGTGACAGCGAGAGGAAACTGCCCTGATCCAGATAACCGCTGCGCAGGGTCTTGGTGAAGAAGGTGTTGGCGGTGAATTCGCGGCGATCTTCCTGATAGCGATAGCCGAAGTTGAACATTGTGCGGCGACCCCAGAACTGGTCTTTCAGGCGCGTCGACTGATACGGATCGGCGTCGTAATCGGCGACGCTGAGGCCGCCGGGCATGTCGGCCTTGCCTTCGTAATACTGGGCCATGGCGTTGAAGCTGTTGGCCTCGTCGAGCTGGTATTTGCCCTTGAGGATCAGGTCGTCGATTTCGCTGTCGCTGTGTTCACGCCAGTCACCGCCACGGGTGCCGGAGTAAAGCAGCGCGCCGCCCAGACCATTTTCGTTGGTGCCACCGGCCAGCAGGTTGGCGCTGGTCTTGAAGCCGTCATGGCTCGACGACGGACTGGTCTCCGTCTGGAAGCCACCCTTGACCGTCGGCGCGTCGGGAATGGCACGGGTCACGAAGTTGACCACCCCGCCGACGTTCTGCGGGCCGTAACGCACGGCGCCGCCGCCACGCACCACGTCCACGGCATCCATGTTGCCCATGCTGATCGGCGCAAACGACAACTGCGGTTGGCCGTACGGTGCGAACGGCACGGGAATGCCGTCCATCAGTACGGTCGAGCGCGCGGCCAGGCGCGGATTGAGACCGCGAATGCCGAAGTTCAGCGCCATGTCGTGGCTGCCGGTGCCGTTGTTTTCCGGGGCATTGACCCCGGGGATGCGGTTGAGCACATCGCGCGCCTGAGTCGCGCCCTGCCGTTCAAAATCTTCGCGGCGGATCACATCGCGGGCGCCGGGGTGTTCGAACACGTTGACCTGCGCCGCTTCACCGAGCCAGTCACCGACGACTTTCGAGGTGTCCAGCTCCAGCGCCGTGTCGCCGACCGGTTGCAGGCTGAAGGCATTGTCGCCCTCGGCGCGAGCTTGCAGGCCGGTGCCTTCGAGCAGCGCATCGAGACCTTGTGCAGCGCTGTAGCTGCCTTCGAGGCCACGGCTTTGCACACCGCTGGTGACTTGCGAGCCAAAGGAAATCAGCACGCCGGCTTCACGACCAAACTGGTTGAGGGCGTTTTCCAGCGACGCCGGAGCGATGTGGTAAACCTTGGTTTCGGCAGCCATGACCGGCAGAGCGCTGAAGCTCAGGCTGGCGCCCAGTAAGAGGTTGCGCAGGCGGCGGGCCAGTGGCGTGAGACGGGTGGGGTGCATGAAGGTTGATCCTGAGAAGGTTGAATCAAGGGGGCTTTCCTTCTCTGTCACGCCAGATCTGAAAAACGGCTCACGGTTTACGAATATTTTTTGAATGACTGCTTTTGTGGCTAGGGAGCAAGCCCCCTCGCCACTGTTTTGTTTTAAACCCGGGCCTCGACGCTCACCCAATAACGAGTAAACCGCCGCACTTTCACCGGCAGACTGATTTGCAGCAGATCAAGAATCCGCTCGCTGTCGTCCAGTGGATAGGTCCCGGAGATCAGCAGGTCGGCCACTTTCGCATCGCAATGCAACTGGCCACGACGGTAGCGGCCGAGCTCTTCAAGAAAATCGCCCAGGCGCATGTGTGCGGCGATCAGCATGCCGTCGGTCCAGGCGCCGCTGTTGGCGTCCAGTGGCTTGGCTTCGCTGACGGAAGTGGCGCTGAAACTCAGCTGACGAGCGACGGGCAGCCCCATCGGCGCGTGCCCGTGGCGGATCAATTCGACCTGGCCTTCGAACAGCGCAACTTGTGTGCGATCGGCAAATTGACGGACGTTGATCCGGGCAGCACTGGTTTTCAACAGCCCTTGTGCCGTGTGCACTTCGAACGCTTGTGCGGTGCTCAGAAGGATCTCGCCCTCCAGCAAACGGATCAGCCGCTGCGCGCCATCCACGTCCGCGGCGCTCGCGGTATTGAGCTGCAGCTGACTGCCCGCACCCAGCGTCACCTTGCGTCGCTCGCCCAGCGGGCTGCGGTAGTCGGCGAGCAGGGTCGGCAGCGGATTGTGCTCGCGCATGCCCCAGGTGACGGCAGAACCGGCACCGAGAAGCAGCAGCAATTTGAGCGCCTGACGGCGACTGGAAGACTTCTGCCCGTTCAACGCGGCGTGGACCAATGGCGACGCCACGCCGCGCAAGCGTTGGTTGACCCGCTGCATGTGCTCCCACGCGCGACGATGTTCGCTGTGGGCGTCCAGCCATTGTTGCCAGGCTTGTTGCTGACGCGGGGAGAGCGTGCCTTGCTGCATTTCCATCAGCCAGTGCACGGCCTGTTCGGCCACTTGCGCAGAGAAATCCGGAGCGCGGTTCATAGGGCGAAATAGCAGCGCAGGGCGGCTTTGTGCAGATGACGTTTGACCGTGGCCACCGAGATGCTCAGCTCGGCGGCGATTTGCGGATAAGTCAGGCCATCGACCTGCGCCAGCAAAAAGGCGCGCTTGACCAGACGCGGCAAGCCATCGAGCAGCTGGTCCAGCTCGATCAGGGTTTGCAGGATGATCGCTTTGTCTTCTTCCGATGGCGCAACCATTTCCGGCATCTGCGCCAGCGTGTCGAGGTAGGCGCGTTCCAGATCCTGACGACGGTAATGATTGAACAGCACGCGTTTGGCGAGGGTGGTGAGGAAGGCGCGCGGCTCGATGATCACTGCGGGTTCGCGAGAGCTGAGCACGCGGATGAAGGTGTCTTGCGCCAGATCCGCCGCGCTGTCCGGGCAGCCGAGTCTGCGCCGCAACCAGCCGGTGAGCCAGCTGTGGTGGTCGTGGTAGAGCGATTCGACGGGATGGGCGGACGACAAGGGTATTACTCCGGGCGCACGTTGGATGCGTTAGAGAACAAGAACTGTTCGCATTGTAGGGGCGGGCGAGGGTGTCCGGCAATCAGATGCTTTTGCGTATGAGAATATTTATCATTAATATTGCTCGCCTGTTGGTTCGGCTCGTTGGCCGGACGTTTTTTCGTTTCAGGGTCGAAACATGAAAGGCAAACTCGCCTCACTTCCCATGTCCTATCGTCTGGCCGTCACCTCGCGGGTGCTGGCGGCGGTGTTCGGCGGCTATCTGGTCGCGGCGCTGGCCAGTGTCGCGCTGACGATGTGGCTGCCGTTGAGCCGCGCCGAAGCGGTGGTGACCGGTATGACCATTTCCTTTCTGGTCTATCTGGTCGCGGTGCTGTGGTGCTTCGCTTGCCGCACGGCGTGGTCGGCGTGGGTCGGTTTGCTGGTGCCCAGCGTGATTCTGGCGACGGTGTCGGGTGCCGCGCGGGGCTTGGGTTACGCATGAAAGAGGGCTTTCGTCAGTCGATGGCCTGGCTGCACACCTGGACGGGGCTGGTGTTCGGCTGGCTGCTGTTTGCGATTTTTCTGACCGGGACGCTGGCCTATTTCAAGGATGAGATCAGCCACTGGATGCAGCCGGAAATTCCCGCGCGGCCGATTAATGCCGAAGCGAGCCTGACCCTGGCGCAAAGTTACCTGCAGCAACACGCCGCCGGCGCCTCGCGCTGGCTGATCGACTTGCCCGACGCCCGCGATCCCGGCCTGACGGTGCGCTGGCAACAGGCTCCGAACACACCGGGCGAGCGCGGCAAGTTCGAATCCAGAACACTCGACGCGCAGACCGGCAGTGAAGTCCAGGCCCGCGAAAGCCTGGGCGGCGAGTTCTTCTATCGCTTCCATTTCCAGCTGCAAATGCCTTATCCATGGGGCCGCTGGCTGGCGACGATGGCGGCGATGGTGATGTTCGTCGGGCTGATCACCGGCATCATCACCCACAAGAAAATCTTCAAGGACTTCTTCACCTTTCGCCCGCGCAAAGGCCAGCGTTCATGGCTCGACGGGCATAACGCGGTCGGCGTGCTGGTGTTGCCGTTTCACTTGATGATCACCTACAGCAGCCTGGTGATTTTCATGGCGATGGTCATGCCGGCGAGCATTCTGGCATCCTATAACGGCGACGTGCGCACCTTTTACGACGAAGTTTTTCCGGCATCGAAGACCCCTGAGCGAGCCAACCGGGCGGCGCCGCTGAGCCCGATGGCTCCACTTCTGGCCAAGGCCAGCGAGCAGTGGGCGGGAGGCAGCACCGCGCGGCTGACGGTGAACAATCCGGGGGACGCGAATGCCTCGGTGGTGCTGTCGCGCCGTGGCGACCGCGTCGTCCACGATTTCGGGCGCGCGGTGACGTTCAACGGCGTCACCGGCGAGCGCCTCGGCAGCACGCCGGAGCAGCCCGTGGCGATGGCGGTCGGCGGCACGTTCTACGGTTTGCACATGGGCCACTTTGCCGGGTCGACATTGCGCTGGCTGTATTTCATCTGTGGTCTGGCGAGTACCGCGATGATCGGCACCGGGCTGGTGATCTGGCTTGGCAAGCGCCAGCTCAAACACGCCAAGAGCGGCGTGATGCCGTTCGAATTGCGCTTGGTGGAAGTGCTGAACATCGCCAGCATGGCCGGGTTGGTGTTGGCGGTGGCGGTGTTCTTTTTGGCCAATCGTCTGTTGCCGACAGATCTGCTCGGGCGCGCCGATCAGGAAGTGAATGCGTTTTTTATCGCCTGGGCTTTGAGTGTGGTGCATGCGTTGCTGCGCAAAGGGCGCAAGGCCTGGGTCGAACAGCTCGCGCTGGCTGCCGTGCTGTTTATCGCGGTGCCGCTGATCAATCTGACCACACCGTGGAATCTCGGGGTAACGCTGGCGCAAGGTGACTGGACGCTGGCGGGTTTTGATCTGACGTGCCTGGGCGCAGGCCTGTTCCTCGGCTGGGCCGCATGGAAAATGCAGCGTGCCGGCGGCGCCGTCAGCGTGAAAAAAACATCCCGCGAAAAGCCGCGACCGATCGCGCTTGAGCAGGAGGTCAGCTGATGTTGCTGGCGTTGTTGCTGTGCTACGCCGGGTTCAGCGCGTTGTGTCTGTCGATGCCTCGGCACCACGATGAACTGCTCGGCAACAAACCCTCTGCCCGACGTGCACGAGGTCTGAAACTCGCCGGTTGGCTGTTGCTCGGGCTGTCGCTTTGGGCGGCAGTCGCTGCACACGGCTGGAGTTTCGGTCTGGTCGACTGGTTCGCGGTGCTCATGCTCAGCGCCTTGGCGTTGGTGCTGTTGCTGCCGTATCGCCCACGTCTGGCCCTCGCACTGGCCGGGTTGAGCCTGCTGGCCAGTCCGGTCGCTGCCTGGGCGCAGGTCTGACATGCTGATCGATCATCCCCCGGAATCCCGCGACGACGAACCGCACGGTGCGCGTGCGCATTTTCTTCAGGTGTTCCTGTCGCAGCGCTCGCAGATGGAAGCGCTGGTCAACCGGCGCGTCGGCTGCCGGGCCACGGCGGCGGATCTGGTGCAGGATCTGTTCCTGCGTTTCTGGCGACGGCCGCTGGTGCAGGTCGAAGAACTCAGCACCTACCTTTTGCGCTGCGCCGGCAACATCGCCATCGATCACTTGCGCAGCGAAGGCACGCGGGTGCGGGTCAATGAGGGCTGGCAACCGGATGCGCCGGACAGTCACGGCAGCGAACCGCAAGCCGCGCTCGAAGCGGGCAATGATCTGCGCCATGTCGAAGCGGCGTTGCGCGCCTTGCCCGAGCGCACTCGGCAGATCTTTTTGCTCAATCGCATCCACGGCCGCAAATACGCAGACATCGCCAAAGCCATGGGCCTGTCCCAAAGTGCCGTGGAAAAACATATGATGCGCGCCCTCGAGGCCTGCAAGGCCAGCCTGCGCGAACCCGCGCCACGCCTGCCAGGGAAAGCACCGTGAAATCCAACGACCGCGTCATCCCGACGCCCGCTCAGGAACAGGCCGCGCTCGCCTGGCTGAGTCTGCTGCACGACCGGCCAAGCACCGGCGATCAACTGACCTTCAGCCACTGGCTGCGCGCCGACCCGGCCCACGCCGAGGCTTACGCCCAGGCGCAAGTGCTCTGGGAGTTGAGCGAAAGTCCGGCGCGTACCTTGGCCGATGAAGAGGCGTTGGCGTTGCAGGGCTACCTCAATGCGATGGATCGTCCGCGTCGTTCAACGCTGCTGCGCTGGTCGGGCGCGCTGGCGATGGCCGCGTGTCTGATGCTGATGATCAGCCTTGGCACGGGTTGGCAGCCGCAGCGCTGGATCGATGATCTCGGTGCCGATTACGTTTCGGCACCGGGCGAGATCCGCACCGTGACCCTGGCCGATCAATCGCAAGTCACGCTGGATGCCGACAGCGCCATCGCGGTGGATTTCAGTCATGGCGAGCGGCGTGTGCAGTTACGTCGCGGCGCTGGTTTCTTCAGTGTCACGCATACGGGGGATCCGTTTGTGGTCGCGGCGGAGAAGGGCGAGTCGCGGGTGCTCGGCACGCAATTCGAAGTGCGTCTGCAGCCCGCAGGTGCGCAGGTCACGGTGCTGTCCGGGCGCGTTGGCGTGACGGCGGATCGCAACGCGCAACAGCAGATTCTGACCGCCGGCCAGCAAGTGGCTTACGGGCAGGGCAGTGCAGAAAAACTGCACGCGGTGGACAGCGAGGCGCAACTGGCTTGGCGTCAGGGCTGGCTGAATTACTACAAGGCGTCGCTGGCCGATGTGGTGGAGGATCTGCGGCGCTATTACCCGGGGCGGATTGTTGTGCTCAACGATGAGTTGGCTGCGCGCAAGGTCAGCGGCAGTTTTCCGAGCAAGGATCCGCAGGTTGTGTTGAGTTCCCTGCAAGGGGTGATGGGGTTTGAGCAGCATCAGGTGCTGGGGCATCTGATTATTTTGCGCTGAGCCTGCTCGCGATAGCGTTCTTTCAGACAGCAAAAAATATTTTCAAATTTGTGGTGAGGTAAACCACAGCCCCATCCGTGTAGTGACTGAAACTGCGAGTCATTCGCATCCGTTGCGGTTCTACACAGGTCATTGAGCAATGAAGTCCAGGGCAAAATCGGGTTCGGTCAAACAGTGGTTGGGTGTTTCGGCATTGAGTTTTTCGGCGTTGGCGCTGTTGCCGCTGAGTGTGGCGCTGGCCGCTGAAACCGTCAGCAGCCCGACACAGAAACAGTTCAGTTTCTCCCTGAGCGCCAAACCACTGCCCCAGGCTCTGAGCGACTTCAGCCGCGTCACCGGGCAAAGCGTGGTCTACACCGATGAGGCACCGTACGGCATTAACGCCCCGGCCGTCAGCGGCCAGATGAGCGCCGAACAGGCGCTGCAACGCCTGCTCAGTGGTTCCGGCATGACCTTTCGCCGTACCGACAGCCACACCCTGGCGCTGGAACCGCAACCCACCGCAGGCGCACTCAATCTTGGCGCGACCACCATCACGTCGATGCGTGACGAGTCGATGAGCTATCAGCCGCCGCAGACCAGTTCGGTGATGCGCTCCTCGGCTTCGCTGCAGGAGATTCCTCAGACCGTCAACGTGATTCCGGCCCAGGTCATTCGCGATCAGTCCCCGCGCAATCTCGACGATGCGTTGGCCAACGTCAGCGGCATCACCCAGGGCAACACCTTGGGCAGCACCCAGGATTCGGTAATGACCCGCGGTTTCGGCGACAACCGCAACGGCTCGATCATGCGCGACGGCATGCCGATCGTGCAGGGCCGTGGCATGAACGCGACGGTCGATCGGGTCGAAGTGCTCAAGGGCCCGGCCTCGTTGCTCTACGGCATTCAGGATCCGGGCGGCGTGGTCAACCTGGTCAGCAAGAAGCCGGAACTGACTCAATACAACGCGCTGACCCTGCGCGGTTCCACCTACGGCGACGGCAAGAATGGCAGCGGTGGCACCTTCGACAGCACCGGGGCGCTGGGCGAATCCGGGCTGGCCTATCGGCTGGTGCTGGATCATGAAGACGAAGATTACTGGCGCAACTACGGCACCCACCGCGAGACGCTGATCGCGCCGTCGCTGGCCTGGTTCGGCGAGCGTACCAAGCTGTCGTTCGGCTATGAACACCGCGAGTTTCTCACCCCGTTCGACCGGGGCACGGTAATCGATCCGCGCACCAACCATCCGCTGGACATCTCGCGCAACGAGCGTCTGGACGAGCCATTCAACGACATGGAAGGCCGTTCCGACCTGTACCACTTCGAAGCCGACCACGAACTCAACGACGACTGGAAAGCCCATTTTGGCTACAGCTGGAACCGCGAAACCTACGACGCGAGCCAGGTACGCGTGACCGCCATCGACACCAAAAAAGGCACGCTGACCCGCAGCATGGACGGCACGCAAGGCGCGATCAGCACTGACCGTTTCACCACCGCCAGCCTCGAAGGCAAAGTCAACCTGCTGGGCATGCAACATGATCTGGTGTTCGGCGTTGACGATGAGTACCGCAAGATCTACCGCGCTGACCTGATCCGCCAGAAAAGCCTGAGCACCTTCAGCTATGTCAATCCGGTGTATGGCCGTGAAGTCGAAGGCACCACGGTCAGCCCGGCGGACAGTGCGCAGACCGATCTGCTGCGCAGCGATTCGGTGTTTCTGCAGGACTCGATACACCTCAACGACCAGTGGATTCTGGTCGCCGGCGGACGCTTCCAGGAGTACGACCAGTACGCCGGCAAAGGCGTGCCGTTCAAGGCCAACACCGACAGCAACGGGCAGAAATTCGTACCGCGCGCCGGTCTGGTGTATCGCTACACCGACGAATTATCGTTCTACGGCAGCTACACCGAATCGTTCAAACCCAACTCGACCATCGCCCCGCTCAGCGGCAGCAGCACCGTGCTCGACGGCAGCATTGCGCCGGAAGAGGCCAAGTCGTGGGAACTGGGTGCGCGTCTGGATATGCCGGGGCGCATCACAGGCAATATCGCACTGTTCGACATCAAGAAGCGCAACGTGCTGGTCTCCAATTCTGAAGGCCCGACCACCATTTACAGCGCCGCAGGCGAAGTGCGTTCCCGTGGTCTGGAACTGGATCTGACTGGGCAGTTGACCGATCGCTGGAGCCTGATCGGCGCCTATGCCTACACCGATGCCGAGGTCACCGAAGACCCGGACTACAAAGGCAATCGCTTGCAAAACGTGGCGAAGAACAGCGGTTCATTGTCGGCGGTGTATGACTTCGGCAGCGTGATTGGTGGCGACCAACTGCGGGTCGGTGCCGGGGCGCGGTATGTCGGCGAACGCGCGGGCAATGCGGTGAATGATTTCGACCTGCCGAGCTACACCGTGGCCGATGCGTTTGCCACTTACGACACCAGACTCGAAGGGCAGAAGGTCAAGTTCCAGCTCAACGTGAAGAACCTGTTCGACCGCACCTACTACACCTCGGCGGCGAGCCGGTTCTTTGTGTCGATGGGCGATTCGCGGCAGATTTCGCTCTCCAGTACGCTGGAGTTCTGATCCAGGACCGCGTCATCGTTCTTCGCGAGCAAGCCCGCTCCCACATTGGATGGTGTTATTCAAACAATCTGAGTTCACTCTGAACCCTGTGGGAGCGGGCTTGCTCGCGAAGCGGCCCGATCAGGCAATAAAAACCCCGGATCTAACGCAAAAACGCCTGCCGATATTCCCCAGGCGTCCCACCCAACACCTGCCGAAACCGGTTGGTGAAATGACTGGCACTGGCAAACCCGCACGCCAATGCAATCTCCCCCAGCGGCAACGCCGTGCCACGCAACAATTCCCGCGCCCGGTTCAAGCGCCGCGCCAGCACGTACTGATGCGGCGGCAGGCCGAAACTCACGCGAAACATCCGCGCAAAGTGGTATTCCGACAGCGCACACAATCCGGCCAGTTGCCCGAGGCTGATCGGCTCGGCCAACTGATTGTCGATGAACTCGACCAGTTGCCGCCGCTGATGGGGCGCCAGTCCGCCCTTGAGGCGCACACCCTGCCGGGCGCCGACCTGGCTGAGCAGGGTATGGCTGATCAATTCATGCGCAATGCTGCTGGTCAGCAGGCGTTCGGCCGGTTCGTCCCAATTCAGTGTCAGTAACTGACGAAAGCGTCGGGCCTGCTGCGGATCTTCCAGAAAGGTCTGCTCGCGCAACTGCATCTCTCGCGGCTCGCGATCCAGCAGCGTGACGCAACCCAAGGCAAATTGTTCGGCGCTGAAATACAGATGAGCGAGACGCAGATCGCCGTTGATCACCCAGCCCGATTGGTGATCGGCGGGCAGGATGCACAACTTGTCCGGTCCGCCCTTGCGCCCCGGTTGGCCACGGCGAAAGGTGCCCGTGCCCCCGGCGATGTAGCAGGAAAGCGTGTGGTGGCTCGGCGTTTCGTATTCCTGGGCATCGTGGTGGTTGGTCCACAGGGCCGCAGACAAGCCGTCACCGAGATCGGCGCTGTGCAACAGGCGTGCATTCGGCGAGCGGTTGAGGGCTTGGAAGACTTGCAGGGTATCGATAGCGGCCATATTCGGTTCTCTCCAACGCCTTGCATCCTACTCCGTAGCTTTCGTGCTGCCAGCCTGTCGAGCGACAAAAGCGCAAGAATCTGCAAGCGCCCCGATCGTTGCTGTCGCACCCTGAACCTCCATACAACACAACCCTGTGGCGAGGGCGCTTGCTCCCGCCGGGCTGCGCAGCGGACCCATCAGTGAGTGCTGCGCACTCAAGCGCGAGCAAGCTCGCTTGCCACAGAGTGCCCGGTGTTCTCAGGAGTTTCGTCATGAACCTTTCGCTGTATCTGCTGACCGTGCTGATCTGGGGCACCACCTGGATTGCCCTGAAATGGCAACTGGGCGTGGTGGCGATTCCGGTGTCGATCGTTTATCGCTTCGGTCTCGCCGCGCTGGTGCTGTTCGTGTTGTTGCTGCTCAGTCGGCGGCTGCAACCGATGAATCGGCGCGGACATCTGATCTGTGTGGCGCAGGGGCTGTGCCTGTTCTGCGTCAACTTCATGTGCTTTCTGACCGCCAGCCAGTGGATTCCCAGCGGGCTGGTGGCGGTGGTGTTTTCCACGGCCACTTTGTGGAATGCGCTCAATGCACGCGTGTTCTTCGGTCAGCGCATTGCGCGCAACGTGTTGATGGGCGGGGCGCTGGGTTTGTTCGGTCTGGGAATGTTGTTCTGGCCGGAACTGGCCGGCCATCACGCCAGCCCCGAAACGTTGCTTGGTCTTGGCTTGGCGCTGTGTGGCACCTTGTGTTTTTCGGCGGGCAATATGTTGTCGAGTCTGCAGCAGAAGGCAGGCTTGAAACCCTTGACCACCAATGCCTGGGGCATGGCCTACGGGGCGGCGATGTTGTCGGTGTGGTGTCTGGTCAATGGCATTGCGTTCGACATGGAGTGGTCGCCACGTTACGTCGGGGCGTTACTGTATCTGGTGATCCCCGGTTCGGTGATCGGCTTCACCGCGTACCTGACGCTGGTCGGACGTATGGGGCCGGAGCGTGCGGCGTATTGCACCGTGCTGTTCCCGGTGGTGGCACTGAACGTGTCAGCGTTTGCTGAAGGTTATCAGTGGACGGCACCGGCGTTGCTCGGGCTGGTGTTGGTGATGCTGGGTAATGTCTTGGTGTTTCGTAAGCCGAAAACGCTGGTGGCGCCGGTGCAGGGGAAGTTGGTATGAAACAAACGATCACTGAACATCAGCGCTCGACTTTCAAGGTGATGTAAATCATCACCGGGAATATGAAGTCAATGATATGCCGGGCCCAGTCCTTGGCATTCCATGATTGTGAGGTGTCCATGTCAAACCATTCCACACCCACGGTTTGCAGGCACACGTAATAAATGAAAATTGCCGTCAGTATGCCCATGATCGAGAACTTTTTTGCCTCGTGGAATACCTCTGCAGGCGCATTGATGTGCCGATAGAGTTGATAGGTGCCTATCAGGCATAACGTCGTATACGTCACTTCCAGCGTGATGATGAACCAGTAGATCCGGTGATGAATCATCGGTGAATCGACGGCTCGGTACTTTATGGACTCATTGGCGGTGGTAGTGTCCATGCTCAGGATATGAGCCACGTACGTGTAGTTCGAGTCATAGTCGGTAAAGTTGTGAATCATCACCAATACACCAAAGAAGCTGATGTAAGCCATCAATATAACTTTGCTGTAGCGAATAACTTTATCGGTTGTCAGGTTGTTCACAGGATTAGCTCTCCATAGCAGTGGTCGATCATTCGATTGCCAGGCAGAGCTTATAATGCTGTTGTTAAGTTGGCTTTGTTGTTCAATTTCAAGTTGTGTAGGGCGGCAACTAACGGGCAAGTGCGGTTCTGCACTTGCCCGTCATTTTTTATCCGCGCCAGACTTGCGGATTGACCAGGTCCTGCGGGCGTTCGCCGAGCAGCGCGCTGCGCAGATTGGCCAGTGCACGATTGGCCATGGCTTCGCGCGTTTCATTCGTGGCGGAGCCGATGTGCGGCAATGTCACAGCATTTTTCAACTGGAACAGCGGCGACTCGGCCAGCGGTTCTTTCTCGTAGACGTCCAGTCCTGCGCCACGGATGCGATTGTTTTGCAGGGCTTCGATCAGCGCCGGCTCGTCGACCACCGGGCCACGGGAGATGTTGACCAGAATCGCCCCCGGCTTCATCAACGCCAATTCGCGATGGCTGATCAGGTGGCGGGTCTTGTCGCTGAGCGGCACCACCAGGCAGACGAAGTCGGCTTCGGCCAGCAGTTGGTCAAGGCTGCGGAATTGCGCGCCGAGTTGCTGTTCCAGTTCGGTCTTGCGGCTGTTGCCGCTGTAGATAATCGGCATGTTGAAGCCGAAATGGCCACGGCGGGCGACGGCGGCGCCGATATTGCCCATGCCGACGATGCCCAGGGTTTTGCCGTGGACGTCACAGCCGAACAACGGTGCGCCGACGCTGGCCTGCCATTGGCCGGCCTTGGTCCAGGCGTCGAGTTCGGCGACGCGGCGGGCGCTGCTCATGATCAGGGCGAAGGCGAGGTCGGCGGTGCTTTCGGTGAGCACGTCCGGGGTGTTGGTGAGCATGATCCCGCGTTCATTGAAGTAGTCGAGGTCGTAGTTGTCGTAGCCGACGGAGACGCTGGAGACTACTTCGAGTTTTGTGGCTGTTTCGAGTTGGGCCTTGCCGAGTTTGCGGCCGACGCCGATCAGGCCGTGGGCGTGGGGGAGGGCTTCGTTGAATTGGGCGTTGATGTCGCCGTTCTTCGGGTTGGGGACGATGACGTCGAACTCTTGTTGCAGGCGTTCGATCATGGGTGGGGTGATGCGGCTGAAGGCCAGGACTGTTTTTTTCATCGCTATGGGCTCGGCTTCTGGGCTTTATTGCCAAGCAAGCTAACATTTCTGTTTTGGGTTGTCTTGGCGGCCTCTGGGCCGACCATGCTTTGGGTTGATGGGGGACATATCCGTTGCTTCGGGTGCTGCTGCTGGCGGTTTCGCCCTTACGGCGAGTCACTTTGGCAAACGCCCCAAAGTAACCAAAGGTCTTGGCCCCGGCGTACGGCCCTCGCCGTGGCTCGGGTTCCTTCGTTGCGGGGTTCATCCGGGGGAATCGCCTCCGGTTTGCTTCGCTGCACCTTCTCTCGATGTATGCGGCTTCGCCGCATGGCGCTGCGCGCCTCCCCCCGGATAAACCCCTCCACTCAGCCTGCCGATGGGGCCGGCACGGCAAGATCAAGAGCTTTCGGCGAGCTGACACTCGGCCATTGAGTGGTGAAGAGCATGCGGTCTGTCTGGACTGCTTTGCCTTTCTGTAGGAGTGAGCCTGCTCGCGATGGCGGCCTGACAGCCGACCAGGCTCTAACTGACTCACCCAATCCCTGTGGGAGCTGGCTTGCCAGCGATGGCGGTCTGACAGCCGACCAGTTTCCAACTGACTGACCCAATCCCCCTGTGGGAGCGGGCTTGCTCGCGAAAGCGGTGTGTCAGTCACCGAAAGTGTTGGATGTGCTGACGCCTTCGCGAGCAAGCCCGCTCCCACAATGGCTCAGCTGTGTGCTGCAGGTTGGCTGATTTCCACGTTGTCCAGCACCCGATTCACCGCCAGCTCGGCCAGCATGATGATTTGCTGGATCGCCAGTATCGTCTGTCGCTGCGGGCTTTCGACATAGGCCGCAATGTCGCTGGTCATGATGCTGGCCGAGGCCAGTGATTCGCAGGCGTGAACCAGCAGGCTTTCGTTGTCCATGTCGGGGGCGACCTGGAACATGCTGCTGGATTTGTGGAATCTCACAGCGGCGGCGGAAGGTTTCAGGTAATGGTCGAGTGCACGCTCGGCGGCGTCGTGGAGCTTTTTTGAATCGAGGGATTCGTAGGGGGAGGTGCTTTCGGCTTGGGGCGGATTGGGTGTGGGTTTGATCATGGTGGAACTCCATTCGGGATGTGGAGTTCGCCACGTACTGCGACCAAGCAATAGGGTGGCGAACCGTACGCAGGTTGGTCGACCAGGGAATGGAAACCCGGCAGGGCCAAGGCCCTCCCACGCACAGCTCGCCATTAAGCAAGCTTAAAAAGTGCGCCATTCTAAACCCGGACGACCAAGTCCGGTCGTTGATTCGTCAACGACCCCCTGAGCCTATCCACCCCACTTCCGAGCCACAACCGTCAAAACCTGTCGGAAAACTCCCTTCAAATCACCGCTTTTGTAGGAGCTGCCGTAGGCTGCGATCTTTTGATTTTTAAACATCAAGGGCAAAAGATCGCAGCCTGCGGCAGCTCCTACAGTGAACACCGTGTGTTGAAAATCAGTTGGCGACGCGGGCTCCGGCGAGGCTCCCACTCAACTCATACGCCGCCAGTTCCGCCTGATGCGCCGCCAATATCTCCGGCAGTGACCCGCGCAAATACTCGACCCAAGTCTTGATCTTCGCATCCAGGTATTGCCGCGACGGGTAGATCGCGTACAGGTTGAGTTCCTGCGAGCGGTAGTTCGGCATCATCCGTACCAGCGTGCCGTTGCGCAGGCCTTCGATGGCGGCGTAGACCGGCAGGACGCCGACGCCCATGCCGCTGATGATCGCGGCTTTCATCGCGTCGGCGGAGTTCACCAGGAACGGCGAGCTGTTGATGGTGACCATTTCCTGGCCGTCCGGGCCGTTGAAGGCCCATTTTTCCAGGGGGATCACCGGGCTGACGAGGCGCAGGCAGGCGTGGTTCAGCAGGTCTGCGGGCTTTTGCGCGCAGCCGTTGGCTTTCACATAGGCCGGGGAGGCGCAGACGATGCTGTAGGTGATGCCCAGGCGTTGCGAGACGAAGCCCGAGTCCGGCAGTTCGCTGGCGAGCACGATGGACACGTCGTAGCCCTCGTCGAGCAGGTCCGGCACGCGGTTGGCCATGGTCAGGTCGAAGGTCACGTCCGGGTGGGTCTTGCGGTAGCGGGCGATGGCGTCGATCACGAAGTGCTGGCCGATGCCGGTCATGGTGTGCACTTTCAACTGGCCGGCGGGGCGGGCGTGGGCCTGGCTGGCCTCGGCTTCGGCTTCTTCGACATAGGCCAGGATCTGTTCGCAGCGCAGCAGGTAGCGCTTGCCGGCCTCGGTCAGGGCGATGCGCCGGGTCGTGCGATTGAGCAGGCGGGTTTGCAGGTGGGCTTCCAGGTTGGAAACCGCGCGCGAAACGTTGGCCGTGGTGGTGTCGAGTTGCACGGCAGCGGCGGTGAAGCTGCCGGCTTCGGCCACACAACTGAAGGCGCGCATGTTTTGCAATGTGTCCATGGGGTGCTCTCAAGGGAGATGGCAAATTGTGACACGAAGTTTCAGGGGCTGAGACCCCCGACCAAGGGATTATCTCGTTAACGGTAACAAAGATTCACAGGAATCCCAGCTTATCGCCACTAAAGTGCCCACCTAGAATTGCGCCGTTCCCTGTAGGAGCTGCCGAAGGCTGCGATCTTTTGATCTTGTTTTAAGGGATCAGGATCAACTGATCGCCGCCTGCGGCAGCCCCTGCACAAATCCCCGCCTTATCCTCTTTCAGGAATTCGCAGCTGTGCCGCGTCGCATCAACAGAGCGCTTTTGCCGCTCAGTGTTCTGGCTTTTACCCTGGGTCTCAGCGGCTGCATCTCAACGCAAGGAATCGCCCCGCATAGCAAGGCATTGGAAGCCGACGCACTGGCCACTGACGACGCGATTGCTCACGCCGCCAAAGACGCCCACTGGCCCACCGCACAATGGTGGCAAGCCTACGGCGATCCGCAACTCAATCACTGGATCGACCTCGCCGTGCAGGGCAGCCCGAGCATGGCCATGGCCGCGGCGCGGGTGCGTCAGGCCAAGGCGCTGGCCGGTGTCGCCGAGGCCGCCGAGTCGTTGCAGATCAATGGCGAGTCAACGCTCAAGCGCCACAACTGGCCGACCGACCAGTTCTACGGCCCGGGCGAGCTGGCCAACACCACCACCTGGGACAACAACGCCGCGCTGGGTTTCAGCTACGCCCTCGACCTCTGGGGCCGGGAAAGCAATGCCAGCGAACGCGCGGTGGATCTGGCGCACATGAGCGCCGCCGAAGCGCGGCTGGCGCAGCTGGAATTGCAGAACAACATCGTGCGCGCCTACATCGAGCTGTCGCTGCATTACGCCCAGCGCGACATCGTCGCCGCGACCCTCAAGCAGCAACAGCAGATTCTCGATCTGGCGCAGAAGCGTCTGGACGGCGGCATCGGCACGCACTTTGAAGTCAGTCAGGCGGAAACGCCGTTGCCGGAGACCCATCGGCAACTGGATGCGCTGGACGAAGAAATCGCCCTGAGCCGTAACCAGATCGCCGCGCTGGCGGGCAAAGGCCCGGGCGCCGGGGCGCAGTTGCAGCGGCCGACGCTGGCGCTGGGTGCTGCGTTGAAACTGCCATCGGCATTGCCCGCCGAGTTGCTCGGTCAGCGCCCGGATGTGGTCGCCAGTCGCTGGCAAGTGGCGGCGCAGGCACGCGGCATCGATGTCGCGCATGCCGGGTTTTATCCCAACGTCGATCTGGTCGGCAGCCTCGGCTACATGGCCACCGGCGGCGGAGCGCTGGAGTTTTTGACTGGCAAGAAACTCAATTACAACGTCGGCCCGGCAATCTCGCTGCCGATCTTCGACGGTGGGCGTTTACGCAGCGAATTGGGTGAAGCCTCCGCCGGGTATGACATCGCCGTTGCGCATTACAACCAGACGCTGGTCAATGCGCTGAAGAACATCTCCGACCAGTTGATCCGCCGCGAGTCGATGGACAAGCAGCAAGCCTTCGCCGCCGAGTCGGTGGCTACTGCGCAGAAGACCTACGACATCGCGATGATCGCTTATCAGCGTGGCCTCACCGATTACCTCAACGTGCTGAATGCGCAGACCTTGCTGTTCAAGCAGCAGCAAGTGCAGCAGCAGGTGCAGGCGGCGCGCTTGAGTGCGCATGCTGAGTTGGTGACGGCGCTGGGTGGCGGCCTCGGGGCTGGCAATGATGTGCCCACTGCCGAGCAAACCCAGGCCCCGAAAACCCCGACCCTCTTGCGGTGAACACACAACCCTTGTGGGAGCGGGCTTGCTCGCGAATGCGGTGTGTCAGCCAGCGCATCAGGTGTCTGACACACCGCATTCGAGAGCAAGCCCGCTCCCACAGGTTCTCCGGTTCGACTGAATTCTTGAGCAAAATTTAATGACTCCCTTGCCCGCACCTCTACGCTGGCTCTACTCCCTGGAATGGCGTCGGGGTTTGTTTGACTGGGCGCGCAGCGATGGCGTGACCTGGGTGTATATCTTCAAGGTATTGCTCGCCGCGTTCCTCACGCTGTGGCTGGCGATGCGCCTGGAGTTGCCGCAACCGCGCACGGCGATGATCACCGTGTTCATCGTCATGCAGCCGCAGAGCGGCCAGGTGTTCGCCAAGAGTTTCTATCGTTTCCTTGGCACCCTGGCCGGGTCGGCGATGATGGTCACGCTGATTGCGCTGTTCGCGCAAAACACTGAGTTGTTCCTCGGTTCGCTGGCGATTTGGGTCGGCATCTGCTCGGCCGGTGCGGCGCGTTGCCGTAACTTTCGCGCCTACGGTTTTGTTCTTGCGGGCTACACCGCTGCGATGGTCGGGCTGCCGGCGCTGGCGCATCCGGACGGTGCGTTCATGGCCGCCGTGTGGCGGGTGCTGGAGATCTCGCTGGGGATTCTCTGCTCGACGGTGGTCAGCGCCGCGATCCTGCCGCAAACAGCCAGCGCGGCGATGCGCAACGCGCTGTATCAGCGCTTCGGGGTGTTCGCGTTGTTCGTCACCGATGGCCTGCGCGGGCGCAGCAAAGCCGAATCGTTCGAAGCGAGCAACGTGCGTTTCATCGCCGAAGCCGTGGGCCTGGAAGGGCTGCGCAGCGTCACCGTATTCGAAGACCCGCACATGCGTCGGCGCAACGGTCGCCTCAGCCGTTTGAACAGCGAGTTCATGGGCATTACCACGCGCTTCAACGCGTTGCATCAGTTGCTCGAACGCTTGCGTGTGAATGACGAAGAACACGTGGTGGCCGCGATCAGGCCGGGCCTGCAGGATCTGGCCGAAGTGCTCGACGGCTTCAGTGGTCGTGCCTTGACCAGCCCGGACGCCGCACGTCTGGTCACGGCACTGGCGAGCTACAAGGAAGGTCTGCCGGCGCGGGTGCGCAGCCTGCGTGCAGCCTTTCAGGAAACCGGTCCGAGTGAAGCCGAGCAACTGGATTTCCACACTGCATACGAGCTGCTCTATCGCTTCGTCGACGACCTGCACAGTTATGCACAGACCCACGCCTCGCTGGCTGATCACAGTCACGAGCGTGAGCGCTGGGACGAGCCGTTCACCCCGCAAACCAACTGGTGGGCCGCTGCGGCTTCGGGGATTCGCGCCTCGTTCATCCTGATTGTGCTCGGTAGTTACTGGGTCGCCACCGCGTGGCCGAGCGGCGCGACCATGACCCTGATTGCTGCCGCGACCGTGGGCCTGTCTGCCGCCACGCCCAACCCCAAACGCATGGCTTTTCAAATGGCCTGCGGTACGTTCCTCGGGGCGCTGATCGGCTTCGTCGAGATGTTTTTCATCTTCCCGTGGATCGACGGATTTCCGCTGCTGTGTGTGATGCTCGCGCCAGTCATCGTGCTCGGCTCGTTCCTCGCTTCGCGGCCGAAATATGCCGGGATCGGCCTGGGTCTGTTGATCTTCTTCAGCACCGGTTCGGTGCCGGACAACCTGACCATTTACAACCCCTACAGCTTCATCAACGACTACATCGCGATGGTCATGGGCATGCTGGTGTGTGCCGCTGCCGGCGCGATCATTCTGCCGCCGAACAGCCGCTGGTTGTGGAAGCGCCTGGAGCAGGATCTGCGCGAGCAAGTGGTCTATGCGATCAGCGGCAAGCTCAAGGGCCTGGCATCGAGTTTCGAGAGTCGTACCCGTGACCTGCTGCACCAGGCTTATGGCCTGGCGGCAGGTCAGCCGACGGTGCAGAAGAATCTGCTGCGCTGGATGTTCGTGGTACTCGAAGTCGGCCACGCGATCATCGAGTTGCGCAAGGAACAGGCGATCCTCCCGGTGCATCCGGCGTATGCCGAATCGCAGCCGTGGCGGCAGGCTATCCGCGTGATGGGCCGGGCGCTGGTGCGACTGTTTCTGCAACCGAACCCGAGCAATCTGGAGCGCGCACTGGTGGCGGTCGATCATGCGATCAGCCGGGTCGCCGCGACCGACGAGCCGTTCGCGCCGCACTTTGACACGTCCGCGTTACGCCGGGTGAAGAGCTATCTGCACTTCATCCGCACCTCGTTGCTCGACCCGCAATCACCACTCGCCGCCTATGCCGTCGCCAAGCCCGAAGGACTTGCCCATGCCTCGTGAAATCGCCTTCCACGGCGTGTACATGCCGACCATGACCTTGATGTTTTTTGTCGCTGCGGCGCTGGCCTGGGCGCTGGACCGGTTCCTCTCGGGGTTCGACCTGTACCGCTTTTTCTGGCACCCGGCGCTTTTGCGCCTGAGTCTGTTTACCTGTCTGTTCGGCGCCATGGCGCTGACTGTCTACCGTTGAGAACGTTCTGATGAAAAAGTTTTTCAGCCTGCTTGCGACCCTGCTGGTGCTGGCCCTGGCACTGTGGATCGGCCGGACCCTGTGGGAGCACTACATGAACACCCCGTGGACCCGCGACGGCCGGGTGCGGGCGGACATCATCAACGTCGCGGCCGACGTCACCGGGGAAGTGGTCGACGTACCGGTGCGCGACAACCAGTTGGTGAAGAAGGGCGACCTGCTGATGCAGATCGACCCGGAGCACTACCGCATCGCGGTCAAGCAGGCGCAGTCGCTGGTCGCTTCGCGCAAGTCGACCTGGGAGATGCGCAAGGTCAACGCGCATCGTCGTGCCGACCTCGACAACCTGGTGATCTCCAAGGAAAACCGCGACGACGCCAGCAACATCGCCGACGCCGCGCTCGCCGATTACCAACACGCACAAGCGCAACTGGAAGCCGCCGAACTCAACCTCAAACGCACTGAAGTGCGCGCGGCGGTGGACGGCTACGTGACCAACCTCAACGTGCATCGCGGTGACTACGCGCGCATCGGCGAAGCGAAAATGGCCGTGGTCGACATGAACTCGTTCTGGGTCTACGGCTTCTTTGAAGAGACCAAACTGCCGCACGTGCGCGTAGGCGACAAGGCCGACATGCAACTGATGAGCGGCGAAGTGTTGAAGGGCCATGTCGAGAGCATTTCCCGCGGCATCTACGACCGCGACAACCCGGAAAGCCGCGAGCTGATCGCCGACGTCAACCCGACGTTCAACTGGGTACGCCTGGCGCAGCGGGTGCCGGTGCGCATTCACATCGATGAAGTGCCGGAGGGGGTGTTGTTGGCGGCGGGGATTACTTGCACGGTGGTGGTGAAGCAAGAGTCGGTGGACAACTGACAGACCGCGTCGCGGCCATTCGCGAGCAGGCTCGCTCCCACAAGGGATCTTCGATGTGCCACAGATCCAGTGTGGGAGCGAGCCTGCTCGCGATAAGGACAACCCGGTCTTTCAGACCAAAACCGAGTAATCATTCAGCGCAAAACGTCTCCTGCAAATGCCGCCACAGCACCCGCCCGGCCTCGGTCTTTTCAAACACCACCGTCGAGCGGCGATCGGTGCGCAACCCGCTCGCATCGCTCTGCTGCTCGCGATAACTCAGCGTCCCGCCATGCGCATGCAGCGCAATCCCGCGCAGCTCACTGAGCTCGATCCTGAACCCGGGCTTGTTCCCGCCCGCCGCGTGAAACAGCGCACGCAAGGCTTCGATATCCAGCGCCACGCCCAGCGGCGTGACCATGGAAAAATCCGCCGAGAACCGGCTCAGCAAGCGCTCCATTTCGGCTGAATCCTGCTCCACGGCAAACCAGCGTTCGATGACCAAGTGGGCCTGGATCACTTCATCAAAATATTCGTTGTAGTCAGTCATGTGGATTTTTCCTGAAGGGGAGGTGGGCTCAGCAGGGCGAGCACTGTGGAGGCGTCGAAACGCAGCACGGCGATCATGGGCAACAAGGTGAGCAAGGCCGCCGCGACAAAGCAGTATTTGAATCCGTTGCCGCCCAGTGCGCCCAACAGCGAACTGAGCAACGCGGCGCCAAGACAGAAACCGAGCTGGCGATTGATGTTCCACAGAGCGCTGGAGTGGCCCATTTTTTCCGGCGCGATGCCGACAAATGCCAGGCTCTGCGCGGTGACGCTGCACAGGCTGCCGCCCAGTCCCATCAAGGCATAGGCAATGATCAGCGGCGTGGCGGCGGGTTGTTCGATGCGCATCAGCAGGACAATCCCCAGGCACTGCAAAAGCATCCCGGTGATCAGCAGCGGTTTGGGGCCAATGCGGTTGAAACTGCGTTTGCCGAGCATGATCGCCACCCCCGATGCGGCCGCCCAGGACAGCATCAGCGCACCGGTCTGCGCGGCGCCGAAACCGAGGTCGTGCAGGTACAACACGGCAATCATGTTGGTGCCGGTAAACACCCCGGGCACGAACAGGTAGATCAACATCGCCAGGCGCAACGACGGACTCTTGAGCAGTTGCAGGTCGAGCACCGCGTCAGGTTTGTGCCAGCCATCACGCAGGTACAGCCATAAGGTCAGGACGCCGAGCAGCAAAACTCCGCCGGCGAGGTGTCGGGTAGCGGCGGCGCTCGCCAGGCTCACGGCAATCAACAACAGTGTCAGGGCTGCCACCGCCAGCAGCAGGCCGCGCAGATCCAGTGTCGGGCGTTCCGTGCCGGGTTGATCCGCTTGCAACCACAGCAGACCCAGGCCGAACGCGAGCAGCGCCAGCGGCATGTTCAGGTAGAAAATCCAGCGCCACGACAACGCCTCGACGATCAGGCCGCCCGCCGCCGGCGACAGGGCTGGCACCATCAGCGCGACCATCAGCACCACGCCGGTCAGGTGCGCGCGTTGTGTCGATGGATACTGCCGATAAGCCAAGGCCTGACCGATCGGCAGCAACAACCCGCCACCGAGCCCTTGCAGCAAACGCCAGCCGATCAGGTTTTCAATCGACCCGGCCTGGGCCACCAGACCGGAAGCGATTCCGAACAGCAGCAACGAGCCGAGAATCAGCCGCCGCTCGCCCAGCCGCGCCGCCAGCCACACGCTCAGCGGAATGATCAGTGTCAGCCCGAGCATGTAGGCGTTGGTGATCCACGCCAGTTGCGTTACCGAGGCCTGTAATTCCCGGGCGATGTCCGGGTAGGCGATGCTCGCGGCGAACATGTTCAGCAGGTCGAGGGCGAACCCGAACAGATACACCAGCGCGACTTTCGAGCGATAGGCCATGGCAGCTTCCCTGTAATGAGACGCGCAGGGTAGTGCGCTTCAGGCGTTAGGAAAACGCTGGTTTGCCTGCTAGTTTGTCAAAATAATTTTGACAGGGAGCGCGCTGGGTATGGTCAGCCTGGACCGTTTTGACACTTTCAAAGCTGTGGTCGAGGCCGGGTCGTTGACCGCGGCTGCCGATACCTTGGGCCAGACCCGTGCGGTGGTGAGCTTCAATCTCAAGCGCCTGGAAGAGGAACTGGGCGTCACCTTGCTTACGCGCAACACCCGGCAACTGGCCCTGACCGATGCCGGCGAGCGCTTCTATCGGCGCTGCCTGCGCACCCTCGACGAAGCGCGACTGGCGATCGAGGAGGCGCGCTCCGAGCATTCGCAACTCAAGGGCACGTTGCGCATCACTACCACCGTGGAATTCGCCCTGGCCCAAGTGGTGCCGGCGCTGGAGGTGTTTCGCCAGCAACAGCCGCAACTGAACATTCACTTGTCGACATCCTCGACCCACGCCGATCTGATCTCCGAACGCTTCGATATGGCGATTCGTCTGGGGCGCATGCACGACTCCAATCTGCGCGCGGTGCAGTTGTCGAGGTTCGAAGTGTTTGCGGTGGCGGCGCCGCAACTGGTCGAGCGCTTCGCGCCGGTCGCCACGCTGGCGACGCTGGAGTCGATGCCGACGCTGGGCCATGGCCGAGTTCCGGAAATGACCGTGACCGACCCGGCCGGCAGCGAGCATGTCTACCAGCCAAAACCGGGGACCACCGCCATCGTCGCCGACAACTCGGCGACGCTCAGGGCGTTTGCGCTGACTGGCCAAGGCGTGGCGATTTTGCCGCAGTGGCTGATTCAGGAGGATCTGCAGGCCGGGCGATTGGTGCGGTTGCTGGCCGATTACCGCTTTGCCCCGCAGGGTGTCTACGCGCTGTATCCGGATACCCGGCATTTGCCGCTGAAGGTGCGGGCGTTTATAGATTTCATGAAGGGTTGGGGTTGAGTGTTGGCTGATCTGGCCCCTTCGCGAGCAAGCCCGCTCCCACATTTGGAATGCATTCTCCTGTGGGAGCGGGCTTGCTCGCGAAAGCGTCAACCCGGTCTCAGAGCTTCCCACGCAAGCCGAACCGCTTCATCAACGTCGATTCCAGCAACCCCTTGGGCAATAACGTCGCCAGCAATGGCAACGCGCGGCTGCCATTACCAATGCGGATCAAGCGTGGCGGCGTGTTCTGCTGCACCGCCTTGAGCAACTCAGCCGCAAACTCACTGGCCGGGGTCGGCTTGTCCTCCCACATTTGGAATGCATTCTCCTGTGGGAGCGAGCCTGCTCGCGAAAGCGTCAACCCGGTCTCAGAGCTGGCCGCGCAACCCGAACCGCTTCATCAACGTCGACTCCAGCAATCCCTTGGGCAATAACGTCGCCAGCAATGGCAACGCGCGGCTGCCATTACCAATACGGATCAAGCGTGGCGGCGTGCTCTGCTGCACAGCCTTGAGCAACTCAGCCGCAAACTCACTGGCCGGGGTCGGCTTGTCCTGCGAGGCCTTGGCCCGCGCACGAATTCCCTCACGCAACGGATACCACGGTGATTGCTCGTTGATCAGTTGCTCCGCTTCATGCCCGGCATTCTTGGCGAAGCTCGACTGAATCGCTCCCGGTTGCACTTCCATCACGCGGATGCCGAACGGCGCCAGCTCCATGCGCAGCGCATCGCTCAGCGCATGCACCGCGGCCTTCGAGGCGCAGTAGGCGCCGGCGAACGGCGTGACCAGTACCCCTGAGACACTGCCGATGTTCACCACCAGCCCCTTGGTCCGGCGCAGTACCGGAAACAGGGCGCGGGTAACGCCGACAATCGAGAACACATTGGTTTCGAACTGGCGCTGCATGGCCGGCACGCCACCGTCGAGCAGCGGCCCCATCGCGCCATAACCGGCGTTGTTGATCAGCACGTCGAGGCCGCCGTGTTGCTGGTTGATGCGCTCAGCGAGTTGTTCCAGCGCCACACTGTCATTGACGTCCAGTGCGATTGCGCTGAACCCGGCAGCGGCGAGGGCCGCGACGTCTTCAGCCTTGCGCGCACTGGCCCAGACCTCGTAACCGGCGGCTTTGAACGCGTCAGCGAGGGCGCGGCCAATGCCGCTGGAGCAACCGGTAATCAACGCAACGGGCATGGCGCATTCCTTGTGCAAAAAGTGGGGAGGGGGATCAGTCGGAGAAACTGCCCTGCAAGCGCTCGGCACGAAACTCCAGGGTTTGTGGGCGATAACCGGGGCGCAGCGGTGGCATCGGCAGGCAGTCTTCCCAGTCGCCGCCGGCCTGCAGTTCGCCGGGGCCGCGATAGCGCGGGGCGGTGTATTGGTTGTCGGCCAGATTGACCGTGTCGCCCGGCGCGTAAGCTGCGATGCGCCAGCGCAGTTCAGTCAGCGGCACGTCGTTGCCGTTCTTCATTTTCAATTGCAGCGGCCGATCTGCCGGGCATTGCTCCGGTGCATAGCTGATGCGCATCTCAAGACGCGCCAGTTGCTTGAGCTCGCGGTTGTCCAGCCACACCACCCACATGGCCACCAGTCCCAGACCAATAGCCGCGGCCACTGAGACCGGCACAGCCTTGGCGGGATAGCGCAGCAGCAGAATCAACCAGGTGATGATCAGCAGGATGCCGATGAACATGAGGGAAGGCTCCTTGGTTCGTGAGTACCATCCTACCGGAGGGCCGGCGCAATGGACATTCGCGCGTATTCCGAATGTACCGTCAGTCGGTACTGTAATTTCTGACAGTTGAAAATCGCAAAGCGCGGATGCTCTGATGCCCTGAAGCATGGATAACGCTAGTGCCGGGAGCAAGCTGATGAACAAGCATGGCAAAACACCGACGCTTTCAGTAAGCGACCCGCGCGGACTGCAGGTTCGGACGGTTGGTTATTGGCGTGCCGACGACCTTTGCCCAGCTCAAACCCGCGTCAATCGCACGGTGCGTGACGCTGCCGGAAGTGTTGTGGAACAGTGGGATCCGCGCCTGTGGGCACTGCAAACGACCGAGCCGCTGACGCCAGCGAATCTGCGCACCCTTTATTCGTTGATCGGGCAAACGCTGCGCTCCGACAGCGTCGATGCCGGTACGCAGCTGGCGTTGTACGGGCTGGGTGCCGAGACGCTGTACGACTGGGACAGTCGAGAGACCTGGCGCGAGGTGCAACACGACCCGCTGCTGCGTCCGATTGCCGTGTTCGAAGAAGGCGCATCCGAGCCTAGGCGGTGCGTCGAACGTCTCACTTACGGTCAGCCCGGCGCGGGTGATCCCTCCCGGAATCAGCTGGGCCAGTTGATTCGGCACGATGATCCGGCGGGTAGTGTGTGCTCGCAAAGCTTTGCAATCAGTGGGCAATGCATTGAAAGCACGCGGCACTTCACCCTCGACCCCAGCGTCCCCGATTGGCCGCAAAACGTTGATGACCGCCAGCGCTTGCTGGAGCCTGGTGACGGTGCAACGACCCGCTGGCGCTTCGGGCCGCTGGGGCAGGTACTCGAACAAGTCGATGCACGTGATAATCGACAGGACCGCGAGTTGACGCTGGACGGTCAGTTGCGCGCCTGCCATCTGCAATTGCGGCACCAGACCAAAGCGCAAACGCTGGTGAGCGACATTCGTTACAACGCTGATGGGCAAGTCACTCAGGAACTGGCGGGCAATGGTGTGCTGACGACGCTGACCTATCAGCCCGAGGACGGTCGTTTGCGAACCCGCCATGCGAGGAAAGTCGGGGGCGAGGTATTGCAACATCTGATCTACGACTATGACCCGATGGGCAACTTGCTGAGCATCGAGGACAAGGCACTGCCGATCCGGTATTTCGCCAACCAGCGTATCGATCCTGTCAGGCGTTTCGACTATGACAGCTTCTACCAGTTGCATGTGGCCACCGGTTGGGAAGCAGGTGCTGCTACTCAAGGTCCGGCGTCCATCGGACGTGACGATCCGGCAGCAGTGAGCAATTATCGACAGACCTTCGACTACGATGAATCCGGCAATCTGCTGCTGCTGACGCATGTTGGCGCGCGCAATGGCCGCGAGCTCAAAGCTGCGCGATCAAGTAATCGCTGTTTGCCTTACCGTAATGGCGTGCCACCGACGGAAGAGGAGATTGCCGCGGCGTTCGATGCCCGTGGCAATTTGCGAGCGCTGTACGCGGGGAGTTCATTGACGTGGAATCTGCGTAATCAGTTGCAAGCGGTCACGCCGGTCGAACGTGCCAGCGGCCCCAATGACCGTGAACACTATTGCTACGACGGTGCCGGCCAACGTGTGCGCAAGATTCGCTCGTTACAGACGAATGCCCGCGGCGTCTCGGCCCAGGTGCGCTATTTGCCTGGGCTGGAGCTACGTACCGACACGGCCACCGGTGAACAACTGCAAGTGATTTCCGTCGAGGGCCACATCAGCCGTGTACACGTGCTGCACTGGGAAAGTGCTCCGCCCACCGGTTCCAATGACCATTATCGGTACACGCTGACGGATCATCTCGGATCGACCTGCCTGGAACTGGGCGAGGATGCCCGGCTCATCAGTCAAGAAACTTTCTTCCCGTTCGGTGAAACGGCGTGGAGCAAGGACACCGAGGCCAGTTACAAAACCCTGCGTTATTCGGGCAAGGAGCGCGATGCCACAGGTCTCTATTATTACGGCTATCGCTATTACATGCCGTGGTTGCAGCGCTGGTTGAATCCTGACCCGAAAGGCTTTATCGACGGGCCGAACCTGTATCAGATGGTGGGTAACTCGCCCATGAACCATGTCGACACCGATGGGGGCGGGAAGACCGCCACATCTGAGTTGGCTGACAGTGTGCAAAAGCAGCAGGCATTAATGAGCACGATGACCTCGGCGGCAGCGGACGTCAGAAACTCATTGCTCAATCACACTCAGGCGCGACACCGGTTTCAGGCCTTGGCCAGGCGCGTCGGGACGCAACTGGCCAGCAGCATGTTCAGCGCAGGCGCTCAAGCCGCAGGGGGCACGATTGGCACTGCAATGGGCACCGTGTTCGGACCGGTAGCCGGTTCGCTTGGGGGCAAGATTGGCACGAAGGTCGCCGATAAGTTGGCGGGTACAGCCATCGACAAGGTGGTGGACACCTATCAGTTGAACCGACCTATCCATTTCAAGGGCAGCGAATTGAATCCCAAGGTTCTGGTTGAAAGCGTCGAGCCGAAAAAGAAGCTGAGTCTTGCCACAGTGAAACTGCAATTGGCAGCGCATGATCCGCGCACAGCCGACGGTCGATCACGCTTGACCCAAATGGCGCGCGCCAAGGTCGAGGGCAAAGTGATCGAGGCAGTCTCTGAAAAACTGGGACCAGAAACTCGGGGGCTGTTCCAGACGGGGCGGGAATTCATCCATGCAGCGCAGGGACTGAATGCTGAGGCGTTAAGCAACACTTATGAACATCTTTCGGCAAACATCGACATGGTCGAGTTCAGGACGCAGGCCATCCTTACCGAGCTGGCAACCACCGGCAGCGCGGATCCGGAGCTTTTCGAAGCGGTCTCCGACTTGTCGATGCAAACGTCCAGTACGCTGCAGAGCCTGCGGCGGACCCAGGACTTTATCGGACTGCTCGCACCGGCTCCCTACGCGGGAAGGCAGCAATCGCTGGGGGGACATTCCCGGCCAAGGCTGACTCGACAACATTCGTTGAGTTGAAAAAAAGCCCCCGCCCAACCCACTGCGGATAGGGGACGCAGCGGGCTGGACGGGGGCTTCTCATTGCCGGGCGATCACTGCGCGATGGTTTTCACCGACACGCCACGTTCGATCGGGGTGGAGCGACCGTAGATATCTTCGAAGCGTTCGATATCGTCTTCGCCCAGGTAGCTGCCCGATTGCACTTCGATGATTTCCAGCGGGATCTTGCCCGGGTTGCGCAGGCGATGCACCGAGGCGATCGGGATGTAGGTCGACTGGTTTTCGCAGAGCAGGAACACGTTGTCATCGCAGGTCACTTCAGCAGTGCCGCTGACCACAATCCAGTGCTCGGCGCGGTGGTGGTGCATCTGCAGCGACAGGCACGCGCCCGGTTTGACCGAGATGTGCTTGACCTGGAAGCGGCCACCCATGTCCACCGAGTCATACGAGCCCCACGGACGGTAGACCTCGCAGTGGTTCTGGGTTTCGCTGCGACCCTGCTCGTTGAGGGTGTTAACCATCTGCTTGACGCCCTGAACCTTGTCCTTGTGGGCGATCATCATCGCGTCCTTGGTTTCGACCACGACGATGTTTTCCAGACCGATCACCGACACCAGTTTGCCGTTGCCGTGGATCATGCAGTTCTTGCTGTCCTGGATGACCACATCGCCTTTGCTGACGTTGCCGTTGGCGTCTTTCTCGTTGACTTCCCACAGCGACGACCAGCAACCGACATCGCTCCAGCCAGCGGACAGCGGCACCACGCAGGCGCGTTGGGTTTTTTCCATCACCGAGTAGTCGATGGAGTTGTCCGGGCAGCAGGCGAAGGTGGCTTCGTCCAGGGTAACGGTGTCGGCGTCCTGCTGGCTGCGCTCGAGGGTCAGCAGGCAGGTGTCGTAGATGTCCGGATCGTGCTTTTTCAGCTCTTCGAGGAAGCGGCTGGCGCGGAACAGGAACATGCCGCTGTTCCAGTAGTAGCCGCCGGATTCGACGTATTCGGTGGCGCGTTTGACGTCGGGTTTTTCGACGAAGTGCGAGACGCGGCTGACGCCTTCCGGCAGCAGCGAATCGCCAGTGGACTTGATGTAGCCGTAACCGGTTTCCGGCTTGGTTGCCGGCACGCCGAACAGCACCATTTCGCCGTTTTCGGCGGCGACAGTGGCCAGGGCGAGGGCGCGTTGCAGGGCTTTCTGGTCTTCCAGTACGTGGTCGGCCGGCAGCACCAGCATGAGTTCGTCACGACCTTCGTTGACCAGCATCATCGCGGTCAGCGCTACCGCCGGCGCGGTGTTGCGGCCGAACGGCTCCATCAGGATGCGCTGGCATTCGAGGTTACGGTTGGCCAGCTGTTCGTTGACGATGAAGCGGTGATCCTTGTTGCAGACCACGATCGGCGTGTCCATGCCTTCGAACACCAGACGTTCCAGAGTTTGCTGGAACAGCGTGTGTTCACCGGTCAGGGCCAGGAATTGTTTAGGGAATTGCTTACGCGAAAGCGGCCAAAGACGTGAACCGCTACCACCTGACAAGATCACCGGAATCATGTTGTTTACTCCATAAAAATCGATTGGTTAGAGGCCCTGTGGGAGCGAGCCTGCTCGCGAAAGCGGTACATCAGTCGACATTGATGTTGGATGTCGGACCGTATTCGCGAGCAGGCTCGCTCCCACAGGGTTACTGCGTCAGTTCATGAAATTGGTTAGCGAGTCGACACCGGGCGTTTCACCCAGACTGGCGACAGGCTGCTGCCGGAACCGGTGACGTACAGCACCGCTGCCTCACCGCGCTCCAGGGCGACCGGTTTCACGTCGCCGACTTTCTTGTCGCCTTCGTACAGCGCCAGGCTGACTTTCACCGGGTTGATTTCACGTTCGCCACGGCCCTTGGCAGCCACGTTCGGCACCACGTCGGTCTTGCCGTCGGCGGTCTTCAGGGTCAGCGGCTTGTCGCTGAGGTTCTGCACGCGCACCAGGGATTTCTGCTTGTTCTTGAACGGTGGTTCTTCGATCAGTTGCGGCGCGCCGGACGCGTTGTTGACCAGGGTGTAGTAGTGGTCGCCGGCGAGTTTGACCGGCAGGGTCTGGCTGCCGACCTTGGCGCTGTAGTCGCCGCCCGGCATGAAGCTGAAGTCGCTGCTGGCCAGTGGCGCAACGTCGCTCAGGTTGGTGCTGCCGACGGTGGCGCTGACTTCGGCGTTGCTGGCGTTGTAGACGCGCACGAAGGTCGAGCCTTTCGGCGCGGTCGGGCCGTACAGCGCGGCGTCACCACCGGCAAAGGCCTGGACCGACAGCACGCTCAGACCCGCAACCAATGCGAAGCGTTTGGCGAGACGACGAGGAGTAGTAGTGAAAGTCATGGTGTTACCTCTCTTTCAGTTTTGCGCCCGATCGGGCGTCTCGGATTTAGTGTTGATGGCTACGTTTTGTTGGCGAGCACCGGCTTGTTTGAGCTCTGCGACCCACTGTGGGTCGGCGTCGCCGATTTCGTTGTTCACAGGCAGATATCGTTCAGGAAACTCCCAGATCAGCACCTGTGGCGGGCTGTTCTTGAAGTCATCGCTTTTCAGGTAGCTGAGCATCGGCAGGATCGGGCCGTGGCCGTCCTCGGCGTAATTGACCACGTCGCTGTGCAGCGCTTGTTTCAGCGCACCGACGAAGTTCCAGTTGGGGTTGGCGCTGTAGCTGGTACCGATCAGTGCGACCGGTACTTCGCTGCTGGCGAACAGCGCGTCGTCACCGGCAGGCTGCTCGGCGGCCACGGTGTTGCGCTTCTGCAGCGGCTCTTGTGCCGGCATCAGGTTTTCAAACAGCGGATCCAGTGGCAGGAACAGACGCAGGTCGCCCTTGTGCGTGACCTTCTCCGCTGGCGTGGTGACAAAGCGCTGTGGCTCGCCGCTGAGCGGGAACTTGTCGGCGATAGTCTTGGCCAGGGTGTTGGCGGCGATTTCAGCGCCTTCCGGGGTCCAGTGGGTGTCGGTGCGCAGGAACACTTGCTGACCGTTCTGCTTGGCTTTTTGCAGTGGGCCAAGCAGGTCCGGGGCGAGGATCTTGTCTGCGGCGACACGGGCGTGGAAGTCCTGATAGAGGTTGGCGTGGATGCTCGCCGGTTTCACTTCACCCAGGTGTTCCGGGTACAGACGCACCTTGGCCGGCACGATGGCCATCACCAGTTTCACGCCTTTCTCTTTCAGGGTCTGGCGCACGCCTTCGACCAGCGCGTAGTTGCCTTGCAGGTTCAGTTCTTCGTTGACGATCGGGTTGAATTCCTCGTCGCTGTATAGCCACTGATCGCGACCGAGCACTACGCCTGGACGACCTTCGTTGAACAGTTTGAAATCCAGCGCCGCCCAGAGGTTGGTGCCCAGACGCTTGATCGGAAACTGATCGTCGTAGTGGGTTTCCACGGCTTTGGTCCAGCGACCGTTAAGCACGGTCGCATCGGCGTTGGTGCTGAAGCCGAAGAAGCTGCGCACCGACCACAGACCGAGCACCAGCAGGGTCACCAGAAACAGCGCGATGTAGAAGATGCGTAATGAGCGGGTCATGTCAGATCCCTCAGAACTGGAAGTAAAGGAACGGCGAGAAGCTTTGCGCCGAGAGTTTGAGAATCGAGGCGATGAACAGCAGCAGGATCAGCCCGCGCATCACGTAGCGTGACCAGTCCGCCGTCCAGTAGGCCGGTTGCACCTGCGCCTCGACGCCGACGGTGTAGCCAGGCTCATGGATGCTCGCCGGGTTCTCGCCGGGGGCTGCCTTGATCATGCCCGGGGTCGCGGTGGCAGGGCCGTTGGCCTCGACGTTGACTTCAGGTTTGCTCTTCACCGGAGGCTGGTTGGTGTACAGATCACGCAGGCCGAAGAACGCCAGGGTTGCGTACGCCACCACCAGGGTCGCCACTTGCAGACCGGTGAGGCTGGCGCGGTTGAGTTCCGACAGCGACCAGTCGCTGAAGCTGAACATCGCGCCGTACATGCGCCCGGCGACGTGCAGGTTTTCGGCACGGAAGATCACCCAGCCCATCACCACCAGCAGGAAGGTCAGCGCCCAGCGGATCGGGTTGAGGCTGCGCGGCGAGGTGTTGATGCCGAGCATTTTTTCGATCGCCAGCCACATGCCGTGCCAGGCGCCCCAGACGATGTAAGTGATGTTCGCGCCGTGCCACAGACCACCCAGGAGCATGGTCAGGAACAGGTTGCGATAGGTCATCAGCGTGCCTTTACGGTTACCGCCGAGGGTGATGTACAGGTAGTCACGCAGCCAGGTCGACAGGCTGATGTGCCAGCGGCGCCAGAACTCGGTGATCGACTGGCTGATGTACGGCTGCTTGAAGTTTTCCATGAAGCGGAAACCCATCATCAGACCCAGACCGATGGCCATGTCGCTGTAACCGGAGAAGTCGAAATACAGCTGCGCGGTGTACGCCAGCGCGCCAAGCCAGGCATCCCCGGTGGTCGGGTTTTGCAGGGCGAAGCAATGATCGGCAACCACGGCGAGGGTGTCGGCGATGAAGACCTTCTTGATGAAACCCTGCATGAACCGCGTGCAACCTTCGGAGAACTTGTCGAGGGTGTGGGTGCGGTTGTTGAACTGGTCGGCGAGGTCGCGAAAGCGCAGGACCGGGCCGGCAATCAGGTGCGGGAAGATCGCCACGAACGCCGCGAAGTCGATCAGGTTGCGGGTGGCCGGGGTGTCGCCGCGATACACGTCGATGATGTAGCTGATCGATTCGAAGATGTAGAACGAGATACCGATCGGCAGCAGCACGTGGGTCAGGATGAACGGTTCCAGACCGAACGAGGTCATGATCGCGTTGATGCTGTCCACGCCGAAGTTGGCGTACTTGAAGTAGCCGAGGATGCACAGGTCGACCGCCACGCCGAGCAGCAGCCAGCGCTGTGCCGGTTTGCTGCGCACGCCGGCGGCACCGACTTTCAGGCCGATCCAGTAGTTCCACAGGGTGACGCCGGCGAACAGCGCCAGGAAGTCCACCCGCCACCACGCGTAGAACACGTAGCTGGCGATCAGCAGCAACAGGTTGCGATAGCGTTGCCCGCTCAAGTAGTACAAGCCGAGAAAGATCGGCAAGAACAGAAACAGGAACACGTTGGATGAAAATACCATCCCGATCTCTCCATGTTTGAACCAACAGTCAAGGGCCAAAGCCCCCCCAAACCCCCCGTGAAAATTCAGGGGGCGACATCACTTCACTGTGGGAGCGGGCTTGCTCGCGAAGGCGGTGTGTCAGTCGACATCAGTTTTGAATGTCAGACGGCATTCGCGAGCAAGCCCGCTCCCACAGGGGATTGCATTCACTCTTACGAACCCTTGTTGCCCTTCTCATGCGACGGGTCGTAGACCTTGGTCAGGTCGCCGCCGAGGCGGAAGGTCTTGAACGGCTGCATGCCGTGCTTCTTCTCGATCACATCCGCCGGGCAGGTGTAGAGGGTGCAGAACGGTTCGAGCCAGGCGAATTTCATGTCCTCTTTCAAGTCGGTCATGTCCTGCTCTTTGCCGTTCTTCTTCTCGAACTGGTCCGGGTCTTTCACCCCGGCCAGCACCCGATCACCCAGACGCTTGAGCGCGCTGTTGTTTTCCTGACGCAGATCGACACCGTTGACCTGGGCGAAGCTGGCGATCATCGCCAGTGGCGGCAGGGCGTAGTTGTGATAGGCGAGGGCGCGTTGCTGGCGCTTGAGCTCGTTAGGCAGGAAGCCGTCGGCATCGACTTGATTGACCCCGACCTTGTATTCCTTCACTGCCCAATCGAACAGGTCGCGACGGTTGGTGGCGATCGAGGTCGCCATCACCGACCACGCGGCCCAGTACGAGTGGTTGTTGGTTTTTTCCAGCGGCAGGTTGTCCCAGTCGCTGACCACCTGATCGGCCATCTTGCTGAACCACGCCTCGATCTGCTGCGCTTCTTGCTGATGCGTGGCCAGCGGATGCGAGTCGGAGAACTTCAGGCGAATGTACGAAGAGGCCATGCTGCCCAGCGCCCATTTGCGCATTGATTTGCCGGTGTGGTTGAAGTCTTTCGACATCAACGCATCGGCCTTGGCCCACGCGGTCAGCCAGTTCAGCGTGCAGTCGAGCTGCTCCGGACGACCGTCGCGCATGAACTGCATCACCCGTTTGGCGGTGCCGCGCTCCAGCGTGGTGATGTCCTTGGTGGTGTCGCGGAAGGCTTTTTCCGACTGCACGTTCAGCGTCGCGCGAGCCTTGTCCGAGCCTTCGTACTTACTGCGAAATTGCAGCGGCCCGGTGTACGGCGCCGGCATCGCGTCGCAGCCTTCGCTGTTGTCGCCGCTCTTGAATTTATCCACCGGCGCAAAGTAGCCCTGTGGCGGACGCAGTGGTGCGGCGGCCTGAGTGGCCCCGGCGAACATCGCCAGGGTCAGCAGGGATGGCGCAAGCAAGTGTTTGATCGTTCGATTTCGCATAGCAGACCTCATTGCCCGAGCTGAGCGGTTTGTGGCCCAGCGCCCGGGAATACGTTGCGTTTGCAGATTTTCGCTTCGACTTTTTGCGGCGCGGTACCCGCTTCCGGGCCCTGGACTTCGACTGCCAGCAGATTTTGCGAGGCCCAGTCTTCGTCCGTGCGCAGCTCAAAGGCGAAACGACCGTCGGTGTCGGAGGTTTCCGGTTTCTCGATCTTGATGTCCTCGTGGCGACCGTTCATGTACCAGAGGGTGGCTTGCAGGGTTTTCACCGAGGGGTCGGCGAAGCGGATGTCGACCTGATGGCTGCTGTTTTGCAGGTTCAGGTTTTTGCTGTTGACCAGCAGTTCCTGTTTGCCGCCAGGCTTGAGCGTGGTGCTGGCGGACATTTGCGCGTCTTTGCCTTCGCAGCCGTTGTCGAGCAGCGACATCATCTGGCGATAGATGGTTTCCTGGTCGAGGCGGTACAGCGGCGAGAATTCCCAGATCAGAATCTTCGGCGGGGTCTTCTGGAATTCGTCGCTACCGAGGTACTGCAGCATCGAACCTTCGAGACCACCGCCGGGGAAGGCGACGTTGAGAATGTCGGCGCCAATGGCCTCTTCGAGGAAGCCGGCGAAGTTGTAGTTCTTGCCGCTGTGCGAGGTACCCACGAGGGTGATTTGCGGGTTGCCGGAGTCACCGAACAGGTCGCCGTCACCGGCTTCGCCTTTCGGCTCGGTGGTGAACTGGTCCATGTACTGGATCGCGTAACTGGTGCCGCACAGTTGCCCGGCCATGTTGTGCAGGGTGCCGGTCTTGCCCATGCGCCCGGTGCGTTTGGTTTCGAATTCACGCTTGGGAATGTCGGCGAAGGCCGGGATCTGCTTGACCTTCTCGGCGACGATTTTCGCTGTGCGCTGGGCACCGTATGGGGTCCAGTGCTGGTCGCCGCGGAAGTAGAAATCGTGGGCGGGCAGGGTGTCCGGCAGCGATTCGTTGGTCAGCGGCGACAGGTCCGGTACCACGTAACCCATCTGCGCGAAACGGCCGAGCATGGTCTTGTAGTTGCCCAGCGCTTTCTCGTAATCGAACGCGGCTTTTTCCTGCGGATTGAGCTTGTTGCGGTTCACCAGGCCACGGGTCGGCTGATAGACGATCACCAGTTCGACGCCTTTGGCCTTGAACGCATCGTGCAGCTGTTGCAGGCGTTTGTAGCCGGCCGGAGTGGTGTTGAACTCGGTGCGCAAATCTTCCTGGGTACGGAACAGCCAGTCGCCCTGCGCCTGCACCAGGGTGGTGAAGTTCTGCTGGTAGCGCGTGGTGTAGTTCTTCGCGTCATGGGCGGCCGGGCACAGGTTGCAGCACGGTTCGGCGCTGAATTTTGGCGGGGTGGCGCCCGCCGTGTCATCGGCGCGGGCAGCGTTGCTGGCCGCCAGAATGCCCACGGTCAGGGCCGACAGGCTGAGTAATTTGATCAAGTGTGGGTGCATAAAATTATCCTCAGTCCTGCAATTCGGTCTGGCGTTCGACAGGGTCGATCAGCACGGCTTTCTGCTGGCGTACCAGCAGGTCGAGAATTTCATCCTGGCGCTCGCCGAGGATGCCGTTGAAGCTGATGCCGCTGGATTTGGTCGGCGCCAGCATCGATACGCGATATAGCTCGACGCTCAACGGCGAGTCGATGGCCATCGGGCCGCTGCCGTTGGCCGCCAGTTCACCGCCGACCACGATCAGCGAGACTTGCGCGTCGAACGGGTCGAGCTTGATGTCACGGTCGGTGTCGGTCAGGTCCTTGATGTGGCCGTAGACGCCGGTCAGACCGTTGGCCATGGCGACGTTTTCGTAGAGGCGGATGTTCACGCTGTTACGAATGCGGATGCCGTGACGTTTGTTGCTGATGACCTTGTTGCCCCACAGCAGGTTGTCGGCGGACTCGTAGAGGGTGATGCCGTCCGTGTGGTTCTTGTAGATCTCGTTGTAGGCGATGATGTTGTTGACGCTGTTACGGTCGATCACCAGGCCCGAGAGGTGGTTGTCGTAGCTCTTGTTGTTGAAGATGAAGCTGTCGTTCACTTCACGGGAAATGATGATGCCGTGCTTCTTCTTCGTACCGTGGACGGTGTTCTCGGCAATGATCAGACCGTGGGAACGGTCGTGCGGGTCGATGCCGTAGACGATGTTGTCCTTGTAGGTGTTGCCCTTGACCACGAAGTCGCGGGTTTCGTAGCAGTAGAAGCCGTACCACATGTCGGAGAACTCGGAGCCGACGATCCAGCCGGTCGGTTCAGGGCGTTTGAGCACCTTGGCCATGTTCGGCGTGTACTGGGAAATACTCACCCCGTACGACTTACTGTTGGCGTAGCCGAAACTGGCCATCTTGCTGTTGACGATGTAGGTCTCGGTGCCACCCCAGGCCAGCAGAAACGGCCGGAATTCCTTCGGCGAACGGAAGGTGGCCGGGCCGTTGTCTTTCTCGCGCCAGCCGGTGACTTTGGTGTCACGCACGAACAGCTGACCGTCGTTGACCAGGAACGAACCGGCCTCTTGCGACAGGCGCAACTCCTGGGTCTGGCCGTCGATTTCAAGGATGCCTTTACGGCCTACCACGATCGGCAGCTTCGCCAGGTACACGCCCGGCGAGGTCTCGCTGAAGTACTGCTTGGGCAGTTTCTGCGCCAGATCCTTGAGGTTCAGGTAGCCGTCGTCGACGAAGATCGCCTGCGGGATGCCGTGCTGACGCACCACCCATTCGGCCATCTTGTTGTCGCCGCCGATGAAGTCCTTCAGGGCGTCTTCCTGCATCATCCGGCGCACGCTGATCTTGCCCGGTTTGCTGCGATTGATCTTCGCGGCAGCGGCTTCGGCGGTGAAGCCGGACAGGTCGGGCAGTTTCGGCTTGGCCAGTTCCAGCGCCTCGGTCGGCGCGCTGCTGACGGTGTAGGTCTTGGCTTGTTGCAGCTCTTTGGCGGTGGTCACCGGTTTGCCCTGTTGAGGCACAGCCGGTTCCACCGTGGCGAACGCGCCAGCGGAGGCCAGCAGCATGGCGCCGGCCAACAGGCTGAGCGAGCCTTTCCTTGCATGGTGCATGTCGGGCACTCCCTTGGCGGTTTGCATCAGAAGCGCCAGATCACGTCGATGAACGCGCGGTGCATGTACGAATCGACCTGGCTGCCATAGGCATCACCGGGCTTGAACACACCGCCACGGAAGCGCACCAGCGCCGACGGCTCGTCGATCGACTGGCTCAACGCCGCCGGCAGCAAGCCTTGCTTGAAGTACTTGGTCACCACCAGGTCCATTTCCTGACCCAGATCCTTGTTGCCATCCTGCAGCGGCAGCGAGGTGCTGGAGAGGATCGCGCCGGTGACGTCGTCGGTGTTGTTTTCCACGGCGTTGATGCCGTTGCTGCCCACCGGCTTGTTGCCGTCCACGCGCCAGAACTTGTGGTAGATCAGGCTGGCGTCGTACTGGTCGTTGAGCATCCACGAACCGAACAGGGTCGCGGTCTGCATGTTGTTCATTTCGCCACGGAATGCTTCGCCGAAACGGTGCACGCGCGAGCGGGTACCGGTGTAGTTGGAGCGGTTGCTTTCCAGACCGTTCTGCTGGTAATCGGCGCTGGCGCGGGCGTAGGCCGCACCGACCTGCCACTGCGGATCGAGGCGCAGACGCACGCCCAGATCGGTGGCCCAGCCGTTGATGTCATCACTGCGCTTGGCTTGGGCCGGACGGCTGCCATCGGCGTTCAGCGGGTTGACCGAATCAAGGTCGCCGCTCATGCCGGTGATGCTGCCCCAGTAGTTGACGGTGTTGGTGTTGCGCCAGTTGTAGGCGTCGCTGTCGGCGGTCAGACCGAGCCAGCTGATGTCGCCGTTCTGGGTTTTGTCGAGGGTGTCGCGGGGCACGCCCGGTTCGGCGTAATCGAGCTTGCCGTTGTCGTGGGTGTGATGACCGCGAATGCCGACCCAGTTACCCGGTGTCCACTGGTAGGCGGCATCGGCGTAGGCGTGCAGGCGATCCTTGTCTTTCGGCGCCAGCTCTTTGAGGTCAGTGCGGTATTCGCTGAAGCGTTCGGCGACACCGACGTTGGCGCGCAACAGGGTGGTGTCGAAGGTCCAGTTCAGCGCTTCGATGTTGGTGTCGCGCCATTGGCCGTCGTCATTGCGCAGGCGCTGGCGACCGAGCTTGAGCATCTCGCCGGGGTACGGCGTCAGGCCGCTGTAGCCGACCCAGAACTCGCGCATCGCCAAGTAGTTTTTCTTGGTTTTGCGATCACTGTTGTCGGTGGTTTGCTCACCGTCCGACTGCTGCAAGGTGTCGGTCTCGATGATGTCGGTCGAGGTCACGGCCTGGCCCATGGCGTAGGCACTCCACGCGCCGCTTTCGCCGTAGATCCAAGGACGCAGGTCCAGGCCCACACCGTTGACGTCGCCGCCGCTGGCGGTGCCGAGGTCGCGGTCGTCTTCGGACTGGCCGGTGATTTTCACTTCCAGGCCGAAGTTCTTGGTTTCAGTGATCGCGGCCAGTGTCGGGCAAGACCAGATCAGCGCGAACGTGAGGCCAATGCCAGCCTTCACAAAGGGATTCAACTTCATAGGGATTCCTCGCCGTCTTCTTCTTGCAGGGCGTGCAGTTGCAGCGTGTTCTGGTTCAGGGCGCCACGGCTGGCCTGTTCCTGTTGCAGCAGGCGCTGGGCTTCGGCCAGACGCTCGGGCGGCAATTGCGCGGCCAGGGTGGTCGCCAGTTCATCGGCTTGCGGGGTGTTCTGCGCCTTGGCCAATTGGCTGAATACGTAGGCGTTGAGCGGGTCGGGCTTGGTGCCCTTGCCTTGGGAAAACAGTTGGGCAATGGCGAAATCGGCGCTGTTCTGGCCATTGCGCGCAGCGGTCAGCAGGTGGTCGAGGGCCTTCTGTGGGTAGACCTTGCCCAGGTAACCACGGCGATAGATCTGGCCGAGGTAGTAGTCGGCGGCGACTTCGCGGCCGACGGCTTTCTGGAAGTGTTCTTCGGCGACTTTGGCGTCGGCCGGCACCAGTTTGCCTTCGTAGTAGAGCTTGCCCAGCAACAGTTCGGCGCGCGGCTGGTCGGCGGCGCGGCCGTTGTCCAGGTACTTCATCATCTGATCGACGTCGCCCAGTTCCGGGAAGTCGTAGAGCAGTTGCGCGAGGGTCACCCACGATGCCGGGTAGCCCGGTGCGATCGGTTCGAGCAGCGACTGCGCGGTCTTCTCGTCGGTCTTGCCCAGGGTCGAATCGGCCAGCACGCGGGCCACCGAATCGACGCGCTGCGCGCTGACTGTGCCACGGCTGTAACCGGCCTGCATCTGCTTGATCAGCTCGGCCTGTTGCTCCGGCTGGGCCCGTTTCTGATAGACCGTGGCCAGTTCGACGTAGCAGATGTCGGTGGTGTTGAGCGCGGCTTTGCAGATTTTTTCCACGTCATCCAGATGCTGGTCGTAAGTGCCTTGGGTGCGATACAGCAGCACCTGCGCCAGACCGGCTTCCGGGTAGCCGGATTTGCGCCACTGATCGATCTGCTGCTGTGCGTTGATGTTCGGGAAGCTGTGCGGGAATTGCAGGTACAGCATCGCCAGCGGGATCAACGTGTTGCCTTCGCCATTGGCGGCGGCTTTTTTCAACAGGCTTTCGGCTTCGTGGTGCTCGGCCTCGGTGGAGCCCGGTTTGGCCACCAGCAGGCGACCGAGACGGGCCTGAGCCCGAGGCGACACGTCGGCGGCGGCGCGGTAGGTCGCTTCGGCCTGTTTGATCTGCTCGGGGTCGCGGCTGTCGACCTGGATATCGGCGAGGCCGACTTGCGCCTCGCTGTAACCCAGATCCGCCAATGCGCGGTAGTTCTGCGCGGCGGTGGCAGTGTCGCCACGCTTGAGCGCTTCGTTGGCCAGGCGTTGGTCGGGCAGGCCGGCGCAACCGGCGAGACTTACCGCCAATGCCAGCGAGCACACCATCAAACCCATGTGGGAGCGAGCCTGCTCGCGAAGCAGTCGACTCGGTACTTCAGACAAACCGCGCTGATCCTTTCGCGAGCAGGCTCGCTCCCACAGGTTCGGCGGTGTGTTCAAGATAGGAGTAGTCACAGGCATGTCCTCGACTTAAAGACCGGCAGCCATGGCTTTGTCGATCAGCCAGTTCAGGTTCGGACCACGATCGCTGTTCACTTCCACCGGGCGCCCGGCGAAGCTGCTGTCCAGTGGTTCGTCTGGCTGGATCTGCACGCGGATGTCGGAGGACAGGTCGGCGCTTTTCAGGCTGGTGCTGCTGACGATCTTGCCGGTGCGGGTCTGGTCTTCGCCGGCGATCTGGAAGCTCACTGGCGTCCCCGGACGCACGTCGCCGAACTGGCGATAGGAGAAGCGCGCATCGACGGTGGCCTGGGTGTTGCGCGGTACCAGGGTGAAAATCACGTCGCCTTTGCTTGCGTACTGACCGTCAGCCACCAGTTGCTGGGCCACGGTGCAATCGCACGGCGAGGTCAGGGTGCCGGTCATTTGCTTGCCGAACAGTTCTTCAACCTTGGCCGGTTGCAACTGGTCTTCGTCCAGATGGCCCTTGAGCACGTCGAGCATGCTGGTGCTGAAGGTCGCCAGCGGCGCGCCTTTGGCGGCGACGCCGTCGGACTTGACCAGGCTCTGCACCGTGCCGTCACGCGGCATGGTGATGTTCATTCCCGGCACGCTGACCAGACCTGCTTGCGCGTGGCTGACGAAGTACATTCCGTACACCGACTTGAAGACGAAACCGAAAGCGACCAGACCGATGGCGAAAATGCCGGCGCTGAAAGTCACGGCTTTCAGACGCCCGAACGGGGTCATGCCGCTCCCGCCGTCCTTGACCTTGCGCGCCTTGGTGAAGTTGTCGCGCTGCAGGGTCGCCAGTACTTCACCCATGCTGACGATGTCGCCGGCCAGGTGCGAAGTGATCAGGTGACGCAGGGTCGAGATGTCCTGCGGTTCCAGATTCTGGAACTGGCAACCGGCGCGGCCGCTCTGGCGGTCGTAGGAGCGCACTTGCAGTTCGACGTCCATGGCCAGGCCGAGGTTGTCGATGACGAATTGCAGGCGTGCCTTGTACACCTCGCCGATGGTCAGCGGCAGTTGCCCGGCGTTGAACGCCAGACCGCCGGCGGACAGGTCGAGGACCCGCGCTTCGACCGGCGTCCGGTCTGGGCCGAAGAAACGCAGTTTGGCCGGGATTTTCACTCGGGCGTGCTGACGCTGGGCTTCGGATTCATGCACTACGTTGGCGTTGACGGCGGTATTCATGGGGGCGATTTCCTTGTTAATTCAATAGGGGCAGGTCAGACCATCATCAGCAGCACGGCGACGAAAATGCTGCCGGCGGAGAAGGTCATGGTCCGAGACGACCAGGTGTTGAACCAACGTTGAAAGCTGGCGAGATCACGGGTCAGGGAAGTGGGTTGGCGCGTCCAGGATTGCTGGTCGAGGCGGAAGAACACGTAGATCTTCACCAGCGCACCGACGATCTGGTTGTAATACAGAATCACGGGATAGGCCGGGCCGATCCGGTGACCGGAGCACGACAGCAGCAGGGTCAGAATCAGGCGGGTGATACCGATCCACAGCAGGTAGGCGAGGATGAACGCGCCGCCGTACTTGAAGCTGGCGATGATCGCCACGGTCAGGCCCAGCAACGACGTCCACATCGATACGCGCTGATCGAACAGCACCACCGAGGTGAAGGCGCCGAGGCGTTTCACACCCAGGCCCAGCGCTCGCGAGTTCTGGCGCAGGTTGTTGCCGTACCAGCGGAACATCAGTTTGCGGCTGGCCTTGATGAAGCTCTTTTCCGGCGGATGCTCAACGGTGTTGATCGCGGCGTCCGGCACGTAAAAGGTGTCGTAACCCAGGCGCATCAGGCTGAACCAGCTCGACTTGTCGTCGCCGGTGAGAAACTTGAAACGACCCAGGCGCCAGTGTTGCAGCGAGTCGCTTTCGACATCGGCGATGAATTCCGGATCGGTCACCACGGTGGCGCGGAACACCGACATACGCCCGGTCATGGTCAGCACGCGCTTGGACAGGGCCATCGAGCACATGTTGATGTGGCGCTGGGCGAAACGCAGCTTGTGCCATTCGCTCATGATGTAGCCGCCACGTACTTCGCAGAATTCGTTGGTGGTCAGGCCACCGACGTTGCCGAACAGCTGGAACCACGGCACGGTCTTGCGTACGGTGCCTTCGCCGAGCACGGTGTCGCCGTCGATCACGGCCACCACGGCGCGGTCGTCCGGCAGGTGACGGGAGATCGCGCGGAAACCGTAGGCCAGGCCATCGCGCTTGCCGGTGCCGGGAATGCGCACGAAGTCGAGCTTCACGCGGTCTGGCGGATTCATCCGCGCCCACAGCGCTTTAACCAGCAGCTCATCGGACATTTCGACGATCGAGCAGACCACGGTGGTCGGCAGGTCGCAGTCGATGGCTTCGCGGATCACCGAGCTGTAGACCTGCGCGGTGGTCAGCGCGTCGATACGGAAACTGGTGACCATCAGAAACACATGCGACGGATCCGCCGCTTTACCCAGCTTGCGCACTTTGCGGCGCAGATGCGGGTAAACGATGTAGAGAAAAATCATGCCGCGCACAAAGTGCGTTGCACCCATCGAGTAGCGCCAGATACCCACGGCGCCAATCAGGAAAATAAAGTCCTTCGACTCGGAGTCGAATGTGGACGTGGGCAGCATCAAGGCCAGGCCCAACAACAAACTGAGGTAAAACAGCCAACCGGCGGCCTGAAGTAGGCCGTGCTTTAGCCTGTGCATAATCTGCATCCGTCTCTATCTCGGGCGAGCCTGTCGGGTGGCCCGATGGGGTTAAGGCAGGCGAAGAACCGGCCGAGGGTTCAAATCCCCCGGCCGGAAGGCTGACTTACCAGCAGATACCTTCGGTGCGAGTACCCGGGTTGGTGGCTTTGGCCATGAAGCCGACCAGGTCGATGACCTGTTTGCCTTGCGGTGCTTCCTGGGCCAGCGAGCGGAATTTCTCGTCGCGGTTGCCGAGGATGATCACGTCGGAGTTGTCGATCACCGAATCGAAGTCCGAGTTGAGCAGGGACGACACGTGCGGGATCTTCGACTCGATGTAGTCCTTGTTCGCGCCGTGAACACGGGCGTACTCGACGTTGCTGTCGTAGATGCTCAGGTCGTAGCCCTTGCCGATCAGCATTTCGGCCAGTTCCACCAGCGGACTTTCGCGCAGGTCATCGGTACCGGCCTTGAAGCTCAGACCGAGCAGGGCGACTTTGCGTTTGTCGTGGCTTTCAACGATGTCGAAGGCGTTCTGCACTTGCGATTCGTTACTGCGCATCAGCGAGTTGAGCAGCGGTGCTTCGACGTCCAGCGAACCTGCGCGGTAGGTCAGGGCGCGCACGTCTTTCGGCAGGCACGAACCACCGAAGGCGAAGCCCGGGCGCATGTAGTACTGGGACAGGTTGAGGGTCTTGTCCTGGCAGACCACGTCCATCACTTCACGACCATCGACGCCGACCGCTTTGGCGATGTTGCCGATCTCGTTGGCGAAGGTCACTTTGGTCGCGTGCCAGACGTTGCAGGTGTACTTGATCATCTCGGCGACCGCGATGTCCTTGCGGATGATCGGCGCGTCGAGTTCTTCGTACAGCGATTGCAGAACGTCGCCCGAGGCTTTGTCGAACTCGCCGATGACGGTCATCGGTGGCAGGTCGTAGTCCTTGATCGCGGTGGATTCACGCAGGAATTCCGGGTTGACCGCGACACCGAAGTCGACACCGGCCTTCTTGCCCGAGCAGTCTTCGAGGATCGGGATCACCACGTTGGCGACGGTGCCCGGCAGCACGGTGCTGCGTACCACGATGGTGTGGCGGGTGGTTTTTTCACGCAGTACGAAACCGATCTCGCGGCACACCGCCTCGATGTAGTTCAGTTCCAGGTCGCCGTTCTTCTTGCTCGGCGTACCGACGCAGATCATCGACAGGTCGGTGTCACGAATCGCTTCGGCGAAGTTGGTCGTACCGCGCAGACGACCGGTCTCGATACCCTGAGCCAGAAGTTCGCCCAGACCCGGTTCCACAATCGGCGACTTGCCGGCGTTGATCATGTCGATCTTGTCTTTGGCAACATCGACGCCAACCACGTCATGGCCCCGTGCAGACAGGCAACCGGCACACACTGCGCCAACGTAACCCAAACCAAATATGCTGATGCGCATCGCAATTACCTCTGTGTTTTATCAAGCCATTAGATGGCCGGAGTTAATGGTGTTCAGCGGTCATAGTGCACTCGAAAGTGCGGCATACAGGCGCCACAATGCCGTGTGCAGGCATACTAAGTTCCGAGTGTCTAAATAAGTGCACTCAAGATGTGCGCAACTAGGCCTTAGTTGTTATGACTTGCCCTGTTATGCAGCGGATCTTCTTGCTGGAAGACTCTTGTGCATGTGTTCAGTCCACCTGATGTCGGACGAAAGGCCCGTAGATCAAGCGGTTGGGTGCTCAGGCGAGCACAATTACAGGGGCGCAGCCTTGGCCTTGTAGAGGATGTTTATGGTGCGTATCACCTATCCATCGTTAGTTGATCAGATGAGTGAACCATCTAGGCAAGTTGCTGTGACAACTTGGTTACATGGTTCTCCGCTCTGCGTAAGTTATCTCGTACAAACTCGGCGAGAATCGTTACCGGTGGTATGAGCTATGCATTTGGACATAGTTCCTACCCGCTCATCGCGAAATCTGAAATTTTTTGAAATATTGCCAAAGATGGCACTGGTCTCAATTTGATAGCACTTTCGATTTGGGCCTTTGTTAATCGGTGCGTAATCGAGCTAGATAGTTTTGTGCCACTACCGTAAAAAAATTTACGTGCCACTACTGAAAAAAAGTGAGGCTGTCGAGTGAAACTAAAATTAGAATTGGGCAGGACGATTTTATGGCGCCAATAAAACGGCGAAATGCTGCGAGGGATTTTTGACGTCGTGCGAGCTGCACGACTCTTTATAGACAGAGTCGTGCAATGGGCATGCTTTATTCCGGGGCGTGGTCGCGCAAAAACACCAGATTGTCCGGTTTCGATTGCTCGGCGCTGTAGCGATAACCCTGCACATCGAACTGCTTGAGCAGGGCGGGATCATTGATTTTTTCCTGAATCACGAAACGGCTCATCAGGCCGCGGGCCTTCTTCGCGTAGAAGCTGATGATCTTGTACTGGCCGTTCTTCAGGTCCTTGAAATCGGTGTTGATGATCCGCGCGTTCAGGGCGCTGCGTTTGACCGCCGAAAAGTACTCGTTGGAGGCCAGGTTCAGCAGCACATCGTCGCCCTGATCGCCCAGCGCTTCGTTGAGCCATTCGCTGATGCGCGTACCCCAGAACGCGTACAGGTCCTTGCCACGGGCGTTGGCCAGTTTGGTGCCCATTTCCAGACGATACGGCTGCATCAAGTCCAGCGGACGCAGCAGGCCATAGAGACCGGAGAGCATGCGCAAGTGCTTTTGCGCATAGTCGAACTGAGCTTCGCTGAACGATTGCGCGTCGAGGCCGGTGTACACGTCACCCTTGAACGCGAGCAGCGCCTGCTTGGCGTTTTCCGGGGTGAAGGCGGGCGTCCAGCTGCCGAAACGCGCGGCATTCAGGCCGCCGATCTTGTCGGACACGTGCATCAGTTCGCTGATCTGTGCCGGGCTCAGTTCGCGCAGCTGCTGGATCAGCTCCTGAGAGTGATCGAGGTATTGCGGCTGGGTAAAGCGCTGGGTCGCCGGCGGTGTTTCGTAATCGAGGGTCTTGGCGGGGGAAATCACCATCAGCATGAAGTCGTCTCCTTTAATCGTGGGGGCGATTCTAGGGGGTTGGCCGGGTTGACTCCAGCTATCAAGCCCATAGGTGATCGACGGCTCGCCACATTTCCCTGTGGGAGGGGGCTTGCTCCCGAAGAGGCCGTATCAGCCTGCCCATCTGTTGGATGACACACCGCATTCGGGAGCAAGCCCCCTCCCACAGGGAATCGGAGTGGCTGAGGGGAATCGTGCGGGATCAGCTATAGTGCCGCGCGGGTTTGGTTATGGAGACACCCCTTTGCGCATTGTTCTTTTATTCACCGCGTGGCTGTTGAGCTTCGGGGCCATGGCGGCGCCGGGCGATGTGGCGACGCTGGATCGCAGCACCTGGCCGGAGCAACTGAGCAGCCCGACGCTGTTCGACGTCGCCTCGCGCGCGGAAATCCTCATGTTCGCCCGGGGCCTGCTCGGCACCGAGGCGCTGGACGAGGCCACGCTGGCCCAGCGCCTTGGGCTGCGCACGGTCAACGTCGACGCGATCAGCCGCCTGCGCCAGCGGCTCTGGGAACGTCTGTTGGCCAACTACAACTTCGCCCAGCAGAGCTGCGATCAGGATGCCTCGTTCTGCTTCCTCGTCGAAGACCTGCCGACCCTGCGCGAGCAGGCCGCCAAGTTCGTGGTCAGCGACGACAGCTATTACACCAAGTGGGCCGAGCCGAGCCGGTTGTTTCATCTGCAGTATCTGGACGAGCTGATGCGCAAGGCCGCGCTGTCGCCGCAAACCAGCAGCGAAGTCGATCAATTCGGCGACTACGAGCGCAACGGCGACGAGATGCACGATCGACTGTTTCTGCTGAGCTTCGACAGCGCCGCCAATCTGCAGCCGGACAACACCGACTGGATTGCCGACTACTTGCGCAAATCCAATCTCAGCGGCACGTTCTTCCTGTTGGGCAAGGATGTGCAGGCGCGTCTGGCCGATCGCTCGGTGAGCAACCTGCAATCGGAGTTCTCGAAACAGTGTGTGGGCGTGCAGGGTTGGGAGTTCCGTTCCCACAGCTATTGGCAGGACTGGCAGGACTCGGTGCGCCGCAGCGCTGATCTGGTGAAGAACAAGTTGCCGGAGAACTATGTGCCGCTGTTCCGTCCGCCGGAGGGACAGCGCCGCAGTGATGCCGGCAGCTTCTTCCGCAATCAGGGCCTGCAAGTGGCGCTGTGGGACATCGATGCCCAGGACGGCGCCGGCAAGCTCAAGGGCGCGCAGAGTGCGCAGCGGGTGCTGACCCTGATGCTGCTGTGGCGTCACGGGGTGATCAATTTCAACATGAAACAGGATGCGGTGAAGACCGCGTTGCCGTGGCTGATCACGCAAACTGCGCAAAGCGGCATCGGCTTTGAAGACTGTCAGGACGGGTTTCGCTGATAAACGGAAAAAGCCCGGAAACATTGGGCTTGGGGCGATTTTTCTAGAGAATTCGATGCAGGCGGACTTCCGACTTTAGCGGGGTCTGGACGGTCCGCCAAGGGCTTTTCGTCACTCTGCAAAATAAACTTAAAAAAACCGTCAAAGTGCTTTTTTATGTCATGGGTTTTGGAGTATTACGAAGACAGACCGCCGAAACCTGCAACACAGGTGGCGTCTTCCAAGACTCCTTTTGTGTGCAGTTCATCCAGGCCCTCGTGGATGAATTCGGCAGTCACTTCGAGGCGCAGCACCGCCCAGGTATTGCGTCGAATGGCTCCCACAAAGGTGACCGAGTATGGATGATCACGGACGTAGCCCTTCTTCCAACCAGCCAATCCTTTATGTACTCGATACCAACGTATTGATTCACGATCCAAATGCCCTGCTGAATTTCGAAGAACACCACGTCGCGATCCCGATGACCGTGCTCGAAGAGCTGGACAAGCTCAAGAGCGGCCATCACAGCGTTGCTGCCGAATGCCGCCAGGCGATCCGGCTGATCGACAAGACCCTGGGCGATGCCTCCCCCGAGGACGTTGAACTGGGTGTGCCGATCCAGCGCGGCAAGGGCGGGCCAAAGGGCTTGCTGTCAATTCTGATGAGCAAACAGGCCGAATCGAACCTGATTCTGCCCGAGCATCTGAACGACAACAAAATCATCAACCAGTTGATCGACCTGCACACCCGTGATCCGAAGAAGGCCGTGGTGCTGGTCACCAAAGACATCAACATGCGCCTCAAGGCGCGCGCCTGCGGGATCGATGCCGAGGACTACAGCACCGACCAGTTGGTCGATGACGTGTCCCTGCTGCCCAACGGCTACCACAACATGACGGGCTCCTTCTGGGACCGCGTGAGCAAGGTCGAAACCCGTCAGGATCACGGCCGCACCTGGCATCAGGTGCAGTTGATCGATAACCTGCCGGCGGTGCACATCAACGAGTTCATCATTGACGAACAAGGCTTTGTCGGCTGGATCAAGGAAATCCAGGAAGACAAGCTGCTGATCCTCGACTTGCATCAGGAACCGCTGCTGCACCAGGAAGCCTGGGGTCTCAAACCGCGCGATATCTACCAGAGCCTGGCGCTGTATGCGTTGCTGGATCCGGACATTCACTTGGTCAACCTGTCGGGTGCAGCGGGTTCCGGTAAAACCATTCTGGCGCTGGCTGCGGCGATCGAGCAGACCATGGTCAGCAAGCGCTATCGCCGGATCATTGCGACCCGCAGCGTGCAGGGCCTGGACCAGGAAATCGGCTTCCTGCCGGGTACTGAAGCGGAAAAAATGGAGCCTTGGCTGGGCGCCATCACCGACAACCTCGAAGCCTTGCACATGGATGACGAAAACACCCATGGCAGCGTCGATTACATCCTCAGCAAAGTGCCGTTGCAGTTCAAATCGCTCAACTACATTCGTGGTCGCAGCTTCCAGCAGAGCCTGATCCTGATCGACGAATGCCAGAACCTTACGCCGCATCAGATGAAAACCATCATCACCCGGGCCGGCGCCGGTTCCAAAGTGGTGTGCCTGGGCAACCTGGCACAGATCGATACCCCTTACCTGTCCGCGACCAGCTCCGGGCTGACCTACCTGACCGAACGCTTCAAGGATTTCCCCAACGGGGTGCACATCACCCTGCAAGGGGTGCCGCGCTCGATTCTGGCCGAATACGCCGAATCGCATTTGTAACCCTTCCAACAAAACCGGGCGGCTCAAAAGCCGCCCGGTTTTTTATTGATAAATGCATATCCCCTGTGGGAGCGAGCCTGCTCGCGAATGCGGTGTATCAGTCGACATCTATAGTGAATCTGAATCCGCTTTCGCGAGCAGGCTCGCTCCCACAGGGGACAGTGGTGAATTCATAATCAGTGATGCGGAAATTTGACCCACAGGTTTACAATCCCTGCTCCTGATCAGGAGTAATCCCGTGCTGACTCATCTCGATTCCCAAGGTCGCGCCAACATGGTCGACGTCACCGAAAAAGCCGTGACGTTCCGTGAGGCGACGGCCCAAGCGCTGGTGCGCATGCTCCCCGAAACCCTGCAGATGATCGTCAGCGGCGGCCATCCCAAGGGCGACGTGTTTGCCGTGGCGCGCATTGCCGGCATTCAGGCGGCGAAGAAAACCAGTGATCTGATCCCGCTGTGCCATCCGCTGATGCTCACCGGGGTCAAGGTCGAACTCAGCGCTGAAGGTGACGACAGCGTGCGCATCGTCGCCCGCTGCAAGCTGTCAGGGCAGACCGGCGTAGAGATGGAAGCACTGACCGCTGCCAGCGTCGCCGCACTGACCATCTATGACATGTGCAAAGCGGTGGATCGCGGCATGATCATCGAAAGCGTGCGTCTGCTGGAGAAGGTCGGCGGCAAGAGCGGGCATTTTCAGGCGGAGCAGCCATGAAGCTGACGGTTAAATTCTTTGCCCGTTATCGTGAAGCGCTGGGCGTGGACTCGGTCGAGGTCGAAGGCGATTTCGCCACGGTCGACGCTGTGCGTGCGCTGCTCGCGCAACGCGAGGGCGCCGAAGTGCTGAGCGAACAGAACCTGATGTGCGCACGCAACGAAGACCTGTGCCAGCTCGACGAGCCGGTGAGCGATGGCGACGAAGTGGCGTTTTTCCCCACCGTGACCGGAGGCTGAGGCATGGCGATTCGGGTGCAGTCCACGGCGTTCGATCCCGGCGCTGAAGTCAACGCGATGCACGCGGCAAATGTCGGTGTCGGCGCGGTGGTAAGTTTTGTCGGCTACGTGCGCGACTTCAATGATGGGCTGGATGTGGCGGGGATGTTCCTTGAGCATTATCCGGGCATGACCGAAAAAGCCCTCGGCAAGATCGCCGTCGAGGCCGAGCAGCGCTGGCCGCTGCTGAAGCTGGAAGTGCTGCACCGCATCGGCGCGCTGGAGCCGGGCGAGCCGATCGTGTTTGTCGGCGCGGCCAGCGCCCATCGCCAGGCGGCGTTCGACGCCTGCGCCTTCGTCATGGACTACCTGAAAACCCGCGCGCCGTTCTGGAAGAAAGAGAACACCAGTGACGGCCCGCGCTGGGTTGAGGGGCGTGACAGTGATCATGCCGCTGCGGATCGCTGGAAAAAATAGTTTTTATAGCGCCTTCAAGTCCGTCTTCGCGAGCAGGCTCGCTCCCACATTGGATCTTCATGAACGCAGATATTGTGTTCGCTACAGATCCCCTGTGGGAGCGAGCCTGCTCGCGAAGGCGTCACCTGCATCACCAAAATCCTCTTTCTTCGCCCAATTGACGGAATGTACATATAAGTCCAACATGGATTTATAAGTACAAAAAAACGTCAATCTTGCCGCTCGTAGCTCCCTGCTCCCTGCTGCTCTTCTTCGTCTTGCCAAACCAACAACAACCCGCGAGAGAACGAACATGAAGAAACTCCCCCTGATTACCGGTCTGGCCCTGAGCCTGTTGGCGTGCACCAGCTCGTTTGCCGCCGAGAAAACCTTGCGCATCGGCATCGAGGCCGCTTATCCACCGTTCGCTTCGAAAACCGACAAGGGTGAAATCGTCGGTTTCGACTACGACATCGGCAACGCCCTGTGCGCACAGATGAAGGTCAAATGCGTGTGGGTCGAGGGTGAGTTCGATGGCCTGATCCCTTCGCTGAAAGTGAAGAAAATCGACATGGCGCTGTCGTCGATGACCATCAACGAAGACCGCAAGAAGTCGGTGGATTTCACCCACAAGTACTACTTCACGTCGTCGCGACTGGTGATGAAGGAAGGCGCCACGGTCGATGACCAATACGCCAGCCTCAAGGGCAAGACCGTCGGCGTGCAGCGCGCCACCACCACCGATCGTTATGCTACCGAGGTGTTCGAACCGAAGGGCATCAACGTCAAGCGCTACGGCAATAACGAAGAAATCTACATGGACCTGGCGGCCGGGCGGCTCGATGCGATTTTCGCCGACACCATCCCGCTGAACGATTTCCTGTCGATGCCACGCGGCAAGGGCTATGCGTTTGTCGGGCCGGAGCTGAAGGATCCGAAGTACGTGGGCGAGGGCGCGGGGATCGCGGTGCGCAAGGGAAATACCGAGCTGGTCAGCGAGTTGAACACGGCCATCGACGGGATTCGGGCGAGTGGCGAGTATCAGAAGATTTCCCAGAAGTACTTCAAGTCTGACATTTACGGCGACTGACAGCCCGCTATCGCTGGCAAGCCAGCTCCCACAGTGACCGAGTCGTGCACAGATTTTGTGTACACCAAAAAAACTGTGGGAGCTGGCTTGCCAGCGATGGGGCCGGAAATGCCAATGCAGATCTTCAGCCCTTCAATTCCTTCAAATGCTTGTACACCGTCGCCCGCCCCATGTTCAGCACATTGGCCACATAGTTCGAGGCGCTCTTGCCCTTGAACGCGCCTTCGGCGTGCAGCGCCAGCACCAGTTCGCGCTTGTGATCGCGGGTCAGCAGATTCAGGCTCAGCTGGCGCTCGCGCAGCCAGGCGTGGAGGAAGGTGTTGATGCGTTCCTGCCAGTCATCGCGAAACAGTGAATCCGGCTGCGGGATCAGTTTGCTCGGCGACAGGAACAGATCCAGCGCGGCCTTGGCATTCTCGAATAACGAAATATTCAGGTTGATGCACAGCACCGCCAGCGGCCGGTCTTCACCGTCGCGCAGCACGGTGCTCAGGCTGCGGATTTTCTGGCCGTCCCAATTAAGCTTTTCGTACGGGCCGATGTTGCGCTCACTCACTTCCTCGCTGAGCATGTCTTCAAGCGATGAATCGTCGCCGATCTCGCGCTTGGACAGGTTGTTGGCGATGTAGTCGACCTTCTGTGTGCGCAGGTCGTGCAGCACCACTTCGGCGTGGGGAAAGAACAGCGTGGCGATGGCGTCGGCGATGGCACGGAAGTTATCCAGTGCCGGATCGAATTCGGGGGCGGTCATGATTGTGGAGCTCCAGGCGGCGTCAGCGCCCCCGTGCACGGGGGCGCTGCGAGTGTGCCGCAATCCGTTGGGCGCGTCATCCGCAAGGGGTATCAGCGCAGTCGTGAAGGGGAGAGCATGGCGCTGCTCAGGCCGAACTGCTGCAACGACTCAGGCAACGGCTGACCACGCACCAATGCCGCGCTGGCCTGGCCCATGGCCGGTGAAGTCTGAATACCGTAACCGCCCTGGGCCGCGACCCAGAACAGCCCCGGCACCTGCGGATCGAAACCGCTGAGCAGATCACCGTCGGCGACGAAGCTGCGCAGTCCGGCCCAGGTGCGGGTCGGGCGGCGAATGGTCAGGGTCGTAGCCTCTTCGATCTGATAGATGCCCATGGCGATGTCCAGCTCTTCCGGTTGCACGTCATGCGGTTCGACCGGGTCGGCGTTGGCCGGCGAGCCGAGGAACATCCCGGCGTCGGGCTTCATGTAGAACGATTCGTCGAGGCTGACCAACATCGGCCAGTGATGAATGTCCACGCCCTCGGGGCCGGCGAAAATGAACGCTGCGCGGCGCTTGGGTTGCAAGCCCAGCGCCTGGGCGCCAGCCAGTGCGCCGATCTGGTCGGCCCAGGCGCCGGCGGCGTTGATGATGACCGGCGCGCTGAAGGTCTGACCGTTGGTTTGCACCTGCCAGAGGCCAGCGGCGTCGCGCGTCAGGCCCAGCACTTCGCAATCGGTGTGCACTTGGCCGTTGTTGCGGCGGATACCGCGCAGGTAGCCCTGATGCAGGGCGTCGGTGTCGATGTCGCTGGCGGTCGGATCGTAGATCGCGCCGTGGACTTTTTCCCGACGCAGGATCGGCAGACGGGCGCAGGCTTCGTCGGCGCTGAGCAGCTGCATTTCTGGCACTGTGGCTTTGGCGCTGAGGTACTGGTTGTTCAGCTCGGCGGCGTCACCGCTGAAGTCCACGGTCATTTCGCCACGCGGCGTGAGCAATGGATGCTCGCAGAAGCCGCTTGGCGGATGGTCGAAAAACTCGCGGCTGGCCAGCGTCAGCGCGCGCACCTGCGGCGTACCGTAGGCGGCGGTGTACAGCGCGGCAGAACGCCCGGTGGAGTGATAGGCCGGGTGCGATTCACGTTCGAGCACGATCACTTTGGCGTGGGGCGACAGCCAGAAACCGGTGGAAGCACCGGCAATCCCGCCGCCGATGATGATGAAGTCTGCCTGGCTCATGAAAGGTCTCCGGTGTTTACGCAATATCAAGGCGTTCACTAGTCCACTGTGGGAGCGAGCCTGCTCGCGAAAGCGGTGTATCAGTCGACATCTTCGGTGAATGTCAGACCGCATTCGCGAGCAGGCTCGCTCCCACAATGGGATGTGTGGTGTCAGTTATTTAATTGATAAACCGCATTCGCCAGCGCAATGTCTTCCAGGCCCAGGCCAATTGAACGGAAAAATACGTGACGGTCGTAATCAGGGCGCGGCACTTTCTCGCTGAGCAGGTCGGCGAGGTCACCGACAATCGCAGACTTGTCCCAGCCATGCTGCTCGGTCGCGATCAACATCTCACCGGCCGAGCCCGGCGTGGTCAGCCGATAGTCACAGAACACTTGCATGTCGCCCAGGCTCTGCGGCGGCACCTCATGGGCGCGTGGCGCGTTGGTGCTGATCGAGGTGATCAGCGCCGGTTTGCTCAAGCTGGCCGGGTCGATGACCGGGCCGGCGGACGAGGTGCAGAGCATGATCACGTCCGCGTCTGTGAGGGCGACATCGCGGCTGTCGGCAATCTTCACCCCCGGGTAGATCTCTTTCAGCAGCGCCCGGGTTTCAGCGTCTTCAGACAGGCTCGGCGAATACACGCTGATGTTCTGCCAGTCGCGCAGACCTTTCACGTAATGCAAATGAGCCTGGGCAACCTTGCCGCTGCCGATGATCGCCAGTCGTTGGGCATTCAGCGGGGCGAGGGCATCGACTGCAACGGCGGTGGTCGCTGCAGTGCGTGCGGTGGTCAGCTCGCCGGCATCGCAAAGCAGCAGCGGTTGGCCGGTTTTCATCGACATTAATAGGGTCCACGCTGTCACCAGTGGCCCTTGCTCGCGGACGATGTACGGCGAGGTCTTGACCCCGTACACGCCGTCCTCGGCCAGCACCCCCAGATAATTGATGAAGTCGCCGGCGCCCTGCGGAAACTCCACCAACTGCTGCGCCGGTTGCACGGCGTGGCCGGCGGCGAGGTCGCGGAACAGTTTGCGCAGGATCTGCGGCACGTCGATGCGCGCCAGCAGCTCGCGGGCCTGGGTATGGTCGATCACGTAGGGTGTACTGGTCATGTCAGGCTCCACGGTCTGGATGTAAACTAATTTGTCCATTATGGACTTTTAGTTATCTACCGCAAGCGCCTGTTGAAAACGCCGGGCAAAAAAAAGCGCAGTCCGTTGCCGGCTGCGCTTTTTGCGTTACGGGGCGTTTACTGCGGCTGCGGACGCTTGCGTTCAACAGCGCGCAACAGGTGCGTCGGCGGTGTTTCGCAGCTGATCTTGCGACCGAGTTTTTCTTCGATCGACGGCAACTGGTAGGAGTCGTCCTCGCCGGCGAAGCTGATCGATACACCGTCGGCGCCCGCGCGACCGGTACGGCCGATGCGGTGTACGTAGTCGTCCGGCACTTCCGGCAGGGTGAAGTTGATCACGTGGCTGATGCCGTCGATGTGGATGCCGCGACCGGCGACATCGGTGGCCACCAGCACGCGGATCTTGCCTTCGCGGAAGCCTTCAAGGGTCTTGATGCGCTTGTGCTGCGGCACGTCGCCGGACAGTTGCGCGGCGTTGATGCCGTCGCGCACCAGGCGCTCTTCGATGCGGCGCACTTCGTCCTTGCGGTTGGCGAAGACGATCACGCGTTCCCAACCGTTGTCGTTGACCAGGTTGTAGAGCAGTTTGTATTTGTCAGCCGCGGCCACGGCATAGATGTGCTGCTCGACGTTTTCGTTGGCCACGTTGGTGACTTCGATTTCAACGATTGCCGGATCGGTGGTCCATTGCTTGGCCAGGTTCATCACGTCTTCGGTGAAGGTCGCGGAGAACAGCAGGGTCTGACGCTCGGACTTCGGCGGGGTCTGGCGAATGATCTGCCGCACTTGCGGGATGAAGCCCATGTCGAGCATGCGGTCGGCTTCGTCCAGCACCATCACTTCGACCATGTCCAGATGCACGTCGCCGCGCTGGTTGAAGTCGAGCAGACGGCCCGGGGTGGCGACGAGGATGTCGCAGTGGCGCGCTTCGAGGTGCTTGAGCTGCTTGTCGAAGTCCATGCCGCCAACGAACGTCATCACGTTGAGGCCGGTGTACTTGGTCAGGTCTGCAGCATCCTTGGCGATCTGCACCACCAGCTCGCGGGTCGGCGCGATGATCAGCGCACGGGGTTCACCCATGTAGCGTTCTTTCGGCGGCGGCGTCTGCAGCAACTGAGTGATGATCGAGATCAGGAACGCGGCGGTCTTGCCGGTACCGGTCTGCGCGCGGCCGATGGCATCTTTGCCGGCGAGGGTGAAACCCAGCACCTGCGCCTGGATCGGCGTGCAGTACGGGAAGCCCAGGTCCTGGATGGCGTGCATCAGTTCCGGAGCGAGCTTGAAATCGTGAAAGCGGGTTTTGCCTTCCTGGGGTTCGACAACGAAATCTTCGAGTTTCCAGGGAATGACCGGTGCCTTGGGCTTCGGTTCGCGGCGCGGCCGGGGTGGTTTCGGCGCTTCGGCGCGGACCGGTTCGGTGGCGACGGCAGGTTGCGGCTCAGGCTGGGGTGTCGCTACCGGAGCCGGACGTTCAGCCTTGGGCGCATCGCTGCGAGGGCCGGGGGCGTGCGACGGCGCACTGGGGACTGGCGCGAGCTGCTCAGCCTCGCTTTTACCGAACATTTTCTTGAGTGCTTTGAGCACGGTCATCTCATCAATTGGTTAAGGAATGTACGCCGGCCAGTGTAATGCAAGAAACGGGCGCGGCGTAGTGGGATGATCAAAGGGGCGATGCAGCTGAAACGATCAACGCAGGCGTTCAGCCAGCCAGACGCCGATGTCGCGAATTTCTTCGGGTAACACTTCGTGCTCCATTGGGTATTCCTGCCATGTCACGGTGACACCATGCTTCACCAAATGCTCATAGGCGCTGCGCCCCATCGAGTTCTGCACCACGCCGTCGAACTGGCCGTGCAGGCACAGCGCGGGAATACGCTGCTGACTGGCTGAAAGCTCCATCTCGTCAGTGAAGGTCGGGGCATAGGTGGAGAGGGCAAGTACGCCACCCAACGGGCCTTGCCACTTTATATAAGCGGTGTGCAGAACGACGGCGCCGCCTTGGGAAAACCCGGCGAGAAAAATCCGCGAAGCGTCTATTCCGCTGGCGCGCTCCTTTTCGATCAATTCAATGATGCGATCCGCCGACGCTTCCAACTGCTCACGATCAATCGACCGCGCCGGGCTCATGGCCTTTATGTCGTACCAGCTCGGCATCTCGTAACCACCATTGATGGTGACGGGCAGGGTAGGCGCTTGCGGCAATACGAAGCGCGTACTCAGCAGGCTTTCCTGCAGCGCTTCGGCGACCGGCAAGAAGTCATAGCGGTCCGCGCCGAGGCCGTGCAGCCAGATCACGCAGGCGTCTGCAGGCTTTACGGGTTGAAGAATCAGGGGCTCGGTCATGGCTGCTCCAAAAATGTGCGGGCGCTCTCAATAAGTGCGTGATTGAGGTGCGCGTCCGGTCGATCCGTTAAGAAGATGTCGCAAGGCTACAAGTTTTGCTATTGACCTGTCGCGCAATCGCTTCAGCAAGCGGTGTGGTACGGGCTTTGCTATGGAGGATTCTGTACGAAGCGTCCTACGCCTTGCGGTAACACTATCAGTGTACGTCTTGCGACGGGATTGCAAAGAATCCGGTGATGGATGTTCGCCAATGGCCGCTACGGGCAAAGCGAACGTGAAAGGGCTACAGCCCGTTCGGCCGATTGGTGAGAAGTGAGTTGTCCATGATGTGGATTTTCTCCTACTAGACTCATAGCGAAGGTCTTACGTCGGTTGACCCCAAAAAAAGCCAACACGGGTCAACAACGCCTCAAAAGGGTGCGACTGGACTCAAGCTCCGACACAACAAGAGCAAAACTGGAGGTTTGAATGAAGATGTTGAAATCCACTCTGGCGGTCGTGACTGCAGCAGCAGTACTCGGCGTCAGCGGGTTCGCTCAGGCGGGTGCAACCCTGGATGCCGTGCAGAAGAAAGGTTTCGTGCAATGTGGCGTGAGCGACGGTCTGCCGGGTTTCTCGGTGCCGGACGCTTCGGGCAAGATCCTCGGGATCGACGCTGACGTCTGCCGCGCTGTGGCCGCTGCCGTATTCGGCGACGCCAACAAGGTCAAGTTCAGCCAGTTGAACGCCAAGGAGCGCTTCACCGCGTTGCAGTCCGGCGAAATCGATCTGCTCTCGCGCAACACCACCATGACCAGCTCGCGTGACGCCGGCATGGGCCTGAAATTCCCGGGCTTCATCACTTACTACGACGGCGTGGGCTTCCTGGCCAACAACAAGCTGGGCGTGAAAAGTGCCAAGGAACTGGACGGTGCAACCATCTGCATCCAGGCCGGTACCACCACCGAACTGAACGTGTCCGACTACTTCCGCGCCAACGGCCTGAAGTACACCCCGATCACTTTCGATACCTCCGATGAAAGCGCCAAGTCGCTGGAATCCGGTCGTTGCGACGTGCTGACCTCCGACAAGTCGCAGCTGTACGCACAGCGCAGCAAACTGGCTTCGCCAAAAGACTACGTGGTGCTGCCGGAAACCATCTCCAAAGAACCACTGGGCCCGGTCGTACGTAACGGCGACGACGAGTGGCTGGCGATCGTTCGCTGGGTTGGCTACGCGCTGCTGAACACTGAAGAAGCCGGCGTGACCTCGAAAAACGTGTTGGAAGAAGCCAAATCCACCAAGAACCCGGACGTCGCTCGTCTGCTGGGTGCTGACGGTGAATACGGCAAAGACCTGAAACTGCCGAAGGACTGGGTTGTGAAAATCGTTTCGCAGGTCGGTAACTACGGTGAAATCTTCGAGAAAAACCTCGGCAAGAGCACTCCGCTGGAAATCGACCGTGGCCTGAACGCGCTGTGGACCAACGGCGGCATTCAGTACGCACCACCAGTGCGCTAATGGTTCTATCACCCGGCGGGCCAACCGCCGGGTGATGTTCTGTTCCATTTCTTCCGGGGCACTTCATGCAAAATTCAATCGGCGCACCAAAGCAGAGGCTCAGCCTCAGCGATCCGCGAGTGCGTGCGTGGCTGTTTCAGATCATCACCGTCGTGGCGGTGGTCGCCATGGGCTGGTATCTGTTCGACAACACCCAGACCAACCTGCAGCACCGGGGCATCACTTCCGGTTTCAGCTTTCTGGAGCGCAGTGCCGGGTTCGGCATCGCTCAGCACCTGATCTCCTACACCGAAGCGGACAGTTACGCTCGGGTGTTCGTGATCGGCCTGCTCAACACCCTGTTGGTGACCTTCATCGGCGTGATCCTGGCGACCCTGCTGGGCTTCATCATCGGTGTGGCGCGGCTGTCGCCGAACTGGATCATCAGCAAACTGGCGACCGTGTACGTGGAAGTGTTCCGCAACATTCCGCCGCTGCTGCAGATCCTGTTCTGGTACTTCGCGGTATTCCTGACCATGCCGGGACCGCGCAACAGCCACAACTTCGGCGACACCTTCTTCGTCAGCAGCCGTGGCCTGAACATGCCGGCCGCGCAAATGGCTGACGGCTTCTGGGCGTTCTTCATCAGCGTGGTGCTGGCCATTGTCGCCATCGTGCTGATGTGCCGCTGGGCCAACAAGCGTTTCGAAGACACCGGCGTCCCGTTCCACAAGTTCTGGACCGGTCTGGCGATCCTGCTGGTGATCCCGACCTTGTGCGCGCTGATCTTCGGCGCACCCCTGCACTGGGAAATGCCGCAACTCAAGGGTTTCAACTTCGTCGGCGGCTGGGTGCTGATCCCGGAACTGCTGGCGCTGACCCTCGCCCTGACCGTGTACACCGCAGCGTTTATCGCCGAGATCGTCCGTTCCGGGATCAAGTCGGTCAGCCATGGCCAGACCGAAGCGGCGCGTTCGCTCGGCCTGCGCAACGGCCCGACCCTGCGCAAGGTGATCATTCCGCAAGCCCTGCGAGTGATCATTCCGCCGCTGACCAGCCAATACCTGAACCTGGCGAAGAACTCGTCGCTGGCTGCCGGTATCGGTTATCCGGAAATGGTTTCGCTGTTCGCCGGCACCGTGCTCAACCAGACCGGTCAGGCGATCGAAGTCATTGCCATCACCATGAGCGTGTACCTGGCGATCAGTATCAGCATTTCCCTGCTGATGAACTGGTACAACAAGCGCATTGCGCTGATCGAGCGGTGAGGAAACGCGCATGACAACCCATACTTTCAAACCCGACATGCCACCGCCGGCCAAGGTCTTCGGCCCGATGGCATGGATACGCGCGAACATGTTTTCCAGCTGGCTCAACACCCTGCTGACCCTGTTTGCGTTTTATCTGATCTACCTCGTGGTACCACCGATCCTCAGTTGGGCGATTCTCGATGCCAACTGGGTCGGCACCACCCGCGCCGACTGCACCAAGGACGGCGCCTGCTGGGTGTTCATTCAGCAGCGTTTCGGCCAGTTCATGTACGGCTATTACCCGGCGGAACTGCGCTGGCGCGTTGACCTGACCGTGTGGCTGGCGGTGATCGGCGTGGCACCGCTGTTCATCAAACGCGTGGCACACAAAGCTGTGTACGGCCTGAGCTTCCTGGTGATCTACCCGATTGTCGCCTGGTGCCTGCTGCACGGTGGCGTGTTCGGCCTCGACGCCGTGGCGACCAGCCAGTGGGGCGGTCTGATGCTGACCCTGGTCATCGCCACCGTGGGTATCGCCGGCGCCTTGCCGCTGGGGATCATTCTGGCGCTGGGCCGGCGCTCGAACATGCCGGCGATTCGTGTGGTCTGCGTGACCTTCATCGAGTTCTGGCGCGGCGTGCCGTTGATCACGGTGCTGTTCATGTCCTCGGTGATGCTGCCGCTGTTCCTGCCCGAAGGCATGAACTTCGACAAGCTGCTGCGGGCGCTGATCGGGGTGATCCTGTTCCAGTCGGCCTACGTTGCCGAAGTGGTGCGCGGCGGTCTGCAAGCGATCCCCAAAGGTCAGTACGAAGCGGCAGCGGCGATGGGCCTCGGTTACTGGCGCGCCATGGGCCTGGTGATTCTGCCGCAAGCCTTGAAGCTGGTAATCCCCGGCATCGTCAACACGTTTATTGCGCTGTTCAAGGACACCAGCCTGGTGATCATCATCGGCCTGTTCGACCTGCTCAACAGCGTCAAGCAAGCCGCTGCCGACCCGAAATGGCTGGGCATGGCCACCGAAGGCTACGTATTCGCCGCCCTGGTGTTCTGGATTTTCTGTTTTGGTATGTCGCGCTATTCCATGCATCTGGAACGCAAGCTCGACACTGGCCACAAGCGTTAGGAGTTCTCTGTAAATGAGCGAAGCAATCAAAAAGCCTGTCGGCCCTGAAGGCATTATCCAGATGCAGGGCGTGAACAAGTGGTACGGCCAGTTCCACGTGCTGAAAGACATCAACCTCAACGTCAAACAGGGCGAGCGCATCGTCCTGTGCGGCCCGTCGGGTTCCGGCAAATCGACCACCATCCGCTGCCTCAACCGTCTGGAAGAGCACCAGCAGGGGCGCATCGTTGTCGACGGCGTGGAGCTGACCAACGACCTCAAGCAGATCGAAGCGATCCGTCGCGAAGTCGGCATGGTGTTCCAGCACTTCAACCTGTTCCCGCACCTGACCATCCTGCAGAACTGCACGCTGGCGCCGATGTGGGTGCGCAAGATGCCCAAGCGCAAGGCCGAGGAAATCGCCATGCATTATCTGGAGCGCGTACGCATTCCGGAGCAGGCGCATAAATTCCCGGGGCAACTGTCCGGCGGTCAGCAACAGCGTGTGGCGATTGCCCGCGCGCTGTGCATGAAACCGAAAATCATGCTGTTCGACGAACCAACTTCGGCCCTCGACCCGGAGATGGTCAAAGAGGTGCTGGACACCATGATCGGTCTCGCCGAAGACGGCATGACCATGCTCTGCGTGACCCACGAAATGGGCTTCGCCCGCACCGTGGCCAACCGTGTGATCTTCATGGACAAGGGCGAAATCGTCGAACAGGCGGCGCCGAACGACTTCTTCGACAACCCGCAGAATGACCGCACCAAGCTGTTCCTGAGCCAGATCCTGCATTGATCGAAATCAGCCAGTGAAATAAACCCGGACCTGTTCCGGGTTTTTTTTGCCCGCGATTTGCCCCTTGTGCCGATTCGGCTGCCTGACTACCATGTCAGAAAATTCATCCTATGATTGGATGAAAGGGCGAATTTCATGACAGACATCTCACCTTTGATCAAGCGATCCCTGGTCGATCAGGCTCTGGATCAGTTGCGTCAGCGCATCAGCGATGGCGTGTGGCACGTCGGCGAACGGCTGCCGACTGAGCCTGAGTTGTGCGCCGAACTGGGCATCAGCCGCAACACGGTGCGCGAAGCCATGCGCGTGCTGGCGTTTTCCGGGTTGATCGAAATCCGGCAGGGCGACGGCAGTTATCTGCGCGCAGTGGTCGATCCGATGGACACGCTCAAGGCGTTGTCCCGTTGCTCGCTGGAGCAGGCGCGCGAGACCCGGCACATCCTCGAAGTTGAGGCGATTGGCCTGGCCGCGCTGCGCCGCACCGATGAAGACCTGCTCGCACTGCGCGAAGCGCTCGGCACCAGCGGCAGCCACTACCACGGCGATCTCGACACTTACATTGCCTGCGATCTGGTGTTCCACCGCCGTCTGGTGGACGCCGCGCACAACCCCACCCTCAGCGAGTTGTATCGCTATTTCTCCAGTATCGTCGGCGCGCAATTGCGCCAGACGCTGAACATCGTCCCGCGCCGTCAGGAAGTGTTCGACCTGCACATCGAGTTGCTCGATGCCGTCGAACAACGCGACCCGGAACGGGCCAAAGCCATATCGAGGCAGTTGATCAATGAACCTTGAAAGCGAGAAAAACTTTTCAACCCCCAAGCGCACGGCAGAACTCGAAGAGCTGCTGATCGACGCCGAGGCCGACGACGAACAAGTACAGCAAAGCCATCCGCTGGTGCGCCGGCCGTGGCTGTTGCTGCTGGGGCTGATTCTGGTGGCGCTGAACCTGCGCCCGGCGCTGTCGAGCATGGCGCCGCTGCTCAGCGAAGTGTCGAAAAGCCTTGGCCTGTCTGCGGCTCAGGCCGGTTTGCTGACCACGTTGCCGGTGCTGTGCCTGGGCCTGTTCGCACCGCTGGCGCCGATACTGGCGCGGCGTTTCGGCGCTGAACGGGTGGTGCTGGGGATTCTGCTGACCTTGGCCGCCGGCATCATTGTGCGCAGCAACTTCGGTGAGATCGGGCTGTTTGCAGGTAGCGTGCTTGGCGGTGCGAGCATCGGCATTATCGGCGTGCTGCTGCCGGGCATCGTCAAACGCGACTTCGCCAGACACGCCGGGACCATGACCGGCGTGTACACCATGGCCCTGTGCCTGGGCGCGGCAATGGCCGCGGGTTCCACCGTGCCGTTGAGCGAACACTTCGACCACAGCTGGGCACTGGGCCTGGGCTTCTGGGTAATCCCGGCGCTGGTGGCGGCGTTGTTCTGGCTGCCGCAGGTCGGGCAGAAACACGGCGCGCACAACGTCGCCTATCGGGTGAAAGGTCTGCTGCTTGATCCGCTGGCGTGGCAAGTGACCTTGTACATGGGCCTGCAATCGTCGCTGGCGTACATCGTGTTCGGCTGGTTGCCGTCGATTCTGATCGGCCGCGGCCTGACTCCGACCCAGGCCGGCCTGGTGCTGTCCGGTTCGGTGATCATCCAGCTCGCCAGTTCGCTGGCTGCGCCGTGGCTGGCGACCCGTGGCAAGGATCAGCGGCTGGCGATCGTGGTGGTGATGGCGCTGACCCTCGGTGGTCTGTTCGGTTGCCTGTATGCGCCGATTGAAGGGCTCTGGGGCTGGGCGATTCTGCTGGGGCTGGGGCAGGGCGGTACGTTCAGTCTGGCGCTGACCCTGATCGTGCTGCGCTCGCGGGATTCGCATGTGGCGGCGAACCTGTCGAGCATGTCCCAGGGCTTCGGCTACACCCTGGCGTCGATGGGGCCGTTCGCGGTCGGCGTGGTGCATGACTGGACCGGCGGCTGGAATGCGGTGGGCTGGATCTTCGGCATCATTGGCACCGGTGCGATCATTGCCGGCCTTGGTGCCGGCCGGGCGCTGTACGTGCAAGTGCAAAGCGAAAAGATCTGACGCGTAACCCTTTTTTTGGGCCAGTGATATCTCATGTGGGAGCGAGCCTGCTCGCGAAGACAGTGGTTCAGGCACCGATCGTGTTGAATGTGCCGGCCTCTTCGCGAGCAGGCTCGCTCCCACAGTTTTTGCGGTGCTTTAAATCTTGCATGGTATTCGCTTTGCGAATGCCGATAGTGTTTCTGCGATTTGCAGCTTATCGTGCTGGCAATCTGTCCATTTCCGGAGTTTGCCCATGAGCGAAGCCCACGCCGCCCTGATCACCCGCTTCTACCAGGCCTTCCAGCGCCTCGACGCCGAGGCCATGGCCGCCTGCTATACCGACGATGTGGTGTTCAGCGATCCGGCCTTCGGTGAACTGCGCGGGCGCGATGCCGGCGACATGTGGCGCATGCTCACCACCCGCGCCAAGGACTTCTCCCTGACCTTCGACAATGTCCGCGCCGACGAGCGCAGCGGCGGCGCGCACTGGGTGGCCACTTACCTGTTCAGCCAGACTGGCAACGTGGTGATCAACGATATCCAGGCGCGCTTCGTCTTTCGCGACGGCAAGATCTGCGAGCACCACGATCACTTCGACCTGTGGCGCTGGTCGCGGCAGGCGTTGGGCTTCAAAGGCCTGCTGCTCGGCTGGACTCCGCTGGTGCGCAACGCGGTCCGGGCGCAGGCGCTTAAAGGTCTGAAGGCATTTCAGGCTACTCGCTGATAAGATCGCGGCCTGTTTCCTACACGTCCAGATCCCGAAGTGACCAGCCTCAGCGAAAAACCGGTTGAAGTCGTCGAGCCAGTGAGCAAGGCCTGGTTCGTCTACCTCGTGCGCGCGGCCAACGGTTCGCTGTACTGCGGGATCAGCGACGACCCGGTGCGCCGCTTCGCCAAGCATCAAAGCGGCAAGGGCGCACGCTTCTTCCTGTCCAGCCCGGCGATGGCGCTGGTCTACACCGAGCGTTGCCGCGACAAGAGCGACGCGTTGCGTCAGGAACGGCTGATCAAAAAACTGCGCAAGAGCGCCAAGGAATGCCTGGTCGCGTCTTATCAATCTGACTGATTGGTTCTCATCAGGCAGATCTGTAGGCTGCTAATCAAATGCACGCTAAGCTGCGGACTCACTTTCTGTGCGGCGGAGCCGAGCATGTCCGAGTTGATTCTGCATCATTACCCGACCTCTCCATTTGCCGAAAAGGCTCGTCTGCTGTTGGGCTTCAAAGGCTTGTCGTGGCGCTCGGTGCACATTTCGCCGGTGATGCCCAAGCCGGATCTGACCGCGCTGACTGGCGGCTACCGCAAGACCCCGGTGTTGCAGATCGGCGCCGACATCTATTGCGACACATCGTTGATTGCCCGTCGTCTGGAGCAGGAAAAAGCCCTGCCGGCGTTTTTCCCGGAAGGCCAGGAAATGACCAGCGCCAGCTTCGCCGCTTGGGCCGATTCGGTGGTGTTCCAGCATGCGGTCAGCCTGGTGTCCCAGCCGGAATCGGTCGCGGTGCGCTTCGGCAAGTTGCCGCCGGAAGCGATCAAGGCCTTTATCGCTGACCGTGCCGGGCTGTTCAGTGGCGGCAGCGCCACGCGGCTGTCGGCCGAACAGGCCAAGCACCAATGGCCAACGCTCATGGAGCGGCTTGAGCAGCAGTTGCAGCGCGAGCAGGGCGACTTCCTGTTCGGTGAGCCGTCGATTGCCGACTTCGCCCTGGCGCATCCACTGTGGTTCCTCAAGGCGACGCACGTCACTGCGCCGTTGGTCGATGAATATCCGGCCGTGACTGCCTGGCTGGGCCGTGTGCTGGGCTTTGGTCATGGTGCCGCGAGCGAAATGACTGCCGAGGAGGCGCTGGAAGTGGCGCGCAGTTCGACGCCGGCGGCGCTGCCGGATGAGCAGTTTGTCGATCCGAACGGTTTCAAGGCCGGGCAGCAGGTGGCGATTGCCGCGACAGATTACGGGGTTGATCCGGTGGTGGGTGAGTTGCTGTTTGCTGGCCGCGAAGAGCTGATCCTGCGCCGTGAAGACCCGCGTGGCGGCGTGGTGCATGTGCACTTCCCGCGCTTTGGTTTCCGCATCGAAGCTCGCTGATCAGCAAGCGGCCTTTGCTTGGGGGGCAATTGTGGTGAGGGGATTTATCCCCGATGGGGCGCGAAGCGCCCCCAAAAAACTGCACGCCCTACCAAGCAGATTTTGCGACGGCTTCGCCGCCGATCGGGGATAAATCCCCTCACCACAGAGGAGTTGTGTTATTTCAGGGCGGCGAGGATCTCGTCCGGGTCGAACCCGCGAATCAACGTGCCATTCACGTCGATCAGCGGAATCCCGCGCCCACCCAGCGCCTCATACGCCTTGCGCGCCTCGGCGTTCTTCTCGATATCAAATTCCCTGAAAGGAATCCCCTTGCTGTCGAGAAAGCGCTTGGTCTGCTTGCAGTAGCCGCACCAGTCGGTGGCATACAGCACGACATGGGCGTTGGCGCGAACCTGTTCAGAGACCATCTGCGACGGGTTGAACACCCGCTCGATCTTGCCCCAGTTCTGATAGATCACCACCACCAGCAGAACCAGCGCAACCTTCTTCAGCACATTGCCGAGCATCAGTTGCGGCGCTTGAGCTGATCGGTGAGCGAGGTTGGCAGGCCCTTGATGATCAGGGTGCCAGCCTCTTCGTCGTACTCGATCTTCGAACCCAGCAGGTGCGCTTCAAAGCTGATCGACAGGCCTTCGGCGCGGCCGGTGAAGCGGCGGAACTGGTTAAGGGTGCGTTTGTCCGCCGGAATCTCCGGCGACAGGCCATAGTCCTTGTTGCGGATGTGATCGTAGAAGGCTTTCGGCCGTTCTTCGTCGATCAGCTCCGACAGCTCTTCCAGGCCCATCGGCTCGCCGAGCTTGGCCTGACTGCTGGCGTAATCGACCAGGGTCTTGGTTTTTTCGCGGGCGGAGTCTTCCGGCAGGTCTTCGCTCTCGACGAAGTCGCTGAAGGCCTTGAGCAGCGTGCGTGTCTCGCCCGGGCCATCGACACCTTCCTGGCAGCCGATGAAGTCGCGGAAGTATTCCGAAACCTTCTTGCCGTTCTTGCCCTTGATAAACGAGATGTACTGCTTGGACTGCTTGTTGTTCTGCCACTCGGAGACGTTGATCCGCGCCGCCAGGTGCAGCTGGCCGAGGTCGAGGTGACGCGACGGCGTCACGTCCAGCTCATCGGTCACCGCCACGCCTTCGCTGTGGTGCAGCAGGGCAATCGCCAGGTAGTCGGTCATGCCTTGCTGATAGTGGGCGAACAGCACGTGGCCGCCGACCGACAGGTTCGACTCTTCCATCAACTTCTGCAGATGCTCGACCGCGACTTTGCTGAACGCGGCGAAGTCCTTGCCGCCTTCCATGTATTCCTTCAGCCAGCCGCTGAACGGGAACGCACCGGATTCCGGGTGGAACAGGCCCCAGGCTTTGCCCTGTTTGGCGTTGTAGCTCTCGTTGAGGTCGGCGAGCATGTTCTCGATGGCCGCGGACTCAGCCAGTTCAGAGTCACGGGCGTGCAGAACTGCGGGCGTGCCGTCGGGTTTTTTGTCGATCAGGTGGACGATGCAATGACGGATCGGCATGGGCTTCTCGGCTGGTGGAAGGGAGGAGGGCAGGCTCCCCCGAAAAAGCGCCCAGTGTACCGCAACCACTGGTTTTGGCGCGGGGTGAAGGGCAAATCCAGGGCGGGTGGGTGCCCTTATGCAGTTTTTTACCGATTTAGAGCAATAAACCTGACCAAATGGGTAGCTAGAGGCGGATATTTCCCCGTCTCTGTGCTAGTTTTGCCCGGTCTTACGCGAAGTCACTGCGTTAAGCGTGCAATCAGCATTTGTCAGGTCGAACCAAACCCTGATTTCGGCATCTATAACCCGACTCGTCGTGGTTATCGCCGAGGGTGCCAGATCCAGAAGATCGGGCTCGATGGCTGACACTGCACTCTGCAATCCATATGAATTTGATAGGGAAGGAACACTACATGGCTCTTACTAAAGACCAACTGATCGCCGACATCGCTGAAGCTATCGACGCGCCGAAAACCACCGCGCGTAACGCTCTGGACCAACTGGGCCAAATCGTTGCCGATCAGCTGGAAAACGGCGGCGAAATCACCTTGCCAGGTATCGGCAAGCTGAAAGTGACCGAGCGTCCTGCCCGCACTGGCCGTAACCCTTCGACTGGCGCTGCCATCGAAATCCCTGCCAAGAAAGTGATCAAGCTGGTTGTGGCCAAAGGCCTGACCGACGCTGTGAACAAGTAAGACGCAGCGATAAAAAAACCGTGCACCGGAGCGATCCGGGCACGGTTTTTTTGTGTCTGCGATTTGGCGGCGCCACGCAATCCAATGTGGGAGCGAGCCTGCTCGCGAAAGCGCTGTGTCAGTCAATAATGAAGTTAACTGACACGCCGCCTTCGCGAGCAGGCTCGCTCCCACAGGTGATCAGCAGTGTCTCAGCGCGTCCAGCGCTCGCGCCGCCAGATCTGCTGCTCGGACTTGGTCTGGAAGGTCCACGCCACAAAGCGGCTCTGTTTCTGCCCTTGCGACATCTCCACCACCTGGCTTTCCAGCACGCCGGCCTTCTTCAGCGCGGTTTCGATGGCGGGCAGGTTCGAGGCTTTCGACACCAGCGTGCTGAACCACAGCACCTTGTGCTGGAAGTGCGCGCTTTCGGCGATCAGTTGTGTCACGAAACGCGCTTCACCGCCCTCACACCACAGTTCGGCGGACTGACCACCGAAGTTCAGCACCGGCAGTTTGCGTTTCGGGTCGGCCTTGCCCAGTGCGCGCCATTTGCGCTCGCTGCCCTTGGTCGCCTCTTCCATCGAAGCGTGGAACGGCGGGTTGCACATGGTCAGGTCGAAGCGCTCGCCCGGCTCCAGCAAGCCGATCAGGATGTGCTTGCGGTTTTCCTGCTGGCGCAGCTGGATCACTTTGTTCAGCCCGTTGGACTGGACGATGGCTCGGGCGGCAGCCACGGCGGTCGGGTCGATTTCCGAACCGAGGAAGTGCCAGCGGTATTCGCTGTTACCGATCAGCGGATACACACAGTTGGCACCCATGCCGATGTCCAGCACGTTGACGATCGCACCGCGCGGCACCTTGCCGTCGTTCATGCTCGCCAGCAGGTCGGCGAGGAAATGCACGTAATCGGCACGGCCCGGGACCGGTGGGCACAGGTAGTCCGCCGGAATGTCCCAATGCTCGATGCCATAGAACGCCTTGAGCAGCGCCCGGTTGAACACGCGCACCGCGTCGGGGCTGGCGAAGTCGATGCTTTCCTTGCCGTACGGGTTGGTGATCACGAATTTCGCCAGTTCCGGCGTGGTCTTGATCAGCGCCGGGAAGTCGTAGCGACCCTGGTGGCGATTGCGCGGGTGCAGGCTGGCCTTTTCACGCGGCTCGACGGCTTTGGCCGGGGTCGCGGCATCAGGCTTCTTGCGCGCTGGTTTGGGTGTGCGGGGGGCGTTCATGGGTGTGATCGATTCGGGTATGGCTGAAAGTGGCGGGTATTGTCCCACATCTAAAGGCAACACCGTTCAAACTGTGGGAGCGGGCTTGCTCGCGAAAGTGGTGTGTCCACCAACACATAGGTTGAATGACACACCGCCTTCGCGAGCAAGCCCGCTCCCACAGGGGATTTGTAGCGATTCTTGAATAAAAAAGGGAGGCCTTTGCGGGCCTCCCTTTTTCATTTCGGCTTGCCCTGCCCTTACAGGCTGGAAATCCGCGCGTGCTGCTCGGCCAGTTTGCCCAGGGCCTGTTCAGCCTCGGCCAGTTTGGCGCGTTCCTTCTCGATGACTTCGGCCGGGGCCTTGTCGACGAAACCGGCGTTGGACAACTTGCCACCAACCCGCTGGACTTCGCCCTGCAGACGCAGGATTTCCTTGTCCAGACGTGCCAGCTCGGCGCCCTTGTCGATCAGGCCGGCCATCGGCACCAGCACTTCCATCTCGCCGACCAGCGCGGTGGCGGACAGCGGCGCTTCTTCGCCAGCCGCCAGAACGGTGATCGATTCCAGACGCGCCAGTTTCTTCAGCAGCGCCTCGTTCTCTGTCAGGCGACGCTGATCTTCAGCGCTGACGTTCTTCAGGTAGATCGGTAGCGGTTTGCCCGGGCCGATGTTCATTTCGCCACGGATGTTACGTGTGCCGAGCATCAGGCCCTTGAGCCACTCGATGTCGTCTTCGGCGGCTGGATCGATGCGTTCCTCGTTGGCCACCGGCCAAGGCTGCAGCATGATCGTCTTGCCCTGAATGCCGGCCAGCGGCGCGATGCGCTGCCAGATTTCTTCAGTGATGAACGGCATGAACGGATGCGCCAGACGCAGCGCCACTTCCAGTACGCGCACCAGCGTGCGACGGGTGCCGCGCTGACGCTCGACCGGCGCGTTTTCGTCCCACAGCACTGGCTTGGACAGTTCCAGGTACCAGTCGCAGTATTGGTTCCAGATGAACTCGTACAGCGCTTGCGCGGCGAGGTCGAAACGGAACTGATCCAGTTGACGGGTCACTTCGGCTTCGGTGCGCTGCAGTTGCGAGATGATCCAGCGATCCGCCAGCGACAGCTCGTAGGCTTCGCCGTTCTGGCCGCAGTCTTCGCCCTTGTCCAGAACATAACGCGCGGCGTTCCAGATCTTGTTGCAGAAGTTGCGATAGCCTTCGACGCGGCCCATGTCGAACTTGATGTCGCGACCGGTCGAGGCCAACGAGCAGAAGGTGAAGCGCAGGGCGTCGGTGCCGTAGCTGGCGATGCCGTCGGCGAACTCGTCGCGGGTCTGCTTCTCGATCTTCTTCGCCAGTTTTGGCTGCATCATGCCGGAGGTGCGTTTCTGCACCAGTGCTTCCAGCTCGATACCGTCGATGATGTCCAGCGGGTCCAGGACGTTGCCCTTGGACTTGGACATTTTCTGGCCCTGGCCATCACGCACCAGACCGTGCACGTAAACAGTCTTGAACGGTACTTGCGGCGTGCCGTCCTCGTTCTTGATCAGGTGCATCGTCAGCATGATCATCCGGGCAACCCAGAAGAAAATGATGTCGAAGCCCGTCACCAGTACGTCGGTGGAGTGGAATTTCTTCAGGAACTCGGTCTTTTCCGGCCAGCCTAGGGTGGAGAACGTCCACAGGCCCGAACTGAACCAGGTGTCGAGCACGTCGTTGTCCTGTTGCAGTGCAACGTCCGGGCCGAGGTTGTGCTTGGCCCGCACTTCGGCTTCGTCGCGACCGACGTAGACCTTGCCCGACTCGTCGTACCAGGCCGGAATCCGGTGGCCCCACCACAGCTGACGGCTGATGCACCAGTCCTGGATGTCGCGCATCCACGAGAAGTACATGTTTTCGTACTGTTTTGGCACGAACTGGATACGGCCGTCTTCAACGGCGGCAATCGCCGGTTCAGCCAGAGGCTTGGTCGACACGTACCACTGGTCGGTCAGCCACGGCTCGATGACGGTGCCGGAGCGGTCGCCTTTCGGCACTTTCAGGTTGTGATCGTCGACGCTGACCAGCAGGCCGGCGGCGTCGAACGCCGCGACGATCTGCTTGCGCGCTTCGAAACGCTCGAGACCGGCGTATTCGGCCGGGATCTTGCCGTCGATGCTGTCATTCAACGTGCCGTCGAGGTTGAACACCTGGGCTGCTGGCAGCACGTTGGCGTTCTTGTCGAAGATGTTCAGCAGCGGCAGGTTGTGGCGCTTGCCGACTTCGTAGTCGTTGAAATCGTGGGCCGGGGTGATCTTCACGCAACCGGTGCCGAACTCTGGATCGCAGTAATCGTCGGCGATGATCGGGATGCGGCGGCCAACCAGTGGCAGCTCGACAAATTTGCCGATCAGGGCTTTGTAGCGCTCATCGTTCGGGTTAACCGCGACGGCGGAGTCACCGAGCATGGTTTCCGGACGGGTGGTCGCGACGATCAGGAAATCGTTGCCTTCAGCGGTTTTCGCGCCGTCAGCCAGCGGGTACTTGAGGTTCCACAGGAAACCTTTCTCGTCGTGGTTTTCCACTTCGAGGTCGGAAATCGCCGTGTGCAACTTGGTGTCCCAGTTGACCAGACGCTTGCCGCGGTAGATCAGGCCGTCTTCGTGCAGGCGTACGAAGGCTTCTTTAACCGCTTCCGAGAGACCGTCGTCCATGGTGAAGCGCTCGCGGCTCCAGTCCACGGACGAACCGAGGCGGCGGATCTGACGGCTGATGTTGCCGCCGGACTGATCCTTCCACTCCCAGACTTTCTCGAGGAATTTCTCGCGGCCCAGGTCGTGGCGGTTCTGGCCGGTGGCTTCCAGTTGACGCTCCACCAGCATCTGCGTGGCGATACCGGCGTGGTCGGTGCCCGGCTGCCACAGGGTGTTGCGACCCTGCATGCGGCGGAAACGGATCAGGGCGTCCATGATCGCGTTGTTGAAACCGTGACCCATGTGCAGGCTGCCGGTGACGTTCGGCGGCGGGATCATGATGGTGTAGGAATCGCCCGCGCCTTGCGGTGCGAAATAGTTCTCGGACTCCCAGGTGTTGTACCAGGAAGTTTCAATGGCGTGCGGCTGGTAGGTCTTATCCATGCGCGGCGGGACCCTATTGGCATTTATTCAGGAAAAGCCGGGAAGTATAGCGGGGCATGGGGCCGAGGGCGAGCGGGGGGAGGCTGGGCGGACACGAATGTTGGGGGGAGCCTTGTGGTGAGGGGATTTATCCCCGATGGGCCGCGCAGCAGCCCTAATATTTCAATCACGCTGCGTATTTGCAGGGTTCACGACTGCTGCGCAGCCGATCGGGGATAAATCCCCTCGCCACAAGGAGATCCATCCGGGTTATTCGTACTGGCTGAGGAGCCGTTCCATCCGCGCCTCGAGGCGGCGTTTGATTTCGGTTTCGATGTGCGGCGCGAAGTCGTCGATCACGTCCTGCATGATCAATTGCGCAGCGGCGCGCAGTTCGCTGTCCAGGTGCAGCAGGGCGTCCGGGCCTTTATCCACAGGTGCTGCCGGTTTGGCAGCAGGCGCCGGGGCCGGAGCTTGGTGCGGTTCGATGGCGGGCGGCGTGGCGTCGACGGCCTCGAACAACATCGGAATCTGTTCCTGTTCGCCGTCCTCGACCGTGTCGGTCAGCAAGGGCGGTTGCAGGTTGTCATCGCCGAGCAACTGGCGGATCGATTCGAGATCGTCCAACAGGTGTGCAGGCTTTTGCAGCGGTTTTGGAGTGTCCATCGGCGTACTCAGAGTCGCTGTAAACGGTGGTCTTGCAGAGGATAGCCCTGTTCGCGGTAGAAACGGAAACTCTCCCGTGCCGCCGCGCGAATCGTCGGATCTTCCACCACCACTTCCGCCACGCGGGCGAATTGGCTGGCGAAGGCCGGGACTTTCAGGTCGAGGTTGACCAGCAGATCCTGATGCTCGCCGCAGTCAGCGCCCAGTCCCAGCACGATCAAACCGTCCGGTTCGCTATCGGCAGGGCCGTGCGGCACGAAGGCTTCGCCCTTGAACGCCCACAGGCGCGCATCGAGATCGTCACGCTGAGCAGCATCGCTGCAATGCAGGTAGATGCGATGGCCCATGCGCCAGGCTTTCTCGGTGAGCTTGCAGGCAAAGTCCAGGCGAGCCGATGGGTCGGCGCTGGGCAGGATATAGAAGTCGACTTTGGTCATTGCGGTTCCTGAGCCTTGAGCGGCGTCACCGTAGAGTGACGCCGCCCAGGTTCATCGGTTTCAGGCTTTGGCGCGGTCCAGCAGGTATTGGGTCAGCAGCGGAACCGGACGGCCGGTGGCGCCCTTGTCCTTGCCGCCGCTGGTCCACGCGGTGCCCGCGATGTCCAGGTGCGCCCAGTTGAGGTTCTTGGTGAAGCGCGACAGGAAGCACGCGGCGGTGATGGTGCCGGCCTTCGGCCCGCCAATGTTGGCGATGTCGGCGAACGGGCTGTCCAGTTGCTCCTGGTATTCGTCGAACAGCGGCAGTTGCCAGGCGCGGTCGTCAGCAGCTTTGCCGGCGCTGAGCAGTTGTTCGATCAGTTCGTCGTTATTGCCCAGCAGGCCCGAAGTGTGGGCGCCCAGTGCAACCACACAGGCACCGGTCAGTGTGGCGATGTCGATCACTGCCTGCGGCTTGAAGCGCTCGGAGTAGGTCAGGGCGTCGCACAGCACCAGACGGCCTTCGGCGTCGGTGTTGAGGATTTCCACGGTCTGGCCGCTCATGGTGGTGACGATGTCGCCCGGACGCGAAGCATTGCCGCTCGGCATGTTTTCGGCGCAGGCGAGGATGCACACCAGGTTGATCGGCAGTTTCAGTTCGAGCACGGCACGCAGGGTACCGAACACGGAGGCCGCGCCACCCATGTCGTACTTCATTTCGTCCATGCCGGCGCCCGGCTTGAGGCTGATGCCGCCGGTGTCGAAGGTGATGCCTTTGCCGACCAGCGCGTAAGGCTTCTCGGATTTCTTGCCACCGTTGTATTGCATGACGATCAGGCGCGGCGGCTGGGCGCTGCCCTGGCCGACGGCGTAGAACGAGCCCATGCCCAGGGATTTGATCTTCTTCTCGTCGAGGACTTCGACTTTCAGATCCTTGAACTCTTTGCCGAGGTTCTTCGCTTGCTCGCCGAGGAAGGTCGGGTGGCAGATGTTCGGCGGCAGGTTGCCCAGATTACGGGTGAAGGCCATGCCGTTGGCGATCGCGGTGGCATGGTTCACGGCGCGCTGCACTTCAGCCTGAGCAGCCTTGATGGTCAGCAGGGTGATTTTCTTCAGGGCGCGCGGTTCGGCTTTCTGGCTCTTGAACTGGTCGAAGGTGTATTCGCCGTCCACCAGGGTTTCCGCCAGCAGACGGGTCTTGCCGTAGCTGTCGCGGTTCTTGACGATGATTTCATCCAGGGCCAGCACGGCATCGCTGCCACCCAGACCTTTCAGGGTGTTGAGGATGCCAGCCACGATTTTACGGAACGGACGGTCGCCCAGTTCTTCATCCTTGCCCACGCCGACCAGCAGCACGCGCTCGGCTTTCAGGTTCGGCAGGCTGTGCAGCAGCAGGCTCTGACCGACCTTGCCGGCCAGATCACCACGCTTGAGCACGGCGCTGATCGCGCCACCGCTCAGCTCGTCGACCTGTCTGGCGGCGACGCCGAGTTTGCGGCCTTCGCCGACGGCAACCACCAGGGTGGCGGTTTTCAACGTTTCTGGGCTAACGCTTTTTACAACCAGTTCCATGTCCGGATCCCTGAATGAATGGTCAACACACAGGCGTTCGACGGTGTCCGCAGTCGCCTGCTTATAGATAGAAGAGGCGCAGGTCTGTGCCTGCGACGAAGGCGGCAGTTTGAACCTCGCTCACCGCGCCTGACAACCCTCGGTTGTGCGATCTTCAACGGAATCTACGCTTGGGTGAGTGTGCGCAGTGACAGGCGCCCTCAATCACAGGATAATGCCGCATCTTTTTTCGACGGCTCTGCCTTGCGGGTCGCTCGAAACATTTGCTTGTTTGGCCGCCTTAGCCTGACAACCCTGGAGTGTCTGGTTTGATCGTCTTCCGTTATCTATCCCGTGAAGTGATGTTGACCCTGAGCGCCGTCAGCGCCGTGCTGCTGGTCATCATCATGAGCGGTCGCTTCATCAAATACCTTGCCCAGGCCGCTGCGGGCCAACTCGATCCGGGATCGCTGTTCCTGATCATGGGTTACCGTCTGCCGGGTTTCATGCAACTGATCCTGCCGTTGGGTCTGTTTCTCGGGATCCTGCTGGCTTACGGCCGGTTGTACCTCGAAAGCGAAATGACCGTGCTCTCGGCCACCGGCATGAGTCAGCAGCGTCTGCTGCGCATGACCCTGTTCCCGGCAACGCTGGTGGCACTGGTGGTGGCGTGGCTGAGCCTGAGTCTGGCCCCGCAGGGCGCCAACCAGTTCCAGCTGCTGCTGAACAAGCAGGACGCCCTGACCGAATTCGATACCCTCGAACCTGGCCGTTTCCAGGCGTTGCGTGACGGCACTCGGGTGACCTACACCGAAAGCCTGACCGACGATCGCGTCAACCTCGGTGGCGTGTTCATCTCGCAGAAAAACCTCGGCTCCGATCAGAAGGACCGCGGGATTTCCGTGCTGGTGGCCGAAAAAGGCCGCCAGGAAGTTCACTCGGACGGCAACCGCTATCTGATCCTGCACAACGGCTATCGCTATGACGGCAGCCCGGGTCAGGCCGATTACCGCGCGATCAAATACGACACCTACGGCGTATTGCTGCCAAAACCGGATGCCAGTGACGAAGTCACCGACCGTGACGCGATCCCGACTTCGACCCTGCTGGGCGCCGACGACGAGCGTTCCAAGGCCGAACTGCAATGGCGGATTTCCCTGCCGTTGCTGGTGTTCATCGTGACCCTGATGGCGGTGCCGCTGTCGCGGGTCAATCCGCGTCAGGGCCGTTTCCTGAAGCTGCTGCCGGCGATTCTTCTTTATATGGCTTACCTGACCATCCTGATTGCCGCCCGCGGCGCCCTCGAAAAAGGCAAGATTCCAGCGGCGCTGGGACTGTGGTGGGTGCACGGGATATTCCTGGTCATCGGTCTCGGCCTGCTGTACTGGGAGCCGTTGCGCCTGAAGCTGGCCAGCCGTCGCAGCGCAGCGCTGGAGGTGGCCCGTGGTTAAACTCGACCGCTACATCGGCAGCAGCGTATTCGTGGCGATCATCGCCGTGCTGGCGATCATTCTGGGTCTGGCGACCCTGTTTGCCTTCATCGACGAGATGAGCGACGTCAGCGATACCTACACGCTGACCGATGTGCTGAGCTTTGTCCTGCTCACCGCACCGCGTCGCCTGTATGAAATGCTGCCGATGGCCGCGCTGATCGGCTGTCTGATCGGCCTCGGCAGTCTGGCCAGCAGCAGCGAACTGACGGTCATGCGTGCCGCGGGTGTGTCCATCGGGCGCATCGTCTGGGCGGTCATGAAGCCAATGCTGGTGCTGATGCTGGCTGGCGTGCTGATCGGCGAGTACGTGGCACCGGCCACCGAAAGCATGGCTCAGGCCAATCGCTCGCTGGCGCAAGGCAGCGGCGACGCGCAGAGCGCCAAGCACGGCATGTGGCACCGTCAGGGTGAGGAATTCATCCATATCAACGCCGTGCAACCCGACGGCCTGTTGTATGGCGTGACCCGCTATCACTTCGACAAAGAGCGCCACCTGCTCAGCTCCAGCTTCGCCAAGCGTGCGGAGTTCGACGGCAAACGCTGGCTGCTCAGCGACGTGACCACCACGGTCTTCCATGAGCGCAGCACCGAAGTGGTGAACGCGCCGAGCGAGGAGTGGGACGTGTCGCTGAGCCCGCAATTGCTCAACACGGTGGTGATGGCGCCTGAGTCGCTGTCGATTTCCGGTCTGTGGGGCTACATCCACTATCTGGCGGATCAAGGCCTGAGCAATGGCCGCTATTGGCTGGCATTTTGGGTCAAGGTGTTGCAGCCGCTGGTCACCGCCGCGCTGGTGCTGATGGCGATCTCCTTCATCTTCGGTCCGTTGCGCTCGGTCACCCTCGGTCAGCGAGTGTTCACCGGTGTGCTGGTGGGCTTCACCTTCCGCATCGTCCAGGATCTGCTCGGCCCGTCGAGCCTGGTGTTCGGCTTCTCGCCGCTGTTCGCGGTGCTGGTGCCGGCCACGGTCTGTGCGCTGGCGGGTGTGTGGTTGCTGCGACGGGCCGGCTGATGGCCGCGTTGTTGCCAACGCTGTAACCGCGAAAACGCCTCGGTCGACAGATCGGGGCGTTTTCGTATGCAATCCGGGTGACAGGCGAACGTGACGCTTGCGCCGTGTATCAGGTACAATTCCCGGCTATTTTTCGGCGGGCCAAGCCTGCAGCCTTTTTGAGTGTTGATCCGTGAGTGATTTGAGTCATATCCGCAATTTCTCCATCATCGCCCACATTGACCATGGCAAGTCGACGCTGGCTGACCGTTTCATCCAGATGTGCGGTGGCCTGGCCGAGCGTGAAATGGAAGCCCAGGTACTGGATTCCATGGATCTGGAGCGCGAACGCGGGATCACCATCAAGGCCCACAGCGTTACTCTCTATTACAAAGCCAAAGATGGCGTCACCTACCAGCTGAACTTCATTGACACCCCGGGCCACGTCGACTTCACCTACGAAGTCAGCCGTTCCCTGGCCGCGTGTGAAGGGGCGTTGCTGGTGGTCGATGCCGGTCAGGGTGTTGAAGCCCAGTCCGTGGCCAACTGCTACACCGCCATCGAGCAGGGCCTCGAGGTCATGCCGGTGCTGAACAAGATCGACCTGCCACAGGCCGAGCCTGACCGCGTCAAGGACGAGATCGAGAAGATCATCGGCATCGACGCCACCGACGCCGTCACCTGCAGCGCCAAGACCGGCCTGGGTGTCGACGAAGTGCTCGAGCGTCTGGTCGCGACCATTCCTGCGCCGACCGGCAACATCGAAGATCCGCTGCAAGCGTTGATCATCGACTCCTGGTTCGACAACTACCTGGGCGTTGTTTCCCTGGTGCGCGTGCGTCATGGCCGCGTGAAGAAGGGCGACAAGATCCTGGTGAAGTCCACCGGCAAGATCCACCTGGTCGACAGCGTCGGTGTATTCAACCCGAAACATACCGCCACCGCTGACCTCAAGGCTGGCGAAGTGGGCTTCATCATCGCCAGCATCAAGGACATTCACGGTGCACCGGTCGGTGACACCCTGACCCTGAGCTCGACTCCGGATGTACCGGTTCTGCCCGGTTTCAAACGCATTCAGCCACAGGTTTACGCCGGTCTGTTCCCGGTCAGCTCCGACGACTTCGAGGACTTCCGCGAAGCGCTGCAGAAACTGACCCTGAACGACTCGTCGCTGCAGTACACCCCGGAAAGCTCCGACGCACTGGGCTTCGGCTTCCGTTGCGGGTTCCTCGGCATGCTGCACATGGAGATCATCCAGGAGCGCCTCGAGCGCGAATACGACCTGGACCTGATCACCACCGCGCCAACGGTAATTTTCGAGCTGGTACTGAAAACCGGTGAAACGATTTACGTCGACAACCCATCCAAGCTTCCGGATGTGTCGGCCATCGAAGACATGCGCGAGCCAATCGTGCGTGCCAACATTCTGGTTCCGCAGGAGCACCTGGGCAACGTCATCACCCTGTGCATCGAGAAACGCGGCGTACAGGTCGACATGCTGTTCCTCGGCAATCAGGTCCAGGTGACCTACGACCTGCCGATGAACGAAGTGGTCCTGGACTTCTTCGACCGTCTCAAATCCACCAGCCGTGGCTATGCTTCGCTGGATTACCATTTCGATCGTTACCAATCGGCTAATCTGGTGAAACTGGACGTGCTGATCAACGGTGACAAGGTCGACGCCCTGGCGTTGATCGTGCACCGTGACAATTCGCACTTCAAAGGTCGCCAGTTGACCGAGAAGATGAAAGAACTGATTCCTCGTCAGATGTTCGACGTGGCGATCCAGGCGGCCATTGGCGGTCAGATCGTTGCCCGGACCACCGTCAAGGCACTCAGAAAGAACGTATTGGCCAAATGCTACGGCGGTGACGTAAGCCGTAAGAAAAAGCTGCTTGAAAAGCAAAAGGCCGGTAAGAAACGCATGAAGCAGGTCGGCAACGTGGAAATTCCACAAGAAGCCTTCCTTGCCGTGCTCAGGTTGGAATAGTCAGGTCCTATGTCACTAAATTTCCCGCTGTTGCTGGTCATCGCCGTGTTCGTCTGCGGCCTGTTGGCGTTGCTCGATCTGCTGTTCCTGGCGCCGCGTCGGCGTGCTGCCATTGCCTCTTATCAAGGCAGTGTCAGCCAGCCCGAGCCCGTGGTGGTCGAGAAGCTGAACAAAGAGCCGTTGCTGGTCGAATACGGCAAGTCGTTCTTTCCGGTGCTGTTCATCGTGCTGGTGCTGCGTTCGTTCCTGGTGGAACCGTTCCAGATCCCGTCCGGCTCGATGAAACCGACCCTGGACGTCGGCGACTTCATTCTGGTGAACAAGTTTTCTTACGGGATCCGCCTGCCGGTGATCGACAAGAAAATCATCGAAGTCGGTGATCCACAGCGTGGCGATGTGATGGTGTTCCGCTACCCGAGCGACCCGAACGTCAACTACATCAAGCGTGTAGTCGGCCTGCCGGGCGACACGGTGCGTTACACCGCCGACAAGCGTCTGTTGGTCAATGGCGAGTCGATTGCCGAGCAACTGGTCGGCTCCGAGCCGGGCACGCTGGGCAGCGCGGAGCTCTACAAGGAAAAACTCGGCGCCGCCGAGCACCTGATCCGCAAGGAAATGAGCCGCTACCGTGCTACCCCGGACCATACCTGGACCGTGCCGGCCGGGCACTACTTCATGATGGGCGACAACCGCGACAACTCCAACGACAGTCGCTACTGGGATGACCCGAACATTCCCAAGGATCTGCTGGGCATGGTTCCCGACCAGAATATCGTCGGCAAAGCCTTCGCTGTCTGGATGAGCTGGCCGGAACCGAAACTCAGCCACCTGCCGAATTTCTCGCGGGTTGGCCTGATCAAGTAATCAATCACGGCGCTGTTGACCACAGCGCCGAATGCATTTCTGGAGTCGACACAAATCGGCACCAGGGCATGAAGCCACGATATTCAGGACGTCATTTTTGAACACAGCGTTAATTGTCCCAGGCCTGCGCCGTACCCCGGCGATGGCAGTGGAATCCAGCCACGAACTCAGCGTGGGTAAACCGTGAGCGTTTCTCTAAGCCGTCTCGAGCGCCAGCTCGGTTACACCTTCAAGGATCAGGAGCTGATGCTGCTGGCCCTCACGCACCGCAGCTTTGCCGGGCGTAATAACGAACGCCTGGAATTCCTCGGCGATGCCATCCTCAACTTCGTCGCTGGCGAGGCGCTGTTCGATCGCTTCCCGCTGGCCCGCGAAGGCCAGTTGTCGCGTTTGCGCGCACGTTTGGTGAAGGGTGAGACACTGGCTGTGCTGGCCCGTGGTTTCGACTTGGGCGACTACCTGCGTCTGGGCTCGGGCGAACTGAAAAGCGGTGGCTTCCGTCGCGAATCGATTCTGGCCGATGCCCTCGAAGCGCTGATCGGTGCGATCTACCTCGATGCCGGCATGGACGTCGCTCGCGAGCGGGTACTGGCCTGGCTGGCCGGTGAGTTCGAAGGCCTGACGCTGGTCGACACCAACAAGGATCCCAAGACCCGACTGCAGGAACACCTGCAATCGCGCGGTTGCGAACTGCCACGCTACGAAGTGGTGGATATCCAGGGTGAGCCGCACTGCCGTACCTTCTTCGTCGAGTGCGAAGTGGTCTTATTGAATGAAAAAAGCCGAGGTCAGGGTGTGAGCCGTCGTATTGCCGAACAGGTAGCGGCCGCCGCAGCACTGATTGCCCTGGGCGTGGAGAATGGCAATGACTGATACAAACGCAACTCGCTGTGGCTACGTTGCCATCGTCGGCCGTCCCAACGTCGGCAAATCGACATTGCTGAATCACATCCTCGGCCAGAAGCTCGCGATCACCTCGCGCAAGCCGCAGACCACTCGTCACAACATGCTCGGGATCAAGACCGAGGGTGACGTGCAGGCGATCTACGTCGACACCCCCGGCATGCACAAGGGGGGCGAAAAGGCCCTGAACCGCTACATGAACAAAACCGCTTCGGCAGCATTGAAAGACGTCGACGTGGTGATCTTCGTGGTCGATCGCACCAAGTGGACCGAAGAAGACCAGATGGTGCTGGAGCGCGTGCAGTACGTGACCGGGCCGCTGATCGTCGCATTGAACAAGACCGACCGCATCGAAGACAAGGCCGAGCTGATGCCGCACCTGTCGTGGTTGCAGGAACAGCTGCCGAACGCACAGATCATCCCGATTTCCGCGCAGCACGGGCACAACCTCGACGCGCTGGAAAAGGTCATCGCCGATCATCTGCCGGAGAACGATCACTTCTTCCCGGAAGACCAGATCACCGACCGCAGCAGCCGTTTCCTTGCCGCTGAACTGGTGCGCGAGAAAATCATGCGCCAGATGGGCGCCGAGCTGCCGTACCAGATCACCGTCGAGATCGAAGAGTTCAAGCAGCAGGGCAAGACCCTGCACATCCACGCGCTGATCCTCGTCGAGCGTGACGGCCAGAAGAAAATCATCATTGGCGACAAGGGCGAGCGCATCAAGCGCATCGGCACCGAGGCGCGCAAGGACATGGAGCTGCTGTTCGACTCCAAGATCATGCTCAACCTGTGGGTCAAGGTGAAGGGCGGCTGGTCCGACGACGAGCGTGCTCTGCGTTCGCTGGGTTACGGCGATCTGTAATCACCGTTCCTGAGAACACCGATACCCACTGTGGGAGCGAGCCTGCTCGCGAAGGGAAGTAACATTCAGCATTGATGTTGACTGTCACTCCGCTTTCGCGAGCAGGCTCGCTCCCACATTTGGTTTTTGGGTGGTGTGTAAAAACCGCGTTTCTTCATCGAGAACTCCATGTCGCAAACCCCACCTCCCGCCCAACTCGCCTACGTCCTGCATTCGCGCGCTTACCGCGAAACCAGCGCGCTGGTCGACTTCCTCACGCCGCAAGGGCGGCTGCGGGCAGTGTTGCGCAGTGCGCGGGGCAAGGCCGGGACACTGGCGCGACCGTTCGTGCCGCTGGAAGTCGAGTTTCGTGGCAAGGGTGAGCTGAAGAATGTCGGGCGCATGGAAAGTGCCGGCAACGCGACCTGGATGGTCGGTGAGGCGCTGTTCAGTGGCCTCTATCTCAATGAGCTGCTGATCCGCCTGCTGCCTGCCGAAGACCCGCACCCGGCGGTGTTCGACCATTACGCTGCAACACTGCTGGCCCTGGCCGAGGGTCGCCCGTTGGAGCCGCTACTGCGTTCTTTCGAATGGCGCCTGTTGGACGATCTCGGTTACGGCTTCTCCCTGAACACCGATATCCACAGCGAACCGGTCGCGCCGGACGGTCTGTATCGTCTGCAAGTGGACGCCGGACTTGAACGGGTGTTTCTGTTGCAGCCGGGCCTGTTCAACGGCACCGAACTGCTGGCCATGGCCGAAGCCGACTGGACCGCTCCCGGCGCACTGTCGGCGGCCAAGCGCCTGATGCGTCAGGCACTCGCCGTGCACTTGGGCGGTCGCCCCCTCGTCAGCCGCGAGCTATTTCGCAAGCCCTGATATGCTGTGCGCCGAATCTTTCCCTTCAGGAGCGCATCCGTGACCACCAGCAATCGCATTCTTCTTGGCGTGAACATCGACCACGTCGCCACCCTGCGTCAGGCCCGTGGCACACGCTACCCGGATCCGGTCAAGGCAGCGCTGGACGCGGAAGAGGCGGGCGCCGATGGCATCACCGTGCACCTGCGCGAAGACCGCCGGCACATTCAGGAGCGCGACGTGCTGCTGCTCAAGGATGTGCTGCAGACCCGCATGAATTTCGAAATGGGCGTCACCGAAGAAATGATGGCGTTCGCCGAGCGCATCCGTCCGGCGCACATCTGCCTCGTCCCGGAAACCCGTCAGGAACTGACCACTGAAGGCGGTCTGGATGTAGCGGGGCAGGAAGAACGCATCAGGGCAGCGGTCGAGCGCCTGTCGAAGATCGGCAGCGAAGTGTCGCTGTTCATCGATGCTGACGAACGTCAGATCGCTGCTTCGAAGCGCGTTGGCGCGCCGGCCATCGAACTGCATACCGGGCGTTACGCTGATGCCGAAACTCCGATCGAAGTCGCTGAAGAGCTGAAGCGTGTGGCGGACGGCGTGGCGTTTGGTCTGGCGCAGGGCCTGATCGTCAACGCCGGGCATGGCCTGCATTATCACAACGTCGAAGCTGTGGCGGCGATCAAGGGCATCAACGAATTGAACATCGGCCATGCGCTGGTGGCGCATGCGTTGTTCGTGGGCTTTAAGTCAGCTGTTTCCGAGATGAAAACGCTGATTCTGGCGGCCGCCAAGCACTAAGCAACACCCCAGAACCCAATGTGGGAGCGGGCTTGCTCGCGAAGGCGGTGTATCAGTCAAAGAATATGTCGACTGACACACCGCCTTCGCGAGCAAGCCCGCTCCCACATTGGATTTATGCTGTTGGTTAGAGCGGGGCAGGCTCCTGCGCCGGCTTGGTCTTGTCGATCCCCGGCACATGCAGATTGCCCTCGGCCACCTGATCGCCTTCAAGCTGCGGCTGGGTCACCCAGGTCAGGATGTCGTAGTAGCGACGGATGTTCGCCACGAAATGCACTGGCTCGCCGCCCCGGGCGTAGCCGTAGCGGGTCTTGCTGTACCACTGCTTCTGCGACAGGCGCGGCAGCATCTTCTTCACGTCCAGCCACTTGTCCGGGTTCAGGCCTTCGCGGGACGCCAGTTTGCGTGCGTCATCGAGGTGACCGCTGCCGACGTTGTACGCCGCCAGCGCAAACCAGGTGCGGTCCGGCTCCTGAATCGATTCGTCGAGCTGATCCTTCATGTAGGCCAGGTACTTGGCGCCGCCCATGATGCTTTGCTTGGGATCGAGACGGTTCGACACGCCCATCGCCTGAGCGGTGTTCTGGGTCAGCATCATCAAACCGCGCACGCCGGTTTTCGAAGTGACTGCCGGTTGCCACAGCGATTCCTGATAACCGATGGCCGCCAGCAGGCGCCAGTCGACTTTCTCTTTCTTGGCGTAGGTCTTGAAGTGCTGTTCGTATTTGGGCAGGCGCTGCTGCAAGTGCTGGGCGAAGGTGGTGGCGCCCATGTAGCCGAGGACATCGACATGGCCGTAATAACGGTCTTTCAGGCGCTGCAAGGTGCCGTTCTTCTGCACCTTGTCGAGGTAGGCGTTGATCTCGTTGAGCAGGCTGTTGTCTTCGCCAGCAGCCACCGCCCAGCTCTGGCTGCGCGCATCGCCGAGGTCGAAGGCCACGCGGATGTTGGTGAAGTACACCTGGTTCATCGCCACTTCGTTGGAGTCGACCAGCGTCAGGTCGATCTGGCCTTCATCGACCATGCGCAACAGGTCGACCACTTCAACGGCGTCGGATTCTTCGTATTCGATGCCTGGAAATTTCTTTTTCAGCTCCGCCAGTTGTTCGGCGTGGGTGCTGCCCTTGAGCACCATGATCTTCTTGCCGACCAGATCACCTGGATCGGTAGGGCGCGACTGGCCGTTGCGGTAGATGATCTGCGGGGTGACTTCGAGGTAGGAGTGGGAAAACCGCACCTGCTTCTTGCGATCCTCGCTGCTGACCAGACCTGCCGCCGCCAGCACCGGGCCGTTCGGCTTGCCGATCTGGTTGAACAGGTCATCGAGGTTGTCGGCGGTCTCGATCTTCAGTTCAACCCCCAAATCGTCGGCGAAGCGCTTCACCAGCTCGTATTCGAAGCCGGTTTCACCGCTGCGATCCTGAAAGTAGGTGGCGGGGCTGTTACGGGTAATCACCCGCAGCACACCATCCTCCTTTACGCGCTCGAGTGTGTTGGGTTTATCAACACAGCCACCGAGCATCAGGAAGAGTCCGGTTGCGATCAGCCATTTGGCGTACCGCGGACGCAAAGCCGTTGGGAAAAACATCTGCGCAGTATACGCAAACGGCTGCGGGCGCCATATCTCGACAGTGAGCGGCTTGTCTGCTAGACGTCACAAAACCGCACGAAACCCCGCAGGAATGGGGCTGAACGGCATTTTGTGACAGAAAAAATAAGCGCTGCTCGCACACCCTTTAAATTTGACTTCAAAGGCAGAAACACAGATTGATATCCGAGTGCAACCGTGCGTAGCGTTTCGGGTGATGTTGAGGGCGGTTTAGGCTAGAATGCACGGCCTCAAAGCACACCCCTTCCCGAGGCTGTCCCGAAGATGTTGATCCTGCGCGGCGCTCCTGCCCTTTCTGCCTTTCGCCACAGCAAACTCCTTGAGCAACTGAGCCAGAAGGTTCCAGCTGTCAGTGGCCTGTATGCTGAATTCGCTCACTTCGCCGAAGTCACCGGCGTCCTGACCGGCGACGAACAGCAGGTGCTTGCGCGCCTTCTGAAGTACGGCCCAAGCGTTCCGGTACAAGAGCCGACCGGTCGTCTGTTTCTGGTGTTGCCGCGTTTCGGCACCATCTCGCCATGGTCGAGCAAGGCCAGCGACATCGCCCGCAACTGCGGCCTGAGCAAGATCCAGCGCCTGGAACGCGGCATCGCGTTCTACGTGGCCGGCCAGTTCAGCGACGCCGAGGCCCAGCAAATCGCCGACGTGCTGCATGACCGCATGACCCAGATCGTTCTGGGCAATCTGGAGCAGGCCGCCGGTCTGTTCAGCCACGCCGAGCCGAAGCCGCTGACCGCGATCGACATTCTTGGTGGCGGCCGCGCCGCGCTGGAAAAGGCCAACACCGAGCTGGGCCTGGCCCTGGCCGAAGACGAGATCGATTATCTGGTCAACGCCTTCAACGGTCTCAAGCGCAACCCGCACGACATCGAACTGATGATGTTCGCCCAGGCCAACTCCGAGCACTGCCGCCACAAGATCTTCAACGCCAGTTGGGATATTGACGGCGAAAGCCAGGAAAAAAGCCTGTTCGGCATGATCAAGAACACCTATCAGATGCACAACGAAGGCGTGCTGTCCGCTTATAAGGACAACGCTTCGGTGATCGTCGGAAACGTCGCCGGCCGCTTCTTCCCGGATCCGGAAACCCGCCAGTACGGCGCGGTGCAGGAGCCGGTGCACATCCTGATGAAGGTCGAAACCCACAACCACCCGACCGCGATCGCCCCGTTCCCGGGTGCCTCCACCGGTTCCGGTGGCGAGATCCGCGACGAAGGTGCAACCGGTCGTGGCGCCAAGCCAAAGGCCGGCCTGACCGGTTTCACCGTGTCCAACCTGCAGATCCCGGGCTTCGAACAGCCGTGGGAAGTGCCGTACGGCAAGCCTGAGCGCATCGTTACCGCGCTGGACATCATGATCGAAGGCCCGCTGGGCGGCGCCGCATTCAACAACGAATTCGGTCGTCCGGCCCTGACTGGCTACTTCCGTACCTTCGAACAGTCGATCACCACCCCGCACGGTGACGAAGTTCGTGGCTACCACAAGCCGATCATGCTCGCCGGCGGCATGGGCAACATCCGCGAAGAACACGTCAAGAAAGGCGAGATTCTGGTCGGCTCCAAGCTGATCGTGCTTGGCGGCCCGGCAATGCTGATCGGTCTGGGCGGCGGTGCTGCGTCCTCGATGGCCACCGGCACCAGCTCGGCGGATCTCGACTTCGCTTCCGTACAGCGTGAAAACCCTGAGATGGAGCGTCGCTGCCAGGAAGTCATCGACCGTTGCTGGCAACTGGGCGACAAGAACCCGATCAGCTTCATCCACGACGTGGGTGCGGGCGGTCTGTCCAACGCCTTCCCGGAACTGGTCAACGACGGCGACCGTGGTGGCCGTTTCGAACTGCGCAACATTCCAAATGACGAGCCGGGCATGGCCCCGCACGAAATCTGGTCCAACGAATCTCAGGAACGTTACGTTCTGGCGGTCGGCCCGGCCGACTTCGAGCGCTTCAAGGCGATCTGCGAACGTGAGCGTTGCCCGTTTGCCGTGGTCGGCGAAGCCACTGCCGAGCCGCAGCTTACTGTCACGGATAGCCACTTCGGCAACAACCCGGTGGACATGCCGCTGGAAGTGTTGCTGGGCAAGGCGCCGCGCATGCACCGTTCGGTGGTTCGCGAAGCCGAGCTGGGCGACGATTTCGATCCGTCGAACCTCGACATCAGCGAATCCATCGAGCGCGTCCTGCATCACCCGGCCGTGGCGAGCAAAAGCTTCCTGATCACCATCGGCGACCGCACCATCACCGGCCTCGTGGCCCGTGACCAGATGGTTGGCCCATGGCAGGTACCGGTGGCCGACGTCGCCGTCACCGCCACCAGTTTCGACGTCTACACCGGTGAAGCGATGGCCATGGGCGAGCGCACTCCGCTGGCGCTGCTGGACGCTCCGGCGTCGGGCCGCATGGCCATCGGCGAAACCCTGACCAACATTGCCGCTTCGCGCATCAACAAGATCTCCGACATCAAACTGTCGGCGAATTGGATGTCCGCTGCCGGCCACCCGGGCGAAGACGCGCGTCTGTACGACACCGTGAAAGCGGTCGGCATGGAACTGTGCCCTGAGCTGGGCATCACCATTCCGGTGGGCAAGGACTCCATGTCCATGGCCACCCGCTGGAACGACAACGGCGAAGAAAAAACCGTGACCTCGCCGATGTCGCTGATCGTGACCGGTTTCGCCCCAGTGGCTGACATCCGTCAGACCCTGACCCCGGAACTGCGCATGGACAAGGGCACCACCGACCTGATCCTGATCGACCTCGGTCGCGGTCAGAACCGCATGGGTGCCTCGATCCTCGCACAGGTTCACGGCAAGCTCGGCAAACACGCGCCGGACGTTGATGACGCCGAAGACCTGAAGGCCTTCTTCGCGGTGATCCAGGGCCTCAACGCCGACGGTCACCTGCTGGCTTACCACGACCGTTCCGACGGTGGTCTGCTGACCTCCGTGGTGGAAATGGCGTTCGCCGGCCACTGCGGTCTGAGCCTGAACCTGGACAGCGTTGCCGAAAACTCGGCAGAAATCGCCGCAATCCTGTTCAACGAAGAACTGGGTGCGGTGATCCAGGTTCGTCAGGACGCCACGCCAGACATCCTCGCGCAGTTCAGCGCGGCCGGTCTGGGTGACTGCGTGTCGGTGATCGGTCAGCCTATCAACAACGGCCAGATCAACATCACCTTCAACGGTGACACGGTGTTCGAAGGCCAGCGTCGTCTGCTGCAACGTCAGTGGGCCGAGACCAGCTACCAGATCCAGCGTCTGCGCGATAACGCCGACTGCGCCGAGCAAGAATTCGACGCGCTGCTGGAAGAAGACAACCCGGGCCTGAGCGTCAAGCTGAGCTACGACGTCAACCAGGACATCGCCGCGCCTTACATCAAGAAAGGCATCCGCCCACAGGTTGCCGTGCTGCGTGAGCAGGGCGTCAACGGTCAGGTGGAAATGGCCGCAGCGTTCGACCGTGCCGGTTTCAACGCGATCGACGTGCACATGAGCGACATTCTCGCTGGCCGCGTCGACCTGAACGAGTTCAAAGGTCTGGTGGCCTGCGGTGGTTTCTCCTACGGCGACGTACTTGGCGCCGGTGAAGGCTGGGCCAAGTCGGCGCTGTTCAACAGCCGTGCCCGCGATGCGTTCCAGGGCTTCTTCGAGCGTAACGACAGCTTCACCCTCGGTGTGTGCAACGGTTGCCAGATGATGTCCAACCTGCACGAGCTGATCCCGGGCAGCGAGTTCTGGCCGCATTTCGTGCGCAACCGCTCCGAGCAGTTCGAAGCGCGCGTGGCGATGGTGCAGATCCAGGAGTCGAACTCGATCTTCCTGCAGGGCATGGCCGGTTCGCGTATGCCGATCGCCATCGCGCACGGTGAAGGCCATGCCGAGTTCTCCAGCGAAGAAGCCTTGCTGGAAGCCGATCTGTCCGGTTGCGTGGCGATGCGTTTCGTCGACAACCATGGCAAGGTCACTGAGTCGTATCCGGCCAACCCGAACGGTTCGCCGCGCGGGATTACCGGTCTCACCAGCCGTGATGGCCGTGTGACGATCATGATGCCGCACCCGGAGCGTGTGTTCCGTGCCGTGCAGAACTCGTGGCGTTCGGAGGACTGGAACGAGGACGCACCTTGGATGCGTATGTTCCGTAATGCACGCGTTTGGGTTAACTGATCGTCGTGTATAAGCTGGCGTTTTTTGTTCCTGACAGTCATGTCGAGGTGGTCAAAGGGGCTGTGTTCGCTGCCGGTGGTGGGCGGATCGGTGACTATGACCACTGTGCGTGGCAGGTGCTTGGTCTGGGCCAGTTTCGACCTTTGGACGGCAGTCAGCCGTTCATTGGTGAAACGGGACAGGTTGAGCGGGTTGAGGAATGGAAGGTTGAGCTTGTGGTTTGTGACGCTTTGATTGGTGATGTGGTGGCTGCTTTGAAGTTGAGCCACCCTTACGAGACGCCGGCTTATGAGGTGTGGCGGCTGGAGGATTTCTGATCTTTTTGCCGCTGGAACGGAAAACCCGCAGATGAGTGATTGTCTGCGGGTTTTTTGTTGGCTGCGATTTTCCGGGCAATGGGGTTCAATGTGGGAGCGAGCCTGCTCGCGAAGGCGTCGGATCAGGCGATGATGTTCTGACTGATCGGGTACATATCCGTTGCTGCGGTAACGGCTGCTTAGGGTTCCGCCCTTACGGCGGGTCACTTTTGACAAACGCCTCAAAAGTAACCAAAAACGCTTGCTCCTACGTTCGGCCCGCTCGCTGAGGCTCGGGTCCCTTCGCTCCGGTATTGATCCGGGCGCAGCGCCTCCGGTTTGCTTCGCTGCACCTCCTCTCGCTGTGTTTGGCTGCGCCAAACGGTCGCTGCGCTCCCACGCCCGGATCAATCCCTCCACTCAGCCTTCCGACGTCGCCCGTGGATCAAGATCAAGAGCGACAGCCGAGCTTGCGCTCATCCTGTTGAGTGGTGAGGAGCGAAGCGGGGCAGCGCCGTTTTTGCTTTTGCTTTTCTGTGGGAGCGAGCTTGCTCGCGAAGGCAATCTGACAGACAACCTAACTCTTGCAGATGCCCACAACCCCTGTGGGAGCCTGGCTTGCCAGCGATGGCGGCCTGACAGCCGACCAATTTCTATCTGATGCAGTACTCACCTGTAGGAGCTGCCGAAGGCTGCGATCTTTTGATCTTGCCTTTGATTGTGGAAAGCCAAAGTCAAAAGATCGCAGCCTTCGGCAGCTCCTACAGTGGGATGTTTTGTGTTTAAAAATGTGTGGAATCATAAGAACCTTCCCACAAGGTTTTCAGGTTGTCCCTCGGACGTCCGGTCTCTAGGCTTCGTCTGTCGCTGCCAATTCAGCGACCGGGCGTGAGATCCCCGGAATGCTTGCAACTAGCGCCAACACCACGATAATTGGCGCCAGCTCAATCTGCTGCCTGCTTTATGGCGGCTGTGTGCGGGCAGACTTCGGTCTGGCCGGTTGCCTGCTCCGGTGGATCTCACCCTGCACATAGCTGCCACCTCTTTGCCGCGTGAGATCCGGCGAAAGATGGCATCTTCACACGCCGTAGCAGGAGTTGAATTTTGGACAAACTGATCCCCGACCCACCCCACAAAGTCACACTTCCACCCGTCGACGCCATCCGGGTTGAAGACCTGACGAAAGACCGTGAAGCCATCAAGCGCGCTGTCGATTTCTACTTCACCCCGCAACCCGCTGAGGCGCATCAGCCCAGCACGATGTTCCTGGTCAACCCCAGCATCGACACAGAAACCCTGCTGGCCCACGCCTACGAATCGTTGGCCTGCGCCAGTGCCATGGCCAGCAACTTCGCCAGCGAACTCAGCGGCCTGCAACGCAGTACCGCACTGGCGATTCAGCAAATCGTCATGCTCGCCGAACTGGCGGTAAATCGAGCGCTGGATCGAGTCGATCCGCGAACCTGATTCATCGGATGATCATTGCAAACCGGCTCGTCCCGTCGCGGGTCTCATATCCTTTTTGGGGAATTGAGACCTCACGTGGGAGCGGGCCGTCGGCGATCAAGTTTTGGATTCAATGCTTAGGTTCGTCTTGATGATGACCAATCATCGGAAACCACCGCTTACCTGTAATTTCTGACAGTGGTGCGATTCGGCAAACTTCTGTCTGATGAGACTTCCATTCACAACAGGTAAGAAGGATTTTGCTATGTCTACTGAAAAAAACACTGTGCCGGTAATTACCTCCATGAAAGACAGCCAAAGCGAGGAGATTCCAAACGGCGGTACCACCTCCTCCACTGTTGTGCAGTCGAGCGGCTTGGCGTCTGCCGGCGATGAACTCCAGATTTTCGACGGTGCTACTTTGAAAGGGCGAGTTGTTGCTGACGCTGCAGGCAATTGGCACTTTATCTTGACGGCTTTGTCATTGGGGGTTCATTCGATCACGGCCAGAGGACGGGTCCTTCACTCCCAAGCACGTACGTTCACCGTCAAGGCTTAGTAAACACTTGATAAAAAGCCGCTGAGCTCCACAGCCCAGCGGCTTTCCGTTTATCAGTGAGGCTGTTGAGTTTCGCTGTGGGTTATACCTTGGCGCTGACCTCACTCCGGTTCACCAACGCCTCAATCGCCCCACTCAAACTCGCCGCTTTCTCGCCAATCAACAAATGCCACACCCCACCCTCCAGCGGGCTGACACCCTGGCAACCCAGCTCTTTCAACTGAGCCTCGGACAACGCTTTTCCATCGGCCAATTGCAGGCGAATACGGGTCAGGGCGATGCAGTCCAGCTGCAGCACATTGTCGCTACCGCCCAACGCCGTCAGCCATTGCTGGGCTTCCGGTGCAGCGACCATTGCAGCTTTCGGTTCCTCGACCACCACTGCAGGCGCAGCCACCAACGCACGCCCCAGCGCCGGCATGGCGAGGCGGATTTCGTCGGCGATGCTGTCGGCCAATGGCCCGACCACCACCTGTAAGCTGCCGCCCTTGCCCGGGCGAACCACGGCCATCGCACCCAGAGCCTTCAAGTCAGCATCGGATGCCTTGTTGCGATCGACCATTTCCAGGCGCAGACGAGTCGTGCAGGCGCCAACGGTGAGCAGGTTCTCGGCACCGCCCAAGGCCTTGATGTACGCAGCGGCACGTTCGTTTTCCGTAAGCACCGACTTCTCGGTGGCGGCCACGTCCTCACGCCCCGGCGTCTTCAGATTGAAGCGGCGGATACAGAAATCAAACACCGCGTAATACACCACGGCGTACGCCAGCCCGACCGGAATCACCAGCCAGCCATTGGTCGAACGCCCCCAACCCAGCACCATGTCGATGAAGCCGCCGGAGAAGGTGAAACCCAAATGGATGTCCAGCGCATTGGTGATCGCCATAGACAACCCGGTCAGCAGCGCATGCAGCAGATACAGCAGCGGGGCGAGGAACATGAAGGCGAATTCGATGGGCTCGGTCACGCCGGTAAGGAACGAAGTCAGGGCCATCGACAGGAAGATCCCGCCCATGACCTTGCGCCGCTCCGGCAGCGCGTTGCGGTACATCGCCAGGCACGCAGCAGGCAGGCCGAAGATCATCATCGGGAACATGCCGGTCATGAACTGGCCGCCCTTTGGATCGCCGGCGAAGTAGCGTGACAGGTCGCCGGTGACCAGTGCGCCGGTAGTCGGGTCGGTGAAGTTGCCGAACACGAACCACGCCATGTTGTTGAGGATGTGGTGCAGGCCGGTGACGATCAGCAGGCGGTTGAACACGCCGAACACGAACGCACCGATGCTGCCGCTTTCCATCATCAAGGCTCCGAAGCTGTTGATGCCATGCTGGATCGGCGGCCAGATGTAGCCGAATACCACGCCCAGCGCGACGGCGGCGAACCCGGTGACGATTGGCACGAAGCGCCGGCCGCCGAAGAATGCCAGGTACTCCGGCAGCTTGATGTCCTTGAAGCGGTTGTACAGCGCGCCGGCCATCAGGCCGCTGACAATCCCGGCGAGCATGCCCATGTTGATGCTCGGGTCGAGCACCTTGAGGGTGGAGATCATCACCAGGTAACCGATCACCCCGGCCAGGCCTGCGGTGCCGTTGTTGTCCTTGGCGAAACCGACAGCGATGCCGATGGCGAAGATCATTGCCAGGTTGGCGAAGATCACTTGCCCGGCATCGTGGATGATCGCGATGTTCAGCAGGTCGGTGTCACCCAGACGCAGCAGCAGGCCGGCAATCGGCAGGATCGCGATTGGCAGCATCAGCGCACGGCCGAGGCGTTGCAGGCCTTCGATGAAGAGTTGGTACATGGTGGTTCTCCCTGCTCTTTATAGAGAGCTTGTTGTTAGTGCAGAGGCCAATGCTGGTGGCAGGCGTGACGTACCGCAGCGGCGCTGTTGAGCTTCAACAGGTCGAGGCTGAGGCGTTGGCATTCGGCCTCGTGCAACTGGCGCACGCGATCCTTGATTTCACCGATCTGCACCGGGCTCACCGATAGTTCGGTCACGCCGAGGCCGATCAACACCGGCGTCGCCAGTGGGTCGGAGGCGAGGGCGCCGCACACGCCGACCCAGCGCTTGTGCACCGCCGCACCTGCGCAGGTCATGGCGATCAGCCGCAGCAGCGCCGGGTGCAGGGCATCGACCCGAGCGGCGAGGCCGGCGTGGTCGCGGTCCATGGCCAAGGTGTATTGCGACAGGTCGTTGGTGCCGATCGACAGGAAGTCGGCGTGCTCGGCCAGTTGTTCGGCTTGCAGCGCGGCGGCGGGGACTTCGATCATCACGCCGATTTCCGGGCGCTGATTAATGCCCAACTCCAGGCACAGCGCATCGACCCGTTGGCGGATGTGCAGCAGTTCGTCGACTTCGGTGACCATCGGCAACAGGATCCGGCAACGGCGTAGCGGGCTGACTTGCAGCAGTGCGCGCAGTTGCTGATCTAGGATTTCCGGACGGGCCTGGGCCAGACGAATGCCACGCAAGCCCAAGACCGGGTTGGCTTCGGCGGGCAGCGGCAGGTAGTCGAGTTGCTTGTCGCCGCCGACATCGATGGTGCGGATGATCACCGAGTGCTCGCCCATGGCATCGAGCACGGCTTGGTAGGCAGAGCGCTGTTCTTCGACGTCCGGCGCGGTCTGCCGGTCGACGAACAGGAACTCGGTGCGCAGCAGGCCAACGCCATCGGCACCGTTGGCAAATGCGTCTGCCGCTTCATGGCTGGAGGCGACATTGGCGACCACTTCGATCGCCACGCCATTGCGGGTTTCGGCGGGCAGATGCGCCTTGGCCTGTTGCGCATCGCGGCGTTGCTGACGCTCGATTTGCGCCTGTTGTACTTCGGCCAGGCGTTCGGTGCTCGGCGCCAGTTCGAGGCGGCCGCCATCGGCATCCAGCACCACCGACTGACCCTGTGCTTGATCGAGTAATGCGGCGCCCAGTGCAACCAGGCACGGCAGACCTTTGCCGCGCGCCAGAATCGCCACGTGCGAAGTCGCGCCGCCCTCGGCCATGCACAACCCGGCGACACCTTGCGCGCTGAGTTGCAGCAGATCCGACGGCGTCAGTTCATGCGCAGCGACGATGGCCCCGGCCGGCACTTCGTAATGCCAGGCTTCGCCAAGCAGGGCGCGCAGCACCCGTTGCTTGAGGTCGCGCAGGTCGTTGGCGCGTTCGGCCAGCAGCGCGCTGCCGGTGTGTTGCAGTACTTCGCACTGCAGGTCGATCGACTGGCTCCAGGCATGAGTCGCCGCCGTGCCTTGGTCGATGGAATGCTGCGCGGTGTCGAGCAGGGCCGGGTCTTCGAGCAATGCCAGATGCGCGGCGAAGATCGCTTCTTCGTCGGTGCTCTTGTGCTTTTTCGCTTGGGCGAGAGTAGCGTTGATTTCGCCGCGAACCTGATTCAGCGCGGCTTCAAGTTTCTGCAGTTGCTCAAGCGGAGCATGAGTGCCCGCATCTGCCGGCAGGCTGATCGCGTTCAGGCGAAACAGCGGCCCGCCGACCAGTCCCGGTGCGGCGCACACACCCTGCAATACGCCAGCCTCGGCGGGGCGTTTGCGCGGTGCGGCGTTGACCGGTGCAGCAGCGTGATGATCATCGGGCAGGGCGGTCGCCAAGGCATTGAGCAAGGCTTGCAGCGCGGCTTCGGCGTCCGGCCCCTGACAGCTGACCTGCACCTCATCCTGCTCGCCGATGGCCAGTCCCATCAGCCCGATCAGGCTGTTGCACGGCGCCGACTCACCAGCGAAGTGCAGCTGCGACTGGCTCTTGAAGCCTTGTGCGGTCTGCCGAATCAGTGCGGCAGGGCGCGCATGCAGACCGCCGCGATGAGCCACCAACACTTGCCCACGCACCTCAGGCCCGCCAGTTTCTTCAACATTCGCAGCCGCACCGTTGCGGGCAATAATGTGCAGCAACGGCTCGCCGACCTTCACCGCTTTGAGTGTGATCGGGCGCACCTGGAAATCCTGGCTGTTGGTCAGGATCAACAGGCTGACCAGGCTTTTGCACTGCTGGCCGACCTTGTCCAGGTCATAGCGCAACAACGGCTGGCCGTTGCTGACCCGCGTGCCTTCCTTGACCAGCATCGAGAAGCCTTCGCCGTTCAGTTCAACGGTATCGAGGCCCAGGTGCAGAAGGATTTCCGCGCCGTTGTCGGCGCGCACGGTCAGCGCGTGGCCGGTGCGGGCGACGTGGATGATCTCCCCGGCGCAGGGCGAATACAGGGTGTCATTCAGCGGGTCGATGGCGATGCCGTCACCCATCGCGCCGCTGGCGAACACCGCGTCCGGGACTTTGGCGAGCGTGAGCACCGGGCCGCTGAGCGGGGCGCTGAGGGTCAGCTCTTTATTGTTGTTGTGCATGGCTCGGTCTCATCAGGTGTGCAGTCATTCGGGCTTAGTGCGTACGGGTCACTTTGCTCAGGTGGCGCGGCTGATCCGGGTCCATGCCGCGGGCCACGGCGAGACCTGCGGCCATCACGTAGAAGCTCTGGATCGCCAGAATCGGATCGAGGGCCGGGTGTTCGGCGCGGCTCAGGGTCAGGTCGCGTTCGAGGATGTCGTCCGGCGCGGCCAGCAGCACGCGAGCGCCGCGTTGACGCATCTCTGCCGCAAGGCTGATCAGACCGGCCTGTTCGGCACCGCGCGGGGCGAACACCAGCAACGGGTAATGCTCGTCGATCAGCGCCATCGGGCCGTGACGGACTTCGGCACTGCTGAACGCTTCGGCCTGAATGGCCGAGGTTTCCTTGAATTTCAGCGCGGCCTCTTGGGCAATGGCAAAACCGGCGCCACGGCCGATGACCATCAGCCGTTCGCAATCTCGCAAGGCATCGATGGCCGCGCTCCAGTCCTGTTGCGCCGCGTCGCGCAGGCCTTCGGGTAGGGCGTTGTGCGCTTCCAGCAGTTCGCTGTCTTCTTTCCAGTGCGCGATCAGGCGGGCGCTGGCGCTCAGGGTGGCGATGAAACTCTTGGTCGCGGCGACGCTGCTTTCGATACCGGCGAGCAACGGCAGGCTGAATTCACACGCCGCTTCCAGTGGCGAATCGGCGGCATTGACCATCGATACGCTCAGTGCGCCGCGCTTGCGCAGCAGACGCAGACTGTTGACCAGATCCGGGCTCTGACCCGATTGCGAGAACGCGAACGCCACCTGACCGCTGACCTTCAGCGGCGCCTGCTGCATGGTCACCACCGACATCGGCAGCGACGCCACCGGCACCCCCAGTTGCTGCATGGTCAGGTAGGCGAAGTAGCTCGCCGCGTGGTCGGAGCTGCCGCGCGCAACGGTCATCGCCACTTGTGGCGGCTGACGGCGCAGGCGCCCGGCGATCTCGATCATCTGCGGGTCGAGCTGTTGCAGTTGGGCTTGCACGGCCTCGAACGAGGACAGCGCCTCTTCAAGCATTTTTGAAGTCAATGTCTTCTCCTTCGACCATGACGGCGGTCAGTGTGAGTGAGCGATCCAGCCGCACGCAGTCGGCCCAGGCACCCGGTTCGAGGCGCCCGCGTTCGTTGATGCCGAGGTAGTCGGCGGGGAATTGCGAAAGACGTTGCGAGGCCTCGGCGATCGGCAGTCCGATCTTCACCAGATTGCGCAGGGCCTGATCCATGGTCAGGGTGCTGCCGGCCAGCGTGCCGTCGGGCAGGCGCACGCCGCCCAGGCATTTGGTCACGGTGTGGCTGCCGAGCTTGTATTCACCGTCGGGCATGCCGGCGGCGGCGGTCGAATCGGTGACGCAGTACAGGCACGGGATCGAACGCAGGGCCACGCGGATCGCACCGGGATGCACGTGCAGCAAGTCCGGGATCAGTTCGGCGAATTTGGCGTGGGCCAGCGCGGCGCCGACGATCCCCGGTTCGCGGTGATGCAGCGGGCTCATGGCGTTGTACAAATGGGTGAAACTGGTGGCGCCGGCATCGAGGGCGGCAACGCCTTCCTCGTAGCTGCCGAGGGTGTGGCCAATCTGCATGCGGATGCCCCGGCTGCTCAGTTCACGAATCAATCCGTCGTGACCGGCGATTTCCGGGGCGATGGTGATCACCCGGATCGGCGCCAGCGCGAGGTATTCCTCGACCTCGGCCATCAACGCGGTGTGGGCGAAATTCGGTTGCGCGCCGAGTTTGCCGGGGTTGATGTACGGGCCTTCGAGATGCACACCGAGTACCCGGGCGGCACCTTGCGGACGCTGTTCGCAGAATTCGCCGACCTCTTTCAGCACGCTGGAGATCTCGGCACTCGGCGCGGTCATGGTGGTGGCCAGCAGCGAAGTGGTGCCGAAGCGCACGTGGGTGCGGGTGATGGTCTCGAAGGCACTGGCGCCTTCCATGATGTCTTTGCCACCACCGCCATGGACGTGCAGATCGATGAAACCCGGCAGCAGGTAGGGCAGATCATTGTCGGCCGGATCGCAGGGCACGCCTTCGATCGACACGACTTTGCCGTGTTCGTGGATCAGCCGGCCGCGAACCCAGCCGCTGGCGGTGAGGATGTTGTCTTCGGACATTTCGGTTCTCGCTTATGGCCGCTCTTAACGACGCAGCTCTGCAACAAAGTCGTAGTAGTCGTTGCGGCAATAGGTGTCGGTGACTTCGATCGGTGTGTTGTCTTCGAGGTAGCCGACCCGGGTCATCAGCAGCATGGCGGTGCCGGGGGCGATGCCGACCAGCGCGGCGAACTCGTCCGAGGCGTTGATCGCCTGGATGTGCTGCAGGGCGCGGACGATCGGTTTGCCGATGCCGTCGAGGTATTCGTAGAGCGAATCGCCGACCAGGTGCGGCTTGGGCATGATCGAGGCGGGCAGGGTGCTCATCTCGATGGCCATCACCGTGTCGTCGGCCTTGCGCAGGCGTTTCATGCGCGCGACCTTGTCGTTCGGCGACAGGCTCAGGCGGATCAGTTCTTCGTGAGTCGGCAGGGTGATTTCGCGTTCCAGCCACTGCGAGCTGGGGACAAAGCCCTTGAGGCGAAGCATTTCGCTGAAGCCCGAGAGGCGTGACAGCGGTTGTTCCAGACGGGGTGTGATGAAGGTGCCGGAACCTTGCAGGCGGCGGATCAGACCTTGATCGAGCAGCACTTCCAGCGCTTTGCGCGCGGTGACCCGGGAGATACCCAGTTGCTCGCTGAGGTTGCGCTCGGACGGCATCGCCTGCTCGGCCTTCCACTGCCCGGAATGGATCGCCGATTCCAGATTGCGCGCCAGCTGCAGGTACAGCGGCGTCGGCTGGGAGTCATCTGGGCGTAGGGCCTGGAGGTCGTTCATGTAGGTCATTTCCGACGCGAGTATAGGATTGTTGTGGCTCGCTTGTGGGGCGGAAATTAATACCACTTGAATACCATGTCAACGCGTCGAATCGGCCTGTAGGCCAATGAAATGGCGGGTTTTAGGGGATGTGGTTTTAAGTGGTATTAGTGGTGGGCTTTAAAAAGCAAAAGATCGCAGCCTGCGGCAGCTCCTACAGTGGGAAGTGGTATCAACCCTGTAGGAGCTGCCGCAGGCTGCGATCTTTTGATTTATTTTTTTGTGGGTGACCGGTGGTCGCTGATTAAGGGCGAATCTCGATCATCGTACCGTCCGGCACCAGACCCCAGACTTCGCGCATGTCCATGTTGCGCATGGCGATGCAGCCGTCGGTCCAGTCCAGGGTGTGGAACAGGTCTTCCGGGGTTTCTTCCGAATCCGGGGTGCCGTGGATCATGATCATCCCGCCAGGCTCGACGCCTTCGCGGCGGGCGCGGGCCGAGTCGCTGATGTTCGGGTAGGAGATGTGCATCGCCAGGTTGAATTTTTCACTGACCTTGCGCCAGTCGATCCAGTAGAAACCTTCGGGCGTGCGTTTGTCGCCTTCAATCAGTTTCGGTCCTTTTTTCGCGCCCTTGCCCAAGGAGATTCGATAGGTCTTGATCGGCTTGCCGTCGGCGATCAATTGCAGTTGATGAGCCGATTTGAGCACCAGGATTTTTTCGATCATCGGGGTATTCGACGGCGTCACGGTGGTCACGAATGACGCTTGGGACACGGTGACGAACGACAGGCAAAACAGGGCAAGCAACCAGCGCATTGAAACGATTCCCCAAGGAGTGACGCAGATATTTTATTTATAGAAGCTTTAGGTGATGGCAGGCTGCGTCAACGGCGGAATCGATTCGGAGCGAACCGGATAGCTTTCGGCGCGGCGATCAGCGAAGAAGCATTCTAAGGTACGCCCCACGGTGCGGAAAGCCAGCTCGTCCCACGGGATGTCGGCTTCGTCGAATAGTTGTACTTCGAGGCTTTCGGGCCCGGCAGCAAAGTCCAGATCGGCCAGTTCGGCGCGGAAAAATACGTGCACCTGGCTGATGTGCGGCACATCGATCAAGGTATAGATGCTCAGGTTGCGTACCCGGGCGCAGGCTTCCTCGGCGGTTTCGCGGATCGCGGCTTGCTCGATGGTTTCGCCGTTTTCCATGAAACCGGCGGGCAGCGTCCAGTAACCGAGGCGTGGCTCGATGGCGCGGCGGCAGAGCAGCACTTTACTGCCCCAGGTCGCGACGCAACCGGCGACGATATTGGGGTTTTGATAGTGAATGGTCTGACAGCTGTCACAGACAAATCGCAGCCGCGAATCGCCTTCGGGAATGCGCTGGGTCACCGGGTTGCCGCACTGGCTGCAAAATTTCATGCTGGGGTTCCTGAATGCTGCGCCTATCTTGGCGTGCAGCGGTGCCGGTCGGCAAGTTGTCGTTTCGCGACATGGCCCGGTCAGGGGCTTGGGCGGCTGCAATGATTGGTGCATGATGCAGGGTAAGGCACAGATCGAGAACACTCATGCTGGACGAGCTACTGCATAGGGTAAGCAACCACACACCGCGCACGCTGGAGACCGATAAACGTTTCCCCGAGGCCGCTGTTCTGGTGCCGATCACCCGCAGTGACGAACCCGAGCTGGTGCTGACCCTGCGCGCCAGCGGCCTCTCGACCCATGGCGGCGAGGTGGCCTTTCCCGGCGGTCGCCGCGACCCGGAAGACCCCGATCTGATCTTCACCGCTCTGCGCGAAGCCGAGGAAGAAATCGGCCTGCCACCGGGGCTGGTCGAGGTGATCGGCCCGCTCAGCCCGCTGATCTCCCTGCACGGCATCAAGGTCACGCCGTATGTCGGGGTGATCCCGGACTTCGTCGAATACCAGGCCAACGATGCCGAGATCGCAGCGGTGTTCAACGTGCCGCTGGAGTTTTTCCGCAAAGATCCGCGCGAACACACGCACCGTATCGATTACCAGGGCCGTAGTTGGTATGTGCCGAGTTATCGCTACGGCGAATTCAAGATCTGGGGTTTGACCGCTATCATGATCGTCGAACTGATCAATCTGCTCTATGACGAACAGATCAGCCTGCATCATCCGCCCAAAAGCTATATCAACACCTGAAGCCATCGCTCGAATGGCCCGTCATCGTGAGCCCTGAGGAAAACAAGATGAAATACCGCCTGGGCGACGCCCGCGTCGACACCCATCCACAGAGCTGGGTCGCGCCCAATGCCGTGCTGGTGGGCAAGGTCAGACTGGAGGAGGGCGCCAACGTCTGGTTCAACGCCGTATTGCGCGGCGACAACGAACTGATCCTGATCGGCAAGAACAGCAACGTCCAGGACGGCACGGTGATGCATACCGACATGGGCTATCCGCTGACCATCGGCACCGGCGTGACCATCGGTCACAACGCCATGCTGCATGGCTGCACCGTCGGCGACTACAGCCTGATCGGCATCAACGCGGTGATCCTCAACGGGGCGAAAATCGGCAAGAACTGCATCATCGGCGCCAATTCGCTGATCGGCGAAGGCAAGGAGATCCCCGATGGCTCGCTGGTCATGGGCTCGCCGGGCAAGGTCGTGCGTGAGCTGACCGAGCCGCAGAAGAAGATGCTCGAAGCCAGCGCCGCGCACTATGTGCATAACTCGCAGCGCTATGCGCGTGATCTGGTCGAGCAGGAAGAATGAGTACTCCCGAAAGACCGGTTGCCTCGCCGTGTGTGAATATCTGCGCACTGGATGACGACGATATTTGTACCGGTTGCCAGCGTACGGTCGCTGAGATCACCCGCTGGGGGCGGATGACCAATGACGAGCGGCGGGTGGTGCTGGGGTTGTGTCATGAGCGGGCGAAGGCGAGCGGGTTGGTGTGGATGGTTCCCGGAAAATCAGGCGCCTGACAGCCCGCCTTCGCGAGCAAGCCCGCTCCCACATTTGAAATGCATTCCCCTGTGGGAGCGGGCTTGCTCGCGAAGAGGCCAGAACAGTCGCCACTTCTTATTGGCCCGACTCCAAGCCTGAAGTAACCTGTGCGCCAATTTCCCAAGTCGCCGCCATGATTTTCCTCATCGCCTACATCAGCAGCGTCGTGCTTATCAACTTCGCTTTTTCCACCGCGCCACACCTGGACATCATCTGGTCGGCTTGGGGCGGGTTGGTGTTCGTGTTGCGCGACATGGTGCAAACCCGTTTCGGCCACGGTGCGCTCGTGGCGATGCTGGCGGCGCTGGTACTGTCTTACGTCACTTCTGATCCATCCATCGCCTTGGCCAGCGCCACGGCGTTCGCGGTGTCGGAAATCATCGACTGGCTGGTGTTCAGCGTCACCAAACGGCCGTTGCGCGACCGCCTGTGGATCAGCTCGGCGCTGAGCATTCCGCTCGATACCTTCATCTTTTTCGGCATGATCGACCTGATGACGCCACCGGTGATCATCACCGCACTGGTCTCGAAGTTTGCCGGCGTCACTGCCGTTTGGCTGATCATGGCCTGGCGCGAGCGCAAACAGGCTGTCGCCAGCTGAGCCAAACCCTGCGGTTCATGTAAAATGCCGCGCTTTCTCCCCATGGAAAGCGCGTCTGGCGTTGCTTTCCTCGATGATCCGCTTCTTTGAGGACCTGAGATGACCCGTATCGGAACTCCATTGTCGCCGACCGCGACCCGCGTATTGCTGTGTGGCTGTGGTGAGTTGGGCAAGGAAGTGGTGATCGAGCTGCAACGCCTGGGCGTTGAAGTGATTGCCGTCGACCGTTACGCCAACGCGCCGGCCATGCAGGTGGCGCACCGCAGCCACGTGATCAACATGCTCGACGGCGCCGCGCTGCGTGCAGTCATCGAAGCCGAGAAACCGCACTTCATCGTGCCGGAAATCGAAGCCATCGCCACCGCCACGCTGGTCGAGCTGGAAGCCGAAGGCTTCACCGTGATCCCGACCGCCCGCGCCGCGCAACTGACCATGAACCGCGAAGGCATCCGCCGTCTGGCCGCTGAAGAGCTGGACCTGCCAACCTCGCCGTACCACTTTGCCGACACCTTCGAGGACTACAGCAAAGCCGTTCAGGACCTGGGCTTCCCGTGCGTGGTCAAGCCAGTCATGAGCTCGTCGGGCAAAGGCCAGAGCCTGCTGCGCAGCGCCGATGATGTGCAGAAAGCCTGGGATTACGCGCAAGAGGGCGGTCGCGCCGGCAAAGGTCGGGTGATCATCGAAGGCTTCATCGATTTCGACTACGAAATCACCCTGCTGACCGTGCGCCACATCGGCGGCACCACGTTCTGCGCACCGGTCGGTCACCGTCAGGAGAAGGGCGACTATCAGGAATCCTGGCAGCCGCAAGCCATGAGCCCGATTGCTCTGGCTGAGTCCGAGCGCGTGGCCAAAGCCGTGACCGAGGCCTTGGGCGGTCGCGGGCTGTTCGGCGTCGAGCTGTTCATCAAGGGTGATCAGGTGTGGTTCAGCGAAGTCTCGCCGCGCCCGCATGACACCGGTCTGGTGACCCTGATTTCCCAGGATCTGTCGCAGTTCGCCCTGCACGCCCGCGCCATTCTCGGTCTGCCGGTGCCGCTGATCCGTCAGTTCGGCCCATCCGCTTCGGCGGTGATTCTGGTGGAAGGGCAGTCGACCCAGACCGCGTTCGCCAACCTGGGCGCAGCGCTGAGCGAGCCGGATACGGCGTTGCGTCTGTTCGGCAAGCCTGAAGTCAATGGTCAGCGCCGGATGGGCGTGGCGTTGGCGCGGGATGAGTCGATTGAGGCAGCGCGTGCCAAGGCGACCCGGGCTGCTCAGGCTGTTGTTGTAGAGCTGTAAACCCAGGCGCGGCATTCGCGAGCAAGCTCGCTCCCACAGGTTTTTTGGTTGTGCACAAAATTTGTGATCAACCGAAAACCCTGTGGGAGCGGGCTTGCCCGCGATAGCGATCTATCAGGCAACCTGATTCAAATCGTTGCCACGCGTTTCCTTCAGGCACAGCACAGCAATCAGGCTGAGCACCGCTGCCGCCGACACATACCCGCCGACATAACTCAAACCACCCATTGCCACCAGTTTCTGCGCGAAGAACGGAGCCGCCGAGGCGCCGACGATCCCGCCGAGGTTGTAAGCGGCCGATGCGCCGGTATAGCGCACGTGGGTCGGAAACAGTTCCGGCAGCAGCGCGCCCATCGGGGCAAACGTCACGCCCATCAGGAACAGCTCGATGCACAGGAACAGCGCCACGCCCCAGGTCGAGCCCTGCGTCAGCAATGGCTCCATCAGGAATCCGGACAGAATCGCCAGCACACCACCGACGATCAGCACCGGTTTGCGCCCGTAACGGTCACTCGCCCAGGCGGACAACGGTGTTGCGGCGGCCATGAACAGCACGGCAAAACACAGCAGTCCAAGGAACGTCTCACGGCTGTAGCCGAGGGTGGACACGCCGTAGCTCAGGGAAAACACCGTCGAGATATAAAACAGCGCATAGCACACCACCATCGCCGCAGCGCCGAGCAGGGTTGGAGCCCAGTACTGGGTGAAAAGCTCGACCAGCGGCACCTTCACTCGCTCCTGACGGGCGATGGCGTTGGCGAATACCGGGGTTTCGTGGAGTTTCAAGCGCACATACAGGCCGACCATCACCAGTGCCGCGCTGAGCAGAAACGGAATCCGCCAGCCCCAACTGCGAAACTGCTCGTCATCGAGGGTCATGGCCAGGGTCAGAAACAGGCCGTTGGCTGCAAGAAAGCCGATCGACGGGCCAAGCTGCGGAAACATGCCGAACCACGCCCGTTTGCCCTTGGGCGCATTCTCCGTGGCCAGCAACGCCGCGCCACCCCATTCGCCACCCAATCCCAAACCCTGACCGAAACGCAGCACACACAACAGAATCGGTGCCCAGGCGCCAATGCTGGCGTAACCCGGCAGCACGCCGATCAGCGTGGTGCACACGCCCATCAGCAAGAGCGAGGCGACCAGTGTCGACTTGCGCCCGATGCGGTCACCGAAATGGCCGAACAGCGCCGAACCCAGCGGGCGGGCGAGGAAGGCGATGCCGAAGGTGAGAAACGCCGAAAGCATCTGCGCGGTGCCGGACGTCTGCGGAAAGAACACCGGCCCGATAACCAGCGCGGCGGCCGTGGCGTAAACGTAGAAGTCGTAGAACTCGATGGCGGTGCCGATGAAACTCGCTGTCGCCACGCGGGTGGCGGAGTTGGTCGGCTGGGCAGGCGCGGTGGCGCTGTAAGCGGTACTGGTCGTCATGCGGTGATCCCTGACAGTCATGAGCTCCGTTGGAGCGAATTATTATGGTTGAACACCCAGGGATGTGGGATGAGACGCGAGCGCTGTTTCGAGTAGGAACAGTCGTCGGGGTAGTGCGGAAAATTACCGAAACCGTTGGCGTGCGGGGTAAGCACAGGGCTCGGCGGCGCTTGGGTAAGCGGCTCGATTATAGGAAGGGGGCTAACGAATGAACAAGAGCAAAGATCGCAGCTGTCGGGCTTACTGTGGCGAGGGAGCTTGCTCCCGCTCGGGCGCGCAGCGGCCGCCAAGAGGGTGGGGTCGCTACGCAACCCAGCGGGAGCAAGCTCCCTCGCCACAACAGCGCTTAGATCTTGGCGGGCACCAAGCTTGTATGCCAGATCAGCACCTTGCTCACCCGGTTGTCCTCGGTCTCGAGAATCTCCAGCCGATAGCGCCCGATCTTCAGACACACCGCGCTGTCCGGAATGGTCTCCAGCGCTTCGGTCACCAGACCATTGAGGGTTTTTGGCCCGTCGCTCGGCAAATGCCAGCCGAGGCATTTGTTCAACTCGCGGATCGACGCGGTACCATCGATCACCATGCGCCCGTCGGGCTGCGGATGGATGTGCGGGTTGTCGAGGCTGTGCTCGCTTTCGAATTCGCCGACGATTTCTTCGAGAATGTCTTCCAGAGTGACGATGCCCAGCACTTCGCCGTACTCGTCCACCACCATGCCCAAGCGGCGTTGCTGCTTGTGGAAGTTCAGCAATTGCAGTTGCAGCGGGGTGCTTTCCGGAACGAAGTACGGCTCGTAGCTGGCGGCCAGCAGCGCTTCGCGGGTCAGCTGGCCATCGTTGAGCAGATGGCGGATCTGCCGGGTGTTGAGCACCGCTTCGACCTGATTGATGTCGCTATGGAACACCGGCAGGCGCGTGCGTTTGTTCTGGCGCAGTTGTTCGATGATCTCCTCGATCGAATCGTCGAGGTTGATGCCGTCGACGTCGCTGCGGGGCACCAGAATGTCATTGACCGTGATGTTGTCCAGCGCGTGAATCCCTGACACCGGGTGGGTGCGAGACGGGTGTTCCGGGTCTTCGTTCGGGTCGGCAGGTTCTTCGTCTTCGCTTTGCTGCACCACTTGGGGTTTGCGCGCGAAGGGACGCAGCAGCAAACCGCTGATGCGGCTCAGCAGCCACGCCAGCGGGTAAAGAATCTTCAGCGGAACCGCCAGCAGGGTATTACCGAACGACAGCACCGCATCCGGGTAGCGCTGGGCCACGGTGCGCGGAAAGTAATCGGCAAACACCAGCAATACGGCGCCGGCGCCGAGGCAGGCGGCCCACGGGCCGTTTTCTTCGCAAAGGAAGATTGCCAGCAGCGTGGCAATGATTACCGCAAGGGCGCGGCACAGGGTGTTGCACAGGATCAGACTGTCGAGCGGAAAGCTCAGCTTCGCCAGCGGCTTATCGCTGGCGCGCGAGGCGGTGCGTTGCGCGAGCAAGTGCTGCTGCGCGATTTCGACGGCGGTAAACAGCCCCGACCATAAAATCAGCAGGACAAATACCGCGAGCATCGGCCCTATGGGCAAACCGTCCATTTATGCCGCCCGTCAGATGTGCAGGATGTATTCACGAACCAGTTTGCTGCCGAAATACGCCAACATCAGCAGGCAGAAACCGGCGAGGGTCCAGCGAATTGCCTTGTGGCCGCGCCAGCCAAGGCGATTACGGCCCCACAGCAGCACGCTGAACACGATCCAGGCCAGGCACGCCAGCAAGGTCTTGTGTACCAGATGCTGGGCGAACAGGTTCTCGACGAACAGCCAGCCGGAGATCAGCGACAGCGACAGCAGCGTCCAGCCGGCCCAGAGGAAACCGAACAACAGGCTTTCCATGGTTTGCAGCGGCGGGAAGTTCTTGATCAGGCCCGACGGGTGCTTGTGCTTGAGCTGGTGATCCTGCACCAGCAGCAGCAAGGCCTGGAACACCGCGATGGTGAACATGCCGTAGGCGAGGATCGACAGCAGGATGTGGGCGAGGATGCCCGGTTCTTCGTCGATGATCTGTACCGTGCCGGCCGGGGCGAACTGCGCCAGCAGCACTGTCGCCGCGCCGAGCGGGAACAGCAGCACCAGCAGGTTTTCCACCGGGATCCGCGAGCAGGCCAGCAGTGTCAGGGCGATGACGGCCGCGGCGATCAGGCTGGCGGCGCTGAAGAAGTCCAGGCCCAGGCCGATCGGCGTCAGCAGGTGAGTGAGCAGGCTGGCGCTGTGGGCGAGCACGGCGAGGATGCCGAGCGTAACCAGCAGGCGCTTGTTCGCCTTGGCGCCGGAGGCCAGGCGGGTGCCCTGATAAAGGGTCGCAGCGGCATAAAGAAGCGCGGCGGCGATGGTAGTCAGCAAACTGGGTGACAAGGGGAGCATAAATCCTGTTAGGCAGGCCCGAAAGGCGCTGAGTTTGGCATAGAACCGCCACACCACGAAAGTGCGAGGTGTCCGCCCGACGCAGTCTTCGCTATAATCCGCGACCTGCCCACGCCGCAGGCTCGCCGAGCACATGTTGAATCCGGTCTGGGCCGCCATTATCCCGGTCTACACAGGGCCTGAAAGGATCGCGCAATGTTTGAAAACTTAACCGACCGTCTCTCGCAGACGCTGCGCCATGTCACCGGCAAGGCCAAGCTGACTGAAGACAATATCAAAGACACCCTGCGCGAAGTGCGCATGGCGTTGCTCGAAGCCGACGTCGCCCTGCCGGTGGTCAAGGACTTCGTCAATTCGGTCAAGGAGCGCGCTGTCGGCACCGAGGTGTCGCGCAGCCTGACGCCGGGCCAGGCCTTCGTGAAGATTGTCCAGGCCGAACTCGAAAGCCTGATGGGCGCGGCCAACGAAGACTTGAACCTGAGCGCCGTGCCGCCCGCCGTCATTCTGATGGCCGGTCTGCAGGGTGCCGGTAAAACCACCACCGCCGGCAAACTCGCGCGCTTCCTTAAAGAACGCAAGAAGAAGTCGGTGATGGTCGTGTCGGCGGACATCTACCGTCCGGCTGCGATCAAACAGCTGGAAACCCTGGCCAACGACATCGGCGTGACGTTCTTCCCGTCCGATCTGAGCCAGAAGCCGGTCGACATCGCCAACGCGGCTATTAAAGAAGCAAAACTGAAATTCATCGACGTGGTCATCGTCGACACCGCCGGTCGTTTGCACATCGACGAAGAGATGATGGGCGAGATCAAGGCGCTGCACGCCGCGATCAACCCGGTCGAAACCCTGTTCGTGGTTGATGCCATGACCGGTCAGGACGCGGCCAACACGGCCAAGGCCTTCGGTGATGCGCTGCCGCTGACCGGTGTGATCCTGACCAAGGTCGACGGCGATGCCCGTGGCGGTGCCGCGCTGTCGGTGCGCGCAATCACCGGCAAGCCGATCAAGTTCATCGGTATGGGCGAGAAGAGCGAAGCGCTCGATCCGTTCCACCCTGAGCGTATCGCTTCGCGGATCCTCGGCATGGGCGACGTGCTCAGCCTGATCGAACAGGCTGAAGCGACCCTCGACAAGGACAAGGCCGACAAACTGGCCAAGAAGCTGAAGAAGGGCAAGGGCTTCGACCTCGAAGACTTCCGCGATCAGCTGCAACAGATGAAGAACATGGGCGGCCTCGGCGGCCTCATGGACAAGCTGCCGAGCATCGGCGGCGTCAACCTGTCGCAAATGGGCAATGCCCAGAACGCGGCAGAGAAGCAGTTCAAGCAGATGGAAGCCATCATCAACTCCATGACCCCGGCCGAGCGCCGCGACCCTGAGTTGATCAGCGGTTCGCGCAAACGCCGGATCGCCATGGGTTCCGGCACCCAGGTGCAGGACATCGGTCGCTTGATCAAGCAGCACAAGCAGATGCAGAAGATGATGAAGAAATTCACCGCCAAAGGCGGAATGGCGAAAATGATGCGCGGCATGGGCGGTATGTTGCCCGGCGGCGGCATGCCGAAAATGTGATTCAGGACACCATGACTTCGCCGGTCGTCGCACCGGCGCAGACCCTGCAAGGACGCAGGATCAACAGCAAACCCGCACTCGGCGGGAGCTGACTGGCCGTTTTCATCGACGGCTCTATATGCAAATCCGCACGGCATGCCATAGGCGCCGGAAAAAGTCATTTGCAAAAGTCCGGATATTCCTTAGAATATGCGGCCTTTCGGGCACCCATGCCCGCTGTGCATTTAGATTTGCAGCACCGACTACAGGAACGATGTTCACATGCTAACAATCCGTCTTGCCCTTGGCGGCTCCAAAAAGCGCCCGTTTTACCACCTGACCGTAACCGACTCGCGTAACCCGCGTGACGGCTCCCACAAAGAACAGGTTGGCTTCTTCAACCCTGTTGCCCGTGGTCAGGAAATCCGTCTGTCCGTGAACCAAGAGCGCGTAGCCTACTGGCTGAGCGTTGGTGCACAGCCATCTGAGCGTGTTGCTCAGTTGCTGAAGGAATCTGCCAAGGCTGCAGCCTGAGCAGTATGAGCGCGACGCCAGAAAAAGCTGATGACCTGATCGTTGTCGGCAAGATTTTTTCGGTTCACGGCGTTCGCGGCGAGGTGAAGGTCTTTTCCTTTACCGATCCGATTGAAAACCTGTTGGACTACCGCAACTGGACGCTTCGGCGCGAAGGCGTGGTGAAACAGGTCGAGCTGGTCAGCGGCCGATCCACTCAAAAGGATCTGGTTGCCAAGCTCAAAGGCCTCGACGATCGCGATGAAGCCCGTCTTCTGAGCGGTTATGAGATTTGCATCTCGCGAAGCCTTTTGCCCAACCTGACAGGCGACGAGTACTACTGGTACCAGTTGCAGGGTCTGAGCGTCATCAACCAGGACGAGCAATTGTTCGGCAAGGTTGATCACCTGTTGGAGACCGGCGCGAACGATGTATTGGTGGTCAAGCCCTGCGCGGGCAGCCTGGATGATCGCGAGCGGTTGTTGCCCTACACAGAGCAATGCGTGCTGGCAATCGACCTGGATGCAGGCGTGATGCGGGTGGAATGGGACGCGGACTTCTAAGCAATGGCCAGCCTGCGCGTAGACGTCATTACGCTGTTCCCCGAGATGTTCTCGGCCATCAGTGAGTACGGCATTACCAGTCGTGCGGTCAAACAGGGGCTCTTGCAGCTGACCTGTTGGAATCCGCGGGATTACACGACGGATCGGCATCACACTGTGGACGATCGCCCGTTTGGCGGTGGTCCGGGCATGGTGATGAAGATCAAGCCCCTGGAAGATGCTCTGGTTCAGGCCAAGGCAGCAGCCGGGGAGGCGGCGAAGGTGATTTACCTGTCCCCCCAAGGCCGTCAACTGACTCAGTCGGCGGTACGCGAGTTGGCAAAATCGGATGCATTGATCCTGATTGCCGGCCGCTATGAAGGCATTGACGAGCGCTTTATTGAGGCTCATGTCGATGAAGAGTGGTCGATTGGTGACTATGTACTGTCTGGCGGCGAGCTGCCGGCCATGGTCATGATCGATGCGGTTACACGACTGCTGCCCGGAGCTTTAGGGCATGCGGATTCCGCTGAGGAAGATTCCTTTACGGATGGTCTGCTGGATTGCCCGCACTACACCCGACCTGAGGTGTATGCGGATCAGCGTGTTCCCGACGTGTTGCTAAGTGGCAATCACGCGCATATCCGGCGTTGGCGTTTACAGCAGTCCCTTGGTAGGACCTATGAACGACGCGCCGATCTTCTGGAAAGCCGCTCGCTTTCTGGAGAAGAGAAGAAGCTGCTCGAGGAATACATCCGCGAGCGGGACGATAGTTAACAACGTATCGATGGTAGATCAGTTGATTTACCTTAGGAGCACAGCATGACCAACAAAATCATCCTTGCACTCGAAGCAGAGCAGATGACCAAAGAAATCCCTACCTTTGCCCCAGGCGACACCATTGTCGTTCAGGTGAAAGTGAAGGAAGGCGATCGTTCCCGTCTGCAAGCGTTCGAAGGCGTTGTCATCGCCAAGCGTAACCGCGGCGTGAACAGTGCGTTCACCGTTCGTAAAATCTCCAACGGTGTTGGCGTAGAACGTACTTTCCAGACCTACTCCCCGCAGATCGACAGCATGGCTGTTAAACGTCGCGGTGACGTACGTAAAGCCAAGCTGTACTACCTGCGCGACCTGTCGGGTAAAGCAGCTCGCATCAAGGAAAAACTGGCTTAAGTCCAGCTTCCGATGCAGAAAAAAGCAGCCTACGGGCTGCTTTTTTGTTGCCTGCAATAAACTGCCCCCACTGTAGGAGCTGCCGAAGGCTGCGATCTTTTGATCTTGCTTGTGTTTCGGGAGCCAGAAATCAGAGCCATTCTTCATGACCACCCGCGACCAGGAAATCCAGCGCCGTACCGAACTCTCGGTAACCCGCGTGACCAAAGCCGTCTTCCCGCCGACCACCAACCACCACAACACCCTGTTCGGCGGCACCGCGCTGGCATGGATGGACGAAGTGTCGTTCATCACCGCCACCCGCTTCTGCCGCCTGCCGCTGGTGACTGTTTCAACCGACCGCATCGACTTCAACCACGCGATCCCGGCCGGCTCCATCGTCGAACTGGTCGGTAAAGTGATCAAGGTCGGCAATACCAGCCTCAAGGTCGAGGTGGAAGTGTTTGTCGAGAGCATGAGTTGCGATGGCCGCGAGAAGGCGATTCATGGGCAGTTCAGCTTTGTCGCTATTGATGATGACAAGCGGCCGGTGCCGGTGCTGCCTGGGTTTGCAGCCTGATCTGAAACCGAGTCGCGCCATTCGCGAGCAGGCTCGCTCTCACAGGTTTTGTGTCGTTTACAACGTTTAAGTACGACACGGACACTGTGGGAGCGGGCTTGCTCGCGAATGCGTCAGCTCAGGCGCCGCTGGCCTCCGGCTGAATCAACGCCAGCAACGTCCACCCGGATCCCGGTTTCAAAGCAGTCTCCGGCGTCACCACATGCACCCAGCCACTGTCATCGCGCATGAACAGCAGGGTCGCCCGATTGCCATGCAATGCCTGGTAATCCTCCCAACCGAAACCGTCCGTCAGCGTCGTGCTGTAGACCTCGGCGCCGTTGCTGATCAGGCTGGCCAGCTTGGCGTAGGTCAGCGCCTCGCTCCCCAGCTGATTGCCGCGATGTTCCAGGCTTGCCCGATGCTTGTCACTGCGACGACTTTCCTGACCACTGGCCAGACCAAACAGGCGTTGATGACCAAAGTCGTGTCGAAAACGCATCGCCGCCAGGGTGTTCAGTTCGCCCGACGGCGATAGCGCCAGCAGATGCCCCAGCCCCACCAGATCAAGATGCGCATCGGCATGCTGTGAAGCCGGGTTGCCAAAGTACGTCGGCAAACCCTCCATGCGCGCCGCACGAATGTTTTCCCAACTCGAATCGGTCAGTAGCACCCGGCTGCCCAGCTGCTGCAGCGACTTGCCCAGCAGGCGCGCCGGGCCGTTGGCGCCGACGATCAGGAAGCCGCTCGGCGCCGGTTCAGCGACGTTCAGCAAGCGTGCCAGTGGCCGAGCGGTTGCACTTTGCAGCACCACGGTGCCGATGATCACCGCGAAAGTCAGCGGCACCAGCAGCAGCGCACCTTCGTGCCCGGCTTGATCCAGACGAATCGCGAAAATCGCCGACACCGCCGCCGCCACGATCCCGCGCGGGGCGATCCAGCACAGCAGGGCGCGTTCACGCCAGCTCAGGCTAGAGCCGGCAGTGCTCAACAGCACGTTCAGCGGGCGCGCGATCAGTTGAATCACCAGCAGCAGAATCAGCACCAGCGGCCCGAGGCCGATCAGGGCATGCAGGTCCAGCCGCGCCGCCAGCAGAATGAACAACCCGGAAATCAGCAGCACGCTGAGGTTTTCCTTGAAGTGCAGGATGTGCCGCACATCCACGCCCTTCATGTTCGCCAGCCACATGCCCATCAGCGTCACCGCCAGCAGGCCGGACTCGTGCATCACCTGATTGGATGCAATGAAGATCCCCAACACCGCCGCCAGCGAGGCGAGGTTATGCAGGTACTCGGGCAACCACTGGCGCCGGATGATGGTGCCCAGCACCCAGCCGCCGACCACCCCGAATACGCTGCCGCAGACAATCACCCCGCCGAAGGTCAACAGGCTCTGTTCGAGGCCGTTGCCCTCGGAGCGGGCGATGATGAAGCTGTAGACCACCACCGCGAGCAGGGCGCCGATCGGGTCGATGACGATGCCTTCCCAGCGCAGGATGTTGGCGATCGAGGCTTTCGGCCGCACCACCCGCAGCATCGGCACGATCACCGTCGGGCCGGTCACCAGCGTCAGGCTGCCGAACAGGATCGCCAGCAGCCAGTCGAAGCCGAGCAAGAAGTGCGTCGCGACGGCGATGACCACCCAGGTGACGAGCGCACCGAGAGTCACCAGCCGATGCACGACACTGCCGATCTCGCGCCATTCCGACAGGTGCAGGGTCAGACTGCCCTCAAACAGGATCAACGCTACCGCCAGCGACACCAGCGGCATCAGCAGCGGGCCGAACATTTCCTGCGGGTCGAGCCAGCCCAGCACCGGCCCGGCGAGAATCCCGGTCAGCAACAGAAACAGAATCGCCGGCAGCTTCAGGCGCCATGCCAGCCACTGGCAACCCAGCGCAGCGGCGCCGATCCCGCCAAATGCCAAGAGAATTTGCTGCTCGTTCATTGATGCTCCCTGTTCCTTGAATTAGCGGGCTATGAAAGACTAGCGGCCATTCCTACAGTTCACTCTACATTTGCGCACAGCCTCGGAGGTTGTGTGTCTTGAGCGCCCATGCCTGCCATCGACCATCCGCTGATTGACCAATTCCTCGACGCCCTGTGGCTGGAAAAAGGCCTGTCCGACAACACCCGCGGCGCTTACCGCAGCGATCTGGCGCTGTTCAATGGCTGGCTGCAGGAGAAAAACCTCGAGCTGATCAATGCCGGTCGCGAGTTGATCCTCGATCACCTGTCCTGGCGTCTGGAGCAGAACTACAAACCGCGTTCCACCGCCAGATTTCTTTCCGGTGTGCGTGGCTTTTATCGCTATCTGCTGCGGGAAAAGCTGATTACGGTCGATCCGACCTTGCGCGTCGACATGCCGCAACTCGGTCGGCCTTTGCCCAAGTCGCTGTCGGAAGCCGACGTCGAGGCGCTGCTCAAGGCGCCGGATCTGAGCGAAGCCATCGGCCAGCGTGACCGCGCCATGCTTGAGGTGTTGTATGCCTGTGGTCTGCGGGTGACCGAACTGGTCAGTCTGACGCTGGAGCAGGTCAACCTGCGTCAGGGCGTGTTGCGGGTGATGGGCAAGGGCAGCAAGGAGCGGCTGGTGCCGATGGGCGAAGAGGCGATTGTCTGGGTCGAGCGCTATATGCGTGATGGCCGTAGCGAGCTGCTCGGCGGGCGCCCCAGCGATGTGCTGTTCCCCAGCCAGCGCGGCGAGCAGATGACCCGCCAGACCTTCTGGCACCGGATCAAGCATTGGGCCAAGGTCGCCGGGATCGGCAAATCGCTGTCGCCGCACACCTTGCGTCACGCCTTCGCCACGCACCTGCTCAACCACGGCGCCGACCTGCGGGTGGTGCAGATGCTGCTGGGGCACAGTGACCTTTCCACTACGCAAATCTACACCCACGTCGCCCGCGCGCGGTTGCAGGATCTGCACGCCAAACACCACCCAAGAGGCTGATGCAACCTTCAATGTTGGAGTCATTACCTGTGGTGAGGGGATTCATCCCCGATGGGCTGCACAGCAGCCCCAAAAACTTTGGGTTTAATAAAAACACCAAAGTATCCATTTACGACCGCAGCGCCTGCATCGGGGATAAATCCCCTCACCACAATAATGTGTGCCAGTCAGCCTTGAGTGTCTTGTGTCAGGCGCATTCGGCCATGCGAGCCTTATGTGGTAGGCTTTGCCGGTTTGCACGATGGACGGTTATGACCCGGTGTTCCGGCACGGGCGTTCTGACCGTTTCATTTGTCCGCCTTCAGGAGTTCTCATGCGTCTGACCCAGATTTTCGCCGCCGCAGCCATTGCGTTGGTCAGCACCTTTGCCGTCGCCGATGACGCGGCCGACAAAGCCATTCGTCAAAGCCTGGAAAAACTCGAACTCGAGGTTCCGGTAGAAAGCATCAGCGCCAGCCCGTTGCCGGGCATGTATGAAGTCAAGCTCAAGGGCAGCCGCGTGCTGTACGCCAGCGCCGACGGCCAGTACATCGTTCAGGGCTACCTGTTCCAGCTCAAGGACGGCAAACCGGTCAACCTGACCGAGAAGACCGAACGCCTGGGCATCTCCAAACTGATCAATGCCATTCCAGTGGCCGAAACCGTGGTGTATCCGGCGGTGGGCGAAACCAAATCGCACATCACCGTGTTCACCGACACCACCTGCCCGTACTGCCACAAGCTGCACGCCGAAGTGCCTGAGCTGAACAAGCGCGGCATCGAAGTGCGTTACGTGGCGTTCCCGCGTCAGGGCCTCGGCTCGCCGGGTGACGAGCAACTGCAAGCCGTGTGGTGCTCGACCGACAAGAAAGCCGCCATGGACAAAATGGTCGATGGCAAGGAAATCAAGGCCGCCAAGTGCGCGAACCCGGTTTCCAAACAGTTCGCTTTGGGTCAGTCGATTGGCGTGAACGGCACACCGGCCATCGTTTTGGCTGACGGACAAGTCATTCCGGGCTACCAGCCGGCGCCACAAGTCGCCAAACTGGCGCTGGGCGCCAAGTAATTCGCATCGTCACGGTCAGCCTTTGACGATCATGGTCCGGCGGTAACTTCGCCGGGCCATTAATAGAGAGCCGCGAACACGCGGTTGTTTTCCGGCCGACCTTGCGTCGGCCGTTTCATGGGGAGTTCACAGTGAATCCGGTCAAAGTAGGCATCTGTGGGTTAGGGACCGTCGGTGGCGGTACCTTCAACGTACTTCAGCGCAACGCCGAGGAAATTGCTCGTCGTGCCGGGCGTGGGATCGAAGTGGCACAAATTGCCATGCGCACGCCAAAGCCTCAGTTCCAGACGACCGGTATTGCGATTACCAACGATGTCTTCGAAGTGGCCACGAACCCTGAGATCGACATCGTCATAGAGCTGATGGGCGGCTACACCGTTGCCCGCGAGCTGGTACTCAAGGCCATCGAGAATGGCAAGCATGTGGTCACCGCGAACAAGGCACTGATTGCCGTTCACGGTAATGAAATTTTCGCCAAGGCACGCGAGAAAGGCGTGATCGTGGCGTTCGAAGCGGCCGTGGCCGGTGGCATTCCGGTGATCAAGGCGATCCGTGAAGGCCTGTCCGCCAACCGCATCAACTGGGTCGCCGGGATCATCAACGGCACCGGTAACTTCATCCTCACCGAAATGCGCGAGAAGGGTCGCACCTTCGAAGACGTGCTGGCCGAAGCGCAAGCGCTGGGCTACGCCGAAGCCGATCCGACCTTCGACGTCGAAGGCATCGACGCGGCGCACAAACTGACGATTCTGGCGTCGATCGCGTTCGGCATTCCGCTGCAATTCGACAAGGCTTACACCGAAGGCATCACCAAGCTGACCACCGCTGACGTGAACTACGCCGAAGCGCTGGGCTACCGCATCAAGCACCTCGGTGTGGCGCGCAGCACCGCTGCCGGCATCGAGCTGCGCGTACACCCGACGCTGATCCCGGCGGATCGTCTGATCGCCAACGTCAACGGCGTGATGAACGCCGTGATGGTCAACGGTGACGCTGCCGGTTCGACGCTGTTCTACGGCGCCGGTGCCGGCATGGAGCCGACCGCTTCGTCGGTGATCGCCGACCTGGTGGACGTGGTTCGCGCCATGACGTCCGATCCGGAAAACCGCGTGCCGCACCTGGCCTTCCAGCCGGACTCGCTGTCGGCGCATCCGATCCTGCCGATCGAAGCCTGCGAAAGCGCTTACTACCTGCGCATCCAGGCCAAGGACCATCCGGGCGTACTGGCTCAGGTGGCGAGCATCCTCTCGGAGCGTGGCATCAACATCGAGTCGATCATGCAGAAGGAAGTCGAGGAACACGACGGTCTGGTACCGATGATCCTGCTGACCCACCGCGTGGTCGAGCAGCGTATCAACGATGCGATCGCTGCCCTCGAAGCCCTGGCCGGCGTGAATGGTCCGGTTGTACGGATCCGCGTCGAGCACCTGAACTAAGTCGTTGTCCTGCAATGGCCCCGTGAAAGGGGCCACTGTTGTGCACACTCTCCATTGGAGTCAGTCATGCGTTACATCAGTACCCGCGGCCAGGCACCGGCCCTGAATTTCGAAGACGTCCTGCTGGCCGGTCTGGCCACCGACGGCGGTCTGTACGTCCCGGAAAACCTGCCACGTTTCACCCAGGAAGAAATCGCTTCCTGGGCCGGCCTGCCGTACCACGAGCTGGCTTTCCGCGTGATGCGCCCGTTTGTCACCGGCAGCATCCCGGACGCCGATTTCAAAAAGATCCTCGAAGAAACCTACGGTGTGTTCTCGCACAGCGCCGTTGCGCCGCTGCGTCAGCTCAACGGCAACGAATGGGTGCTCGAGCTGTTCCACGGCCCGACTCTGGCGTTCAAGGACTTCGCCCTGCAACTGCTCGGTCGTCTGCTCGATTACGTGCTGGAAAAGCGCGGCGAGCGCGTGGTCATCGTCGGTGCTACCTCGGGTGACACCGGTTCGGCCGCCATCGAAGGCTGCAAGCACTGCGAAAACGTCGACATCTTCATCCTGCACCCGCACAACCGTGTGTCCGAAGTGCAGCGTCGGCAGATGACGACGATTGTCGGCGAGAACATCCACAACATCGCCATCGAAGGCAACTTCGATGACTGCCAGGAAATGGTCAAGAACAGCTTCGCTGACCAGAGCTTCCTCAAGGGCACGCGTCTGGTGGCGGTGAACTCGATCAACTGGGCGCGGATCATGGCCCAGATCGTCTACTACTTCCACGCAGCCCTGCAGCTGGGCGGCCCGGCGCGTTCGGTGGCGTTCTCGGTGCCGACCGGCAACTTCGGCGACATCTTCGCCGGTTACCTGGCGCGCAACATGGGCTTGCCGATCAACCAGTTGATCGTCGCCACCAACCGCAACGACATCCTGCACCGCTTCATGAGCGGCAACCAGTACGTCAAGGAAACCCTGCACGCCACGCTGTCGCCGTCGATGGACATCATGGTTTCGTCGAACTTCGAACGCCTGCTGTTCGACCTGCACGGTCGCAACGGCGCGGCGATTGCCGGGCTGATGGATTCGTTCAAGCAGGGCGGTGGTTTCAGCGTCGAGCAAGAGCGCTGGACCGAAGCCCGCAAGCTGTTCGACTCGCTGGCCGTGGATGACGCGCAAACCTGCGAAACCATCGCCGAAGTCTACGCGCAGTGCGGCGAAGTGCTGGACCCGCACACCGCCATCGGCGTCAAGGCCGCGCGCGAATGCCGCCGCAGCCTGGACATCCCGATGGTGATCCTGGGCACCGCACATCCGGTGAAATTCCCGGATGCCGTGGAGAAAGCGGGTGTAGGAAAAGCTCTCGAACTGCCTGCACATCTTTCTGATTTGTTTGAGCGAAACGAGCGCTGCACCGTTCTGCCAAACGAGCTGAAAGCCGTACAGGCCTTTGTCAGCCAGCACGGCAACCGCGGCAAGCCGCTGTAAGCCGAAAAAGCTGTCACATTTTGAAGCCCGTCTCCTGACGGGCTTTTTTGTTTCTGCTGCCACACTGCTCGGGTTTTCGCCCATGAAGGACGGGTGAGTCGATCACGAAGGAAGTGGCAATGCTGTTTGAAAGAGGATGGAAACACGCCCTGAAGCGGGTTTTTCTGTTGTGCCTGTTGGTTGGCTGGCGCGTGGGCGTTGCGGCGCATCTGGCGCATGATGAAGAGCAGTTGAACATCGGCACCGTTGTGCTGAGTGAAGCAGAGCAGCAATGGGTTCGCGATAACCCGACGGTGATCGTGGCGGCGGAGCAGTACCCGTTGTACCTGTTTCTGGATGAGCATGGTCATTGGAGCGGCTTGAACAACGACGTGCTCAAACGCATCAGTGCCATGACCGGGTTGCAATTCGTTTACCGGGAGTCGTTTTCCACCGCGCAGATGCTCGAGCGCCTGGAAACCGGTGCCGCAGACATGAGCACGACCCTGGCGATGAATGATGAGCGCCGGTTGAGCCTGGATTTCAGTCATGCCTTTGGCGGTGCCGGCTGGGTATTTGTCGGCCGCGCCGGCGAGCCTGGAGTGCAATCGCTGGAGCAGTTGGCCAAACGGGTGCTGGTGTTGCCGGGTCGGCACGCGCTGGAGGGGGTGATCCGACGCGATTATCCGTCCATCGAATTACGTTCGGTGAAAACCTATGCCGAGGCACGGGCGCTGGTCGAAAGCGGTGAGGCCTATGCCACCATCGAAAACGAAATCGGTGCGCAGCTCTATCCCTCAGGCTTGCTGAAGGTTGGCGAATTGCTGGAGGGAAAATGGGAGGCGGATCTTCTGGCCGTGCGCAAGGGTCAGCCGCAATTGCTGAGCATCCTGAACAAGGCGCTTGAAGCGTTCCCGGCTTCCGAACTGCGGGCCATTCGCCTGAACTGGCTGGGCGGCATCGGGCCGAAACCAGCTGCTGCGGGCTGGCAACACTGGTCGCGTTTGGGCTACTGGGGTGTGTTTGTGGTGGGGGCTTTTTGTGGGTTGTCGCTGTTATGGCATCGGCGAATGGCGGCGCTGATCAAACAGCATCGAGACGTGCAAAGCCAACTCGGTGATCAATTGGTCTTCCAGCGCGCGCTGATAGACGCCATGCCTGACCCGGTGTTCGTTCGCGACCTGGAAGGGCGTCTGATCCTCTGTAACAAAAGCTACGAAGAGGCGTTGTCGATCCGCTTTGAGCAGGTGCAGGGGTGTCGCTTGATCGACGTCGATGCCCTGCCGCGTGCCACCGCCGGCATGCTGCATGAGGAGTTCATGATTCAGCTGAGAACCCGCCGAACCCGCTTCAGCAGACGTCGCCTGCAATTCAAGCAGGGTAATCGCGACATCTATCAATGGACGGTGCCGTTTTACTGTGCCAGTGGGGAGTTGCGAGGCCTGCTCGGCGGGTGGACGGACATCACCCGGCGTGATGCGGCAACGACGGTACATCCGCATTGATATAGGGAAATTTCCTATATCACGCGCTTCCTTTTCCGATGGGGGACTGAAGGAGGCTGCCCTAAAGTGGGCAGCAACTGCGGACGAGTCCGCGATTGCCGTTTCAGAGGTCGTCCATGCGCTCGCTCAAAGTACTGATTCTCGAACCCGATCCTTATCGAATGATGGCGTTGCACCAGATGCTCAATGCGGTCGGTATCTACGACGTGCTGACAGCGCCGTCGCTGGCGTCCGCAAAGTGCTCGCTGGAGCGCCGCACCCGGGTCGACATAGCGATTTGCGATCCGCAACTGCGCGGCGGAGAGGGCCTGGCGCTGATCCGTCATCTGGTGGCCGGGCGGGAAGCGCGGGCGCTTATCCTGCTGGGGCGTGTGGCACCCGGCCTGCTGAGTGATCTCGAAAGCCTGCTGCACCAGCAGGAGCTGAAACTTCTGGGGCGTTTGCAAACGCCGGTCTCGGCGGTGCTGATGCGCGGGCTGCTGGACAGCTACCTGCAAGCGGCAGCCCATCCGGCGGGGGCTTGAGCCGATGGTTATGTTTCTGTCATCTTCACCGTGCATGCTCTGACAGACCGCTAACTGCTCCGGGAGCAGCGCGGTATTCAGAACTTTCTTCTCGGGCCGGTGGTCATTTATTGTGAACACGCCCCAGGCACAATGTTTTCGGACTATTGAGTGGAGATCGAGATGGAAAGTATCAGTCTATTGCTCGGTGAGGCTCTGAGCCCGTATCAGGTGACGTTGACTCCGTGTGGCGCCCATGGCGAATGCCTGGTGACGCTGAAGAACAGCAACGGCGCCCTCGTGGTGGAGCGCGAATTCAATCAGGCGCAGTTGAGCGACAAACGCCTGCTGACCGATGTGGTCGACGGTTTGCACCGTGACGTCCTGATCGCTGAAGGGCGGCTGGAGCCCTGTGTGATTGCGGCCTTGCGCAATGCGGCGCTGGATAAGCGTGCGGCCCTGTAAAGATGAAATATTTTTTGTGGGAACCTTCCTGCATCCCCGTCAGTCAGACCCCATAACAGCAGGATCAAGCATTGTGCTCCGGTGCTTGTCGCTTGCTGCTACGGGTCTTTAAGCAGACCGCGTTTAACCCCGAGTTGTCTCCCCACTGCTCGGGGTTTCTTTTTGCCCGCAGGTTTACTGCGTGGCCTGTTGCTCGAAAAAAATCCGCGCCTGTTGCAGGTAATCCGTGCGCATTTCAGGGTCCAGCCAGTCGGCATACGACTGGTTCAGTTGCTCGTGGGGCAGGGTACGCAGCAGTTGGTTGATCTCACTGATCGCCTGACGGCCCTGAGGAGTATCGGAACACCCGACAAAGCCAGACAGATACTTGCCGGTGCCGCGAATCGGAAAGAACACCAGTTCGTCTTCGGCAATTTGCGCCTGCTGCGCCTGATAGCGGATCTCCGGCCAGTAACCCAGCACCACTTGCAGACGCCCCAGGCGCTGCATCGCCAGCAGGCTGCTCAGGGCGTCGTTGCCATAATGCGGCGTCAACGCACCGCCGGGAGCCTGCTTGAGCAGACTGTCGAGATACTCTCCGTAACTGCGTTCCGCGACAACTCCGACCTTGATCTCGCCATTGGCCAGAAATGCCGGCAGATCGACTTCACCGTCGATCAGGTACGGCGCCAGTACGTCGCGATCTTTCTGACGCACCACCAGACCATTACTGACGGCGCGAAACGCCGGGATAGAGAAAGTGATCCATTGCGTGCGCTCCTTGCTCCAGATCAGCGAGGGGTCGCAGGTGAAGGACGGCTCGTGCAGCATCTGCATGCCCCGGGCGCGATTGACCCGCATCAGCGTGTGTTCGTATTGCGGCATGCCGGCGATCAGCATCGGCATCAGTTGATCGATGACGCCCTGGCCCTTTTTCGGGCCTTCGAAGATGGTCAGCGGCGGCAGGTCGCGCAACAGCCAGACCAGCGTGGGCTTCGCTTGCGCCCAAGCGGGCAGGGCGAGCAGAAACAACAGGCCGAACAGCCGCCACGTCCACCAGTGGTGGGCGCGGTTGGCGTCCGATGTCTGCCGATGTTTCAGCTTAGATAGCTCCGTCTGCGCGCAACCGGGCGATCTGCTGTTCGTCGTAGCCAAGATCGTGCAGTACCTGCGCATTGTGTTCACCGAGCTGCGGTCCGACCCATTCGGAAGTACCCGGTGTCTCGGAGAGTTTCGGCACGATGCCCGGCATCTTGAAAGGCTTGCCGTCCGGCAGTTTCGCCTGCAGGAACATCTCCCGGGCGAGGTACTGCGGATCGCTGAACATGTCCTCGGCACTGAAGATCCGGCTGGCCGGTACTTCTGCCTGATTGAGCAGGTCGAGCACGCTTTGCAGCGGCAGCGAATTGACCCAGCGGTCGATCACGCCATACAACTCGTCGCGGCGACTGTCGCGCCCGTCGTTGCTCGCCAGTGTCGGGTCGTTGGCCAGATCCTCGCGGCCGATGATCAGCATGAAGCGCTTGAAGATCGCGTCGCCATTGGCGCCAATCTGCACGTGCTTGCCGTCGGCACTGGTGTGGATCGATGACGGCGTGATGCCCGGCATGATGTTACCGGTGCGCTCGCGGATGAAGCCGAACACGTCGAACTCCGGCACCATGCTTTCCATCATGGCGAAAATCGCCTCGTACAACGCGACATCGACCACTTGGCCGAGACCGCCGTTGACCTCGCGATGACGCAGCGCCATCAGCGCGCCGATGACGCCCCACAACGCGGCAATCGAGTCACCGATGGAGATCCCGGTGCGCACCGGTGGCCGGTCTTCGAAGCCGGTGATGTAGCGCAAACCGCCCATGGACTCGCCGACCGCGCCGAAGCCCGGTTGATCCTTCATCGGCCCGGTCTGGCCGAACCCCGAGAGGCGCACCATCACCAGTTTCGGATTCAGCGCGTGCAGGGTTTCCCAGCTCAGCCCGAGTTTTTCCAGCACGCCGGGGCGAAAGTTTTCGATCAGGATGTCGGCTTCGCCCAGCAGTTTTTTCAGGATCGCCAGGCCGTCGGGGTGCTTGAGGTTCAGGGTCAGCGACTTCTTGTTGCGCGCCTGGACGAACCACCACAGCGAGGTGCCTTCATACAATTTGCGCCACTTGCGCAGCGGATCACCGCCGTCGGGCGATTCGATCTTGATCACTTCGGCGCCGAACTCGCCGCAGATGCGCGAGGCGAACGGCCCGGCAATCAACGTACCCAATTCAATGACTTTCACACCGCTGAGCGGTTTGTTGGCGAACGGCATACTGAATCCTGTAGGACAAGGCTGAGCGGATACAGCGTTTTAACATAGCCGGCTGTCAGACGCCGCAGGTTGATCGCCATCAATTCGATGATTGCCTACGGCATCGGTTAGACTTGCCGACTTTCCTCGTATCAAGAAGCCCGTTCATGGCCCAGCCGTCTACCACGTACAAATTCGAACTGAACCTCACTGACCTCGACCGCAGCATCTACGAGAGCGTCAAGCAGACCATCGCCCGTCACCCTTCGGAAACCGAAGAGCGCATGACCGTGCGGCTGCTGGCCTACGCCCTCTGGTACAACGAGCAGTTGTCGTTTGGCCGTGGTCTGTCGGACGTGGATGAACCTGCGCTGTGGGAAAAAAGCCTGGATGATCGCGTTCTGCACTGGATCGAAGTTGGCCAGCCGGACGCCGATCGTCTGACCTGGTGCTCGCGTCGCACCGAACGCACCAGCCTGCTGGCCTATGGCAGTCTGCGCGTGTGGGAAGGCAAAGTGATCCCGGCGATCAAGAACCTGAAAAACGTCAACATCGCCGCTGTGCCGCAGGAAGTGCTGGAAACCCTGGCCAAGGACATGCCGCGCGTCATCAAGTGGGACGTGATGATCAGCGAAGGCACGATCTTCGTCACCGACGACCGCGGTCAGCATGAAGTCCAGTTGCAATGGCTGCAAGGTGAACGCGGCTGATCCTGCGTCGTTCACTGATTAATCCCACGTATTCAAGAGAAGTTTCCGTTAGCCCATGCGTATTGATCCTCGACCGTTGCCTGCCACGCTGCCGTTTCTCGGTGACCTGCCACCTTTGCTGACCCGTTTGTACGCGGCGCGGGGCGTGCAATCCGAGGCGGAGCTGGATAAAAGTCTGGCGCGGCTGATTCCGTTCCAGCAGCTCAAGGGCATCGAGGCAGCGGTGGATCTGCTGGTGACGGCGCTGGAGCAGCGTCAACGGATTCTGATCGTCGGTGACTTCGACGCCGATGGCGCGACGGCCAGTACGGTCGGCGTGCTTGGCTTGCGTCTGCTGGGCGCGGCGCATGTCGATTATCTGGTGCCGAATCGCTTCGAATACGGCTATGGCCTGACCCCGGAAATCGTCGAGGTTGCCCTGACCCGCGAGCCGCAGTTGCTGATCACCGTCGACAACGGCATCTCCAGCGTCGAAGGTGTGGCGGCGGCGAAAAAGGCCGGGCTCAAGGTGTTGATCACCGACCACCACTTGCCCGGCGATGAACTGCCGCTGGCCGATGCGCTGGTCAACCCGAACCAGCCCGGCTGCGAGTTTCCGAGCAAGGCGCTGGCCGGGGTCGGGGTGATTTTCTACGTGTTGATGGCCTTGCGCGCGCGCCTGCGCAGCCTCGGCTGGTATGAGAGCAAGCCGCAGCCGAACATCGGCGAACTGCTGGACCTGGTGGCGCTGGGCAGCGTTGCCGACGTGGTGCCGTTGGACGCCAACAACCGGATTCTGGTGCATCAGGGCCTTGAGCGGATTCGCGCCGGGCGTGCACGACCGGGGATCAAGGCAATTCTTGAAGTGGCCAAGCGTGACGCGGCGCGAATCACTTCCACCGACCTTGGATTTATCGTCGGCCCGCGTCTGAACGCGGCGGGGCGCCTGGATGACATGAGCCTCGGCATTGAATGCCTGCTCACCGCCGATGCCAATCTGGCGCGGGAAATGGCTGCGCAACTGGACGGCATGAATCAGGATCGCAAAACCATCGAGCAGGGCATGCAGCGCGAGGCGCTGGCCCAGCTCAAGGACTTGCCGGTGGAATCGATGCCGTTCGGCCTGTGTCTGTTCGATCCCGAGTGGCACCAGGGGGTGATCGGCATTCTCGCTTCGCGCATGAAAGAACGTTATTTCCGTCCGACGATTGCCTTCGCCGATGCCGGTGACGGTTTACTCAAGGGCTCGGGGCGTTCGGTGCAGGGTTTCCACATTCGCGATGCCCTGAGCGTGGTGGCGGCGCAGCATCCGAACCTGATCGCCAAGTACGGTGGCCACGCGATGGCGGCCGGTCTGACCTTGCCGCAAGAGAATTTTCCGCTGTTCGCCGAGGCTTTCGATGCCGAAGTGCGTCGGCAACTTCGTGAAGAAGACCTGACCGGGCGCATGCTCTCGGATGGCACACTGGCCGTTGAAGAGTTTCACCTTGAATTGGCTCGTGCCCTGCGCCATGCGGGGCCTTGGGGCCAGCATTTCCCGGAGCCGCTGTTCCATGGCGTGTTCCAGTTGGTCGAGCAACGGGTGGTCGGCGAGCGGCACCTGAAAGTGGTGCTGAAAAGCGAGTGCGGGTCGGTGAAGCTGGATGGCATCGCTTTCGGCATCGACCGTGATGTCTGGCCGAACCCGACCATTCAGTGGGTCGAGCTGGCCTACAAGCTCGACGTCAACGAGTTCCGGGGCAACGAGACGGTGCAACTGATGATTGCCCACATCGAACCGCGCTGACGCCATTCGCGAGCAAGCCCGCTCCCACAGGGATATGCATTCCAAAATGTGGGAGCGAGCCTGCTCGCGAAAGCACCCTTTCACACACAGAATTACTCTGAACCCTCCCTCATCCCCGGTTGTCGACTAGGCTCTAAGCACTGCTTGATTGGCCTTGTGACGTCTTGTCGAATTTTTTGCCCGCGGGGGCGGGTGCTGCACCATTTCCTGTCACTCGTCGACTTTTCAAACAGAACCCTGGAGCCTGCCCACTGATTTGAGAGGTGCCCCATGAGTCTGCTGCTCGAACCCTTTACCCTTCGCCAACTGAGCCTGCCCAATCGCATCGCCGTGTCGCCGATGTGCCAGTATTCCAGCGTCGACGGTCTGGCCAACGACTGGCATCTGGTGCACCTCGGCAGCCGCGCGGTGGGTGGTGCCGGACTGATTTTCACTGAGGCCACGGCGGTCACCGCCGACGGGCGGATCACCGCCGAAGACCTCGGTTTGTGGAACGACGAACAGATCGAACCGCTGCAACGCATCACTCGCTTCATTACCGCTCAAGGCGCCGTCGCCGGCATTCAACTGGCCCATGCCGGGCGCAAGGCCAGCACCCATCGGCCATGGATCGGCAAACACGGTAGCGTCAAACCGGAGGATGGCGGCTGGACCCCAGTCGGCCCGTCACCGATTGCCTTCGACCCGCAGCACACGCAACCGAAACAGCTGGATGAAGGGCAGATCGCCGAAGTCATCCAGGCGTTCGTTGCTGCGGCCAAACGTGCGTTGACCGCAGGTTTCAGCGTGGTCGAAGTGCATGCCGCCCACGGTTATCTGCTGCATCAGTTTCTTTCGCCGCTGAGCAATCAGCGCCGCGATCAATACGGTGGTTCGTTCGAAAACCGCATTCGGCTGGTGCTACAAGTCACCGAAGCCGTGCGTGAGGTTTGGCCGCAAGAGCTGCCGGTGTTCGTCCGGGTGTCGGCCACCGATTGGGTCGAGGACGGCTGGAACCCGGATGAAACCGTGGAGCTGGCGCGCCGCCTCAAGGCACTGGGAGCGGACCTGATCGACGTCTCCTCCGGTGGTACCGCCGCCAACGCCGAGATTCCGGTGGGGCCGGGTTATCAGACGCGCTTCGCCGAACGGGTGCGCAAGGAATCAGGCATCGCCACCGGCACCGTCGGCATGATTACCGAGCCGGCGCAGGCTGAGCACATTCTGCGCACCTGTCAGGCCGACATCATCTTCCTCGCCCGTGAACTGCTGCGGGATCCGTACTGGCCGCTGCATGCCGACGATGATCTGGGCGGGCGCAAAGCGGTGTGGCCGGCGCAGTATCAGCGCGCGACCCATCGTGATCAGCCGATCCACGAGTCTGACCTGCGCGATTGATTTCAAGCCGGCGCAACGTCTATAAAACCCGCCATTGAACCGGCGGGTTTTTTCTTGCCTGCCATTTGCCAAGGAAGTCGAGCATGTTGATCGAACGAGAACTGACCGAACACGACTTGCCATTGCTGGCGCAGATCGACCGCAGCGAGCTGGTGGAGGAATGTTATCGGCTGGAAAAAGGTGAGCTGATTCTGTATCCGGTGCATTTCGACATGCGTGGCTGGCCGGAAGGGGAAGCTGAGGAAAACGCGCTGGCGCTGGAGAAGTGCTTGCGGCGCGGTGGCTGGTTGTACGGGGTTTTCGATGGGCAGGCGCTGGTCGCGGCGGTGGTTGTGGATAACCGGGTTATTCACAATCAGGGGTTGAGCATGCGGCAGATGAAGTTTCTGCACATCAGCCGTGATTACCGCGGGCAAGGGCTGGGGGCGAAGTTGTTTGCGCTGGCTTGTAAGCAGGGTCGGCGATTCGGTGCCCAGGCGTTATATGTTTCAGCGACTGAATCTCGCAACACTGTGGAGTTTTATCAGCGTCAGGGTTGCCGGTTGGTTGATCAGGCGGATCCAGAGTTGTTTGATCAAGAACCCAGAGACATTCATCTGTATTGCCCACTGACCTGAAGCAGTTTCTTCAATATCCGATGTTGAATGTTCTGACGCATTCGCGAGCAAGCCCGCTCCCACCCTGGTTTTGTGTCGGTCGCAAACTGTGTGATCGACCGGGATCCAGTGTGGGAGCGGGCTTGCTCGCGAAGAGGCCCTTACAGGCGCCTCAAATCATCAAGGATACTTGCGCTTGTCCAGTGCCGGCGGGAAGTACTGGTACAGCCAGGTCTCGCTCAGTGTGCGGTCATTGGTGCGGATGAACAGGCGCAGTTCCACCGGGTCGACGCTGTCGCTGGTCGGGTACCAGTCGAACAGGATCCGGTAACCCTTGATGTCATCGAGCACCAGCACGCTGAAGTCCTGCACCTTGCCGTTGGAGCAGGTGACCACCGGTTCGATCCCGGTGCCCTGTGGCAGGCGATCGAGACCGCCACCGGTGAAGTCCACGGCAAAACGACGGGCCCAGACCGGCGGGTAATGCTCGCCCGGTGCCCAGCCTTCGACGAAACCACCCATACCCGACCGGGTCGCATGCACTCGCGCCAGCGGCGTGCCGACCGGTGGCAGGGCGCTCCAGTAGAGCTTGTAGCCATAGTTCAGCGAGTCGCCGGCGGCCACTGGCTTCTTCGGCGTCCAGAATGCGACGATGTTATCGAGGGTTTCGCCGGTGGTCGGAATTTCCAGCAGATCGATGGAGCCTTCGCCCCACGCGGTTGTAGGCTCGACCCACAGGCTCGGGCGCTTGCTGTACCAGTCAACGGTGTCCTGATAGTTGGCGAACTCGTGGTCGGTCTGCACCAGACCGAAGCCTTTCGGATCGGTGTCGGCGAACGCGTTGAACTGCAGGGTCGCCGGGTTGTTCAGCGGGCGACAGATCCACTCGCCGTTGCCGCGCCACATCGCCAGGCGATCGGAGTCGTGAATCTGCGGGTGGATGGTGTCGCACATGCGGCGTTCGTGGGTGCCGCAGCTGAACATGCTGGTCATCGGCGCGATGCCCAGTTGTTCGATGGCGGTACGCGCGTTGATGTGGGCGTCGATCTCCATCACCACGCGCTCGGCCTGGCAATCGATGTCGAAGCGGTAGGCACCGGTGGCGCTCGGCGAGTCGAGCAGGGCGTAGACCACAAAACGGGTGGCGTTCTGCTCTGGAGTCTCGAACCAGAACTTGGTGAAGTCAGGGAATTCTTCGCGCTTTTTCGCGTAGGTGTCGACGGCCAGACCGCGAGCGGAGAGGCCATATTGGCCAGTGGCATCGACCGCGCGGAAATAACTGGCGCCGAGGAACGACACCACGTCATGGCGATCCAGCTCCGGCGCCTTGAACAGCTTGAAGCCGGCAAACCCCAGGTCGCCCTTGAGCTGCTGGGTGTCGACTGAGGTGTTCTCGTAATTGAACAGCGTCGGGCGGAAATGCACTTCGCGGGCGGTGCGGGTCTTCGGATCGACGCTGTACATGCGCACCGGTTGACGGAAACCCATGCCGACGTGGAAGAACTGCACGTCCAGCTGACCCTTGTTCTCCTTCCACAGCGAATGATCACCGTCGTAGCGGATCGCGTTGAAGTTCTGCGGGGTCATGGTCGCCAAAGTCGGCGGCAGCACCTGTTTGCTGTCCTGATAGGCCGTTCCGGCCAATTGCTTGGCTTGGCGCTTCAGCGCTTCGAAGTCGAAAGCCTGGGCCTCGCCATCGGCGGCGCCACCATTGGCGGCCCAGGCACGGGCGGCCAGCAGGCCGGAAGCCGAGAGACCGGTGTAAGCCGCAATGGCCATCGACGCTTTGAGCAAATTCCTGCGGTGCATAGATACAACCTGTCGTGAGCAATCCCGCGCCGTTCCTGGCACGTACTGGATCAGAAATTACGGTTCGGACAAGCCTTCGGCCAAACGCAACGGACTATAAACAGATGCCGGCTAGCTTAAACGGTTCGCTCGCCGAGCAAAATTCGTTGATTCACAGTGACAGAGTGTCAATGAAACAAGACATGTCGGTTAAAAATCTGACAGGGCGTTCTGATTTATGCGGCATATCTGCTTTTTTCGACTAATTACTCTAAAAACCGCTTTTCAGCGCCGATTTAATTTCTATTCTATGGGCATGACCGGTGTTGACCGGTAGGGCACACGGCGCTGCTGTAAGGGGCAGGGCGATGTGGTGGTTTAGCAATTCTTTGAAGTATTGAAGGACATCGTCCATGGCAAAAATACAAGGTATCGCCGAAATGCTCGGCATCTTCCCCTGCCTCGGCAGCGGCCGTAGAAGGCGTCGTTTGAGTTCTGAAGAGCTGAAACTGGTGGAGCGTTATCGCGAGTTGTCGGAGAGCGACCGGATTGCGATGCGGTATCTGGTGGATGCGATGCGGAGTGTTTCGCGGTTTTAACGGCGCGTAAGAGTGTGGCGAGGGAGCTTGTCGAATCGTCGCACCGTCCCGCTGGACTGCGCAGCAGTCCCCTGCTTTTTGTAGAGGGGCCGCTGCGCGACCCAGCGGGAGCAAGCTCCCTCGCCACAGGTTTTTTTATTGAATGGACTTCAGCTACACGTTCCCAAAACCGGATACGGTCGCTGTCCATGCATCAAATCCGGCACATCCCGCCATTTGACCCACGCCTGCTGTTGCCAGTGCAGCAGCGGTACGGTAACGCCTGCCCAATGCATTGAGCTCAAGCTCTGGTGGTTTTCCACAGGGCTTGATTGGGCTTCGCGCAGCATCGGGATCACTTCATGACTTAGCCATTGGCGCAGGTTGCGGTTTTCCGGGACGAAGTGGTGGACAAGCAGGGCGTATAGGCCGGACTCGCTGACTATCGCGCAATCGACGATTTCGCCGTCCTTACGCATGAGGACGTTGCGACGCTGATCGGGATCGAGTTTCAGGGTGAGGCGTTCGTTTAGCGGATAGCCCATCAGGCGACCGAGATCCTGAACACAAAACCAGGCTTCGTGTTCTTGCATGAATGCGTGGAGGAAGCGGTTGTGGCGGGGGAAGACGGTGGGGGTGAAGAAATCAGAACTTTTAGAGAGACTTTGGACGTGGTTAGGCATTCGTCGACTCCAATATTGAGAATAGAGCCGCCACTCAAATGAGTGCGGTCACGCCGTTTTGATATTTATTCCGGCTCCGACACCGGGCCGCTGATTTCGCCGCCGAGAGAAAGCCTATCGGCTAGCCACCTACGACGCCAAGTCGGCTCTATTGATACCTTCTGTAGGAAAACGGGCTTGTTTCTGAAGGCAGCATCTGTAGGAAATGCCTGATTTTGTAGTGCCGGCAGCAACCGACCGCCCAAGCCGTAGTTTTTCCTTTATCTAATTGGGTTCACGGAATGAACTGCATGAGTGCCATCAGGGCTAAGAGGTCGAGGCCTGCAATCCGGTAACAATAATCCTGCGATAAGCGGCGGTTGCAGATATCTCAGTCAAGTAATACGTTGTTCCATTGAGTAATACTTTAGGGGTATGACATGTCGACAACCATGACCAGCAAGGGGCAAGTCACAATCCCCAAGCCAATTCGTGATGCTTTGCATCTTACGCCGGGCTCGGCCATTGAGTTCAGCGTCAACGATCACGGCGAAGTGGTTCTGCATTGTGCTAAGCGCGAATCGGGAAAAGCGCGGGCTCCTGATCGATTTGATGCCGTAAGGGGCAAAGCCGATATCAAATGGCGAACCGATGATTTAATGGCCTTGCTCCGAGGGGATGATTGATGGTGCTGGTCGATACGAATGTGTTGATTGATGTGCTCGAAGACGATCCGGTCTGGGCCGATTGGTCGATTCAGCAACTTCGTGCTCAATCACTGATCCATGAGTTAGCCATCAACCCGATAGTTTATGCAGAGCTATCACAGACATTTTCGACGTTTGAGGCATTGGACGGAGTAGTGAGTCAACTGGGATTGGTCATGCAGGACATTCCTAGACCCGCACTGTTTTTAGCTGGAAAGGCCTTCGTGAAGTATCGGAAGGTTGGCGGTGGAAAGCATAATGTTCTGGCGGATTTTTTCATCGGAGCACATGCGGCCGTAAAAAAATTACCCTTGTTGACGAGAGACTCCAAGCGTTACCGCAATTATTTCCCTTCAGTCGAATTGATAACGCCGTCCTGAGCTTATGAATTGCTACACGACGTGCGGTCTCGCAAATCGCCCCGGTAACCATGAACCTACCGGGGCGATTCTGTTTAGCGACTCACCTTCCACGCATCCCCAGCCGGCGCCTTGCCATGGTCATACGGCTTGCCGATCCACATGTAAACCAGCCCCAACCCAATCACGATCACCGTGCTTAACACCATCGCATAGTTCACATACCACGCCGCATCCGGCGTACGTGGCCAGGCCATGTTGATGATTGCGCCAACGCCATACACCAGCGCGCCGATGTTCACTGGCCAGCCCCAGGCGCCGAGGGTGAATTTGCCGCTGGGTTTCCAGCCTTTGCTGCGGGCGTAGAGGGCAGCGAGGACGATCATCTGGAACGCGAGGTAGATGCCGATGGCGGCGAAGCTGACGATGGTGGCCACGGCGTCTTGCAGGAAGAAGCCGAGGGCGATGATCAGGGCGGGCAGGACGCCGGACACGAACAGCGCGGCAACCGGCACTTGAGTGGTAGGAGAAATCTTTTTCAGCAGCCGGCTGCCGATGACCATTTCATCGCGAGCGTAGGAGTACAGCAGACGGCTCGCCGCAGCCTGCAGGCTGATGACGCAGGAGATGAAGGAAATCATCACCACGCCCATCACCACTTTCGAGCCGATCGGGCCGAAGGCGTTGTTGAGGATGGTGGTGACCGGGTCCTTGTCGGTGCCGTTGATCACCGCTTGCATGTCCGGCACGGCTAGGATCAGCGCCAGGCAGGCGAACATCGCCGCGATGCCGCCGATGTAGATGGTCATGCGCATGGCCACCGGGATTTTTGCGCTGGGGTTCGGGGTTTCTTCGGCAACGTCGCCGCAGGCCTCGAAGCCGTAGTAGAGGAACATCCCGGCCAGCGAAGCGGTGAGGAACGCCGGCAGGTACGAGCCGTCGACGCGGATGTCGAAGGTGTTGAACAGCACGCTGATCGGCTGATGACGTTCGAAGATCAGCAGGTACACGCCAACGATCACCGCACCGATCAGTTCGCAGAGGAAGCCGAACATGGCGATACGCGCCAGCACTTTGGTGCCGCTCAGATTGACCAGCGTGGCGAACAAGGTCAGCACCAGCGCGATGACGATGTTGGTGTTGTTGCTCGGCTCAAACCCGAGCATCGCCGCCAGATACGGGCCGGCACCGACAGCCACCGCCGCAATGGTCACGCACAGGGCGATGGAGTAAATCCAGCCGACCATCCACGCCCATTTCTTGCCGACCAGACGCCGCGCCCACGGATAAACGCCACCGGAAATCGGGAACTGCGAAACCACTTCGCCGAAGATCAGGCACACCAGCAACTGGCCGCAACCGACCAGCAAGTAAGCCCAGAACATCGGTGGCCCGCCGGCCGCGAGGCACAGGCCGAACAGGGTATAAACCCCCACGACCGGTGACAGATAGGTGAATCCTAAAGCGAAGTTTTCCCACAGGCTCATGCTGCGGTTGAAGTTCGAGGTGTAGCCGAGTTTACGCAGTTGTTCGGCATCGCTGTCGGCAACGGCGGCCGAGAATTCGGGTGAGGCACTCATGGGTGTTTGCTCCGTGAAATCGGCAGATTTCGGATGGCCGAGGCCGTGGCGGTGCTTTGCGGGCGCCGCCCGGTTCGGTAGTTATTGTTTTGGGATCCTGATGGTGCGTAATGCCGGTTTCCTTCCTGAAACCGAGGTGACGCCTTCGCGAGCAAGCCCGCTCCCACCTTGGAATGCGTCCCCCTGTGGGAGCGGGCTTGCTCGCGAAGCTTTTAAAGGCTTAGTGCTTGAACATCACATGCCGAACCGTGGTGTAGTCCTCCAACCCGTACATGGACATGTCCTTGCCGTAGCCGGACAATTTCTGCCCGCCATGGGGCATTTCGCTGACGAGCATGAAGTGGGTATTCACCCAGGTGCAGCCGTATTGCAACCGCGCAGACAAACGATGCGCGCGTCCGACATCCGCCGTCCACACAGAGGAAGCGAGGCCGTAGTCCGAATCATTGGCCCACTCCAGCGCCTGGGCTTCATCGGTGAACTTGGTCACCGACACCACCGGCCCGAACACTTCGCGGCGGACGATCTCGTCATCCTGTTGCGCGTCGGCCAGCACCGTCGGTTCGAAGAAGAAACCGTCGCCTTCCACAGCCTTGCCGCCGGTGATCAAGCGAATGTGCGACTGTGCCACGGCGCGTTCCACGAAAGCGGCCACGCGGTCGCGATGTTGCGCGGTGATCAGCGGCCCCAGCTCGGTCGACGGATCATCCTGCAAGCCGTATTTGATGCTGCTCACCGCCGCGCCGAGCTTCTCGACAAACTTGTCGTAGATGCCCTGCTGCGCGTAGATCCGGCACGCGGCGGTGCAGTCCTGTCCGGCGTTGTAGAAACCGAAGGTGCGGATGCCTTCAACGGCGGCATCGATGTCGGCGTCGTCGAAGATGATCACCGGCGCCTTGCCGCCCAGTTCCATGTGCATGCGTTTGACGCTGCCGGCGGTGCTGGAAATGATGTTCGAACCGGTGGCGATGGAACCGGTCAGCGAGACCATGCGCACTTTAGGATGCGTGACCAACGGGCTGCCGACGGTAGGACCGCGACCGAATACCAGATTGAGTACACCGGCCGGGAAGATTTCCGACGCCAGTTCGGCCAGACGCAACGCGGTCAGCGGGGTTTGTTCCGACGGCTTGAGCACCACGGTATTACCGGCAGCGAGGGCCGGGGCGATTTTCCAGGCGACCATCATCAACGGGTAGTTCCACGGCGCGATGGAGGCGATCACGCCCACCGGATCGCGGCGGATCATCGAAGTATGACCAGGCAGGTATTCGCCACCGGCCGAACCGCTCATGCAACGACTGGCGCCGGCGAAGAAACGGAATACGTCCGCAATCGCCGGGATCTCGTCGTTCAGTGCGGCGCTGTAGGGTTTGCCGCAGTTGTCGGATTCGAGTTTCGCCAGTTCCTCGCCGTGGGCTTCGATGGCGTCGGCGAGTTTGAGCAGCAGCAGCGAACGGTCTTTCGGCGTGGTTTGCGACCACTCGGCGAAGGCGTTGTCGGCGGCGCGCACGGCGGCGTCGACCTGGGCCTCGGAGGCTTCGTTGATCTCCACCAGTATGCTGCCGAGCGCCGGGTTGAGCACCGGTTGGGCCGGGCCTTCGCCGTTAACCAGGTGGCCGTTGATCAAGAGTCTGGTTTGCATGTTGTTGTCCTCACTAACACTTTTATTGTTCTGGCCGAATCGATAACCCTGTGGGAGCGAGCCTGCTCGCGAAAGCGGTGTGTCAGCCGACATCAATGCTGGATGTGTCGGCTTCTTCGCGAGCAGGCTCGCTCCCACAGGGGGATTTTGGTGTTTGTCAGATATTCATTTCCCACCACTGCCCGCGACACTCTCGCCACCCCGGGTCAGGTAATACGCGCCGAGAATCGGCAGCATGGTCACCATCATCACCAGCATGGCAACCACGTTGGTCACCGGCACATCCCGTGGCCGGCTCAGTTGATTGAGCAGCCACAACGGCAACGTGCGCTCATGCCCGGCGGTGAACGTGGTGACGATGATTTCGTCGAACGACAGCGCAAAGGCGAGCATGCCGCCGGCCAACAGCGCCGAGCCGAGGTTGGGCAGGATGATGTAGCGAAAGGTCTGCCAGCCATCGGCACCGAGGTCCATCGAGGCCTCGATCAGACTGTGCGAAGTGCGGCGCAGGCGGGCGATGACGTTGTTGTAGACGATCACCACGCAGAACGTCGCGTGACCGACGATGATGGTGAACATCCCCGGCTCGATCCCCAGTGTCTTGAACGTCGCCAGCAGCGCGATCCCGGTGATGATCCCCGGCAGCGCGATCGGCAAAATCAGCATCAGCGAAATGCCCTGCTTGCCGAAGAAATCGCGGCGGTACAACGCGGCTGAAGCCAGTGTGCCGAGCACCATCGCGATCAACGTGGCGATGGCGGCAATCTGCAGCGAGAGCTTGATCGCCTCCAGCACATCCGGCCGCGAAAACGCCACGCTGAACCAGTGCAGGGTGAAGCCCTTCGGCGGAAAGCTGAACGCGGCTTCCTCGGTGTTGAAGGCGTAAAGAAAGATGATCAGGATCGGAAAGTGCAGAAACACCAACCCGCCCCAGGCCGCGATGCGCAGACCGAGAGATGCTTTTTCAGAGTGCATCGAAGGCCCCCAGTCGTTTGACGATGGACAGGTAAATGGCGATCAACACAATCGGCACCAACGTGAACGCTGCGGCCATCGGCATGTTGCCGATCGCACCTTGCTGCGCGTAGACCATACTGCCGACGAAGTAACCCGGCGGCCCGACCAATTGCGGCACGATGAAGTCGCCCAGGGTCAGGGAAAAAGTGAAGATCGAACCGGCAGCAATTCCCGGAATCGACAGCGGCAGAATCACCTGCATGAAGGTCTGGCGCGGCTTGGCGCCGAGGTCGGCGGAAGCCTGCAACAGCGATGGCGGCAGACGCTCCAGCGACGCCTGAATCGGCAGGATCATGAACGGCAGCCAGATGTAGACGAACACCATGAACCGCCCCAGATGCGAGGTCGACAGGGTGCTGCCACCCACACCGAGAATCCCCAGAATGAACTGCAACACCGGTTCCAGCCCCAGGTGCTGGACGAACCACTGCGCGACACCGCCCTTGGCCAGCAGCAACGTCCAGGCGTAGGCCTTGACGATGTAACTGGCCCACATCGGCATCATCACCGCGATGTAGAAAAACGCCTTGGTCTTGCCCGTGGTATAGCGCGCCATGTAGTAGGCAATCGGGAACGCGACGATGGCGCTGGCGATCGACACGACGATGGCCATGCTCAGCGTGCGCAGGATGATGTCGAAGTTCGACGGCTGAAACAGCGCGGCAAAATTCGCCAGGGTCAGGTCAGGGGTGACCGCCATGGTGAAGTCGTCAAAGGTGTAGAACCCCTGCCACAACAGCACCAGCAACGAGCCGAGGTAGATCGCGCCGAACCACAGCAATGGCGGCACCAGCAGCAGCGACAGATACAGGTTCGGTTTGCGATAGAGCAGGTTGGAGAACCGCCGCAACGGCGGTGCTTGAGTCATCGCGAGCGTGCTCATTTCACACCCCGCTCGCCACGGTGTCGTGCAGCGGGATCATCGCTTCCCGCGCCCAGCGTGCGCTCAGGCGCTGACCGGGCTGGTGCTGCGCGCTGCTGTCGATCCACTGATTGTTGGCGTGGCTGATGCTCAGGGTCTGGCCGTTTTCCAGCGTCAACTCATAGCGCGTGGCGCTGCCCTGATACTGGATGTCGTGGAGCAGACCGCTGACTTCGATTTCATGGCTGGCGAGCGGCCCTTCGGCGAAACGCACGTGCTCGGGGCGAATCGAAAACGGCTGCGGATGACCGCTGATTTGCCGTGCGAGATCGCCGCGAATCACGTTCGAGGTGCCGACGAATTCGGCGACGAACGTGGTGGTGGGTTTCATGTACAGATTGCGCGGGGTGTCGACTTGTTCGATGCGGCCCTTATTGAACACCGCCACGCGGTCGGACATCGACAGTGCTTCGGTCTGATCGTGAGTGACGAAGATGAAAGTGATGCCGAGCTGGCGTTGCAGCTTCTTCAGTTCACTCTGCATCTGCTCGCGCAATTTCAGGTCGAGGGCGCCCAATGGCTCATCAAGCAACAGCACGCGCGGACGATTGACCAAGGCGCGGGCGAGGGCGACACGCTGGCGCTGACCGCCGGACAACTGCACCGGTTTGCGTGCGCCGTAGCCACCGAGGGCGACCATGGCCAACGCCTCTTCGGCGCGCTTGTGGCGCTCGGTTTTGCTCACGCCTTTGACCTTCAAACCGTAGGCGACGTTGTCCAGCACGTTCATGTGCGGGAACAGTGCGTAATCCTGGAAGACGGTGTTCACATCACGTTGATACGGCGGCAGACCGGCGGCTTCGGCGCCGTGAATGCGGATCGAGCCGGCACTCGGTTGTTCGAAACCGGCGATCAGGCGCAGGCAGGTGGTCTTGCCCGAGCCGGAAGGGCCGAGCATGGAAAAGAACTCGCCGTCCTGGATGTCGATGGAAACCCGGTCAACGGCCTTCACCTCGCCGAACTGCCGGGAAACGTTGGTGAACTGGACTGCAAGCGTCATGGTGCGGTGCTCCAAAAAGGCGCGGGCCGTCGCAGCGGCCCTCGCCTGGACTTCTGAAAAAACTGAAACATCTAACGGTGAATGCGATCCGCTTTTAGCTCCCTCTCCCTCCGGGAGAGGGCGTGGGGTGAGAGTGGCCTCATTGGCCGTCGCCCTTCAATCAAGAGCAAAGTCAAAAGCCACCCCCTCACCCCAGCCCTCTCCCCCAGGGGGGAGAGGGGAAAGGGAGTTAGACCAAGTTGCTCTCGGGCTTACCTGCCGCCCATGATCGCAATGTAGTCCTGAGTCCAGCGGCTATAAGGCACGAACTTGCCGCCCTCGGCCTGCGGGGTTTTCCAGAAGGCGATCTTGTCGAACTGGTCGAAGCCATTGGTCTTGCAACCTTCGGCGCCGAGCAGTTCGCTCTCCTTGCACGCCGCCGGAACGGCGGGCAACGAACCGAACCACGCCGCCACGTCACCCTGGACTTTCGGCTGCAACGACCAGTCCATCCACTTGTAGGCGCAGTTCGGGTGCTTGGCTTCGGCGTGCAGCATGGTGGTGTCGGCCCAACCGGTAGCGCCTTCTTTGGGGATGGTCGAAGCGATCGGCTGTTTCTCGTTGATCAGGCCGTTGACCTGATACGGCCAGGCGCTCGACGCGACAACACCTTCGTTCTTGAAGTCGCTCATTTGTACCGTGGTGTCGTGCCAGTAGCGGTGGATCAATGGCTGCTGTGCGCGCAATAGATCGAGCACGGCTTTGTACTGCGTTTCGGTCAGTTGATACGGATCCTTGATCCCCAGCTCAGGTTTGGCGGTCTTCAGGTACAGCGCCGCATCGGCGATGTAGATCGGGCCGTCATAAGCCTGCACGCGGCCCTTGTTCGGTTTGCCGTCGGGGAAATTCTGCGCGTCGAACAGTACGTTCCAGCTGGTCGGCGGCGTCTTGAACACGTTGGTGTTGTACATCAGCACGTTCGGGCCCCACTGATACGGGGTGCCGTAGGTCTGGTTGTTGACCACGTACCACGGCGCATCTTTCAGACGTGGGTCGAGGGTTTTCCAGTTCGGGATCAACGCGGTGTTGATCGGTTGCACACGCTTGCCGACGATCAGGCGCAACGAGGCATCGCCCGAAGCGGTGACCAGATCGTAACCACCCTTGGCCATCAGGCTGACCATCTCGTCGGAGGTCGCGGCGGTCTTGACGTTGACCTTGCAGCCGGTTTCCTTCTCGAAACCGCTCACCCAGTCGTAAGCCTTGTCGCTCTCGCCACGTTCGATGTAGCCCGGCCAGGCCACGATATCCAGCTGACCCTCGCCGGCGCCGACCGCCTTCAGCGGCTCGGCAGCTTGCAGGCTGGCGCTGGCCAGCAAGGCTGTGGTGATTGCACTGAGCAGTGCGGTCTTGTGCACGAACATGGTTGAACCCTCTTCTTTAAATTATGGTCGGGGCAGTTGTGAACGCGGTGAAGCCATGCCGTTTTGCGGCTTGTTATTAGCGTAGTCAGAGATGCTGGCCGTGGCGGGCCATGATGTGCCGCACCACGCTGTAGTCCTGCAGCGAGTCACTGGATAAGTCTTTGCCGTATCCCGAGCGTTTCAGCCCGCCGTGGGGCATTTCGCTGACCAGCATGAAATGGCTGTTGATCCACGTGCAGCCGTACTGCAAACGGGCGGCGACCTGCATTGCCTTGTCCAGATTCTGCGTCCACACCGACGAGGCGAGGCCGTATTCGGAGTCGTTGGCCCAGTCCACGGCTTGCGCGAGTTCGTCGAAGCGGGTCACGGTGACCACCGGGCCGAACACTTCACGCTGGACGATTTCATCAGTCTGTTTGCAACCGGCCAGCAACGTCGGCTGGTAGAAGAACCCGGCGCCGGAATGCACCGCCGCGCCAGTCACGCGCTCGATGTGCGGCTGGCCGAGGGCGCGCTCGACGAAACTGGCGACGCGGTCGCGCTGGCGGGGGCTGATCAGCGGGCCGATCTCGTTGTCGGCATCGCGCTTGCCGGCGAAGCGCAGGCTGCTGACCGCTGCGCCGAGCTCGGCGACCAATTTGTCGTGAATGCCTGTTTGCGCGTAGATCCGGCACGCGGCGGTGCAGTCCTGCCCGGCGTTGTAGTAACCGTAGGTGCGCACGCCGTCGACCACCGCTTGAATATCCGCGTCGTTGCAGACGATCACCGGGGCTTTGCCGCCGAGTTCAAGGTGTGTGCGTTTGAGGGTTTTCGCTGCAGCCTGGAGAATCTTCTGCCCGGTGACGATATCGCCGGTCAGCGAGACCATGCGCACCTTGGCGTGACCGACCAGATGGCTACCGACGCCTTCACCGCCGCCGCAGATGATGTTGATGACCCCGCGCGGCAGGATCTCGGCGAGTGCTGGCGCCAGTGCGAGGATCGACAGCGGCGTGTGTTCTGACGGCTTGAACACCAGCGTATTGCCGGCGGCGAGGGCCGGGGCGATTTTCCACGCGGCCATCATGATCGGGTAGTTCCACGGGGCAATCGACGCCACCACGCCAATCGGATCGCGACGCACCATGCTGGTGTAACCCGGCAGGTACTCGCCACTGAGCTGACCGGTCTGGCAGCGCACGGCACCAGCGAAGAAGCGGAACACGTCGACGGTGGCGGTCAGATCGTCCTGCCGCGCCAAGTGCAGCGGCTTGCCGCAGTTCAGCGCTTCGAGGCGGGCGAGGTAATCGGCGTGTTTTTCGACGGCGTTGGCGATGTCCAGCAGCAGGTTGGAGCGTTGTTGCGGCGTGGTGCGTGACCATTCGGCAAAGGCGCGGTGGGCGGCGAGGATCGCGGTTTCGACCTGCTCGGTGCTGGCCTCGGCGATGTGGGTGAGGATTTCACCGCTGGCCGGGTTGAGGATCGGTTCGACGAAACCCTGCCCGGCGACCAGTTCGCCGTCGATCAACAACGCGGTACACATCGGGGTCTGCACGCCAGCCATTTTCCGCGATCTCTTTTCTTGTGTGGTCATTGTGGCTCCCGTGCCCGGGAGCCGACCGTCTTATAGATGCAGCAAGACTAGTGCGCGGCTCCGAGGTCGACAAATTCTAAATACTGAAGGTGGCATTCGATTAAATAGATGGCTTGCGTCCGCCGTGCGGTTGTTCGCGGGCCACAGTCAAAAACGGGTCGACCAGAGCGGGACGTGCAGTACCGCGGCGCCAGGCCAGACCGACATCGAGGGTCTGGTTGAGGTCGGCAATCGGCCGCGCTTCGATGATGTCGCCCTCCAGTGACCATGGGCGATAAGTCATGTCCGGCTGGATCGACACACCCAAACCCGCCGCCACCAGACTTCGCACCGCCTCGGTGGATGCGGTTCTGAGAGTGATCTTCGGTTGCAGCCCGGCACCGCGCCACAAGCGCTGGGCATTGCGATCCATCTCGTCGACGTTCAGTTGAATCAGCGGCTCGCGAGCGACGTCGGCGAGGTTGATGCTGTCGTGTTCCAGCAGCGGATGTTGGGCCGGCAGCCACAGACGGTGCGGCGAGTGGGTCAGCACTTCGGTCTGCAGGGCGTGGCGGTCTTCGAGGTTGGAGAGGATCAGCACGCCAACATCGATTTCGCCGCTGACCAGCAAATGCTCGATGTACGGCCGCTCGTCCTCCATCACCCGGATCTCGACGTTGGGATAGGCACGCTGGAATCGGGTGAGCAGATCGGCGAGGTAATAACCGGCGACCAGGCTGGTCACGCCGACGATCAACTGTCCGGCGACCTGATCGGTGCTTTGTTGCAGGCTGCGCTTGGCATTGTCCACGGTGGCCAGAATCAGGTGCGCCTGCCGCAGGAACTGGTGGCCCTGATGGGTCAGGGTCATGCCCTTGGCGTGGCGGCTGAACAGGCTGACGCTGATTTCCTCTTCCAGTTGCTGAATGGCGAGGGTCAGGGTCGATTGGGAAATAAACGCGGTTTGCGCGGCGGCGGAAATCGAGCCGGTCTCGGCCACCGCGATGAAGTGACGGATCTGACGCAGGGTCATCATGAGAAGGGTACCCGGTGGGCGGTTTTTATAGATTGGCCTGAGTGTATATCTATTTTCGCGAAGGGCTGGTGCAGGCGGAGCAACATCTGGAAGCACACTCGCAAGCAGGGGCGGGGCACTTTCGAACTAGGCTGAGGGCCTGATAGATCCGGATAACCCCTGTTTTGGAGGCGGAACATGAACACCCGTGGATTGCTCGATCAACTACTCAAGTCTGGCCAGGATCTTTTGCAGAACAAGGCCGGTGGCGCGCAGAACAAACCCGCGGCTGGCGGGCTGGGCGGTTTGCTGGGTGGGTCTTCAGGCTCCGGTGCTCTGGGAGGCCTGATCTCGGGTGCAGGCGGTGGTGCTCTGGCGGCCGGGGCCATGGGCCTGCTGCTCGGCAGCAAAAAGGCGCGCAAGGTCGGCGGCAAAGTTGCGGTCTACGGTGGCCTCGCTGCCCTTGGTGTGCTGGCCTATAAGGCTTACGGCAACTGGAACGCCCAGAAAGGCACCGCCCCACAAACCGAACCGCAGACCCTGGATCGACTGCCACCGGCGCAAGCCGAACAACACAGCCAGGCCATTCTCAAGGCGCTGGTCGCCGCCGCGAAGGCTGACGGCCATATCGATGACCGCGAACGTCAGCTGATTGAAGGCGAATTCACCAAACTCGACAACGATCAGGAATTGCAACACTGGCTGCACGCCGAACTCAACAAACCCCTCGATCCCGCAGATGTCGCCCGCGCCGCCAGCACCCCCGAAATGGCGGCGGAAATGTACATCGCCAGCGTGATGCTGGTGGATGAGGAGAGCTTTATGGAAAAGGCGTATCTGGAGGAGTTGGCCAAGCAACTGAAACTGGAGCCGGGGTTGAAGGTGGAGCTGGAGAAGCAGGTGCGCCTGGCATCGCAATAGAACTGCCTGAGCACGGTATTCATGTAGGAGCTGCGGTACGCTGCGATCTTTTGATTTTTTAAGCCAACAGCAAAAGATCGCAGCGTGCCGCAGCTCCTACAAGGTTTTGGGCCAGACGCCGAAGCCTGCTCACGATTGCGTTTTCAGCCGCGCATCCACAGCAATGGCCGATCCAGCGCCCCTTTTTGTCATTCCATCACTGGCACGCCAGCCCCGGATTGTCGGACAGTCCCACCCCAGAGCCTTCCCGCGAACCAAGTCGGGCCGGCCCGAGGGTTAAAAAGCGTCTTATAAATGAAACACCGCCCTCGGCTATACTCCCCGCATTTCGACTTAGGCACGAGGAATCACTGTGAAGAACTGGACGTTACGCCAACGCATTTTGGCGAGCTTTGCGGTGATTATCGCCATCATGTTGCTGATGGTCGTCGTTTCGTATTCCCGCCTGCTGAAAATCGAAGCCAGTGAAAGCAGCGTGCGTGACGACGCGGTTCCCGGCGTCTATTACAGCTCGATGATCCGCGGGGCGTGGGTTGACAGCTATCTGCAGACCCAGGAACTGCTCGGCCTCAAGGAAGGGCAGGGCATCAGCAGCGAAGATGCGGCGGATTACAAGGCGTTCGAGACGCGCCTGCAAGAGCAGATGGCCAACTACCGCAACACCGTGACCACCGACGAAGACCGGGTCGAGTTCGCCGCGTTCGAGAAGGATCACGACACCTACATGCAGATTCAGGATCAGGTACTCGATCTGCACAAGCGCAATCTGGAAGCCGAAGCGGTCAAGCTGTTCACCGAGAAGCTGACCCCGGCCTGGTACACCGGTCGCATGAAACTCAACGACATCATCGGCGAAAACAAGCGGGTCGCTGATCAGGCCATGGCCAACATCGACGAGGCGGTAGCGGCGGCCAAGGTCAGCATGTTCGTCTCGCTGCTGGTGGCCGTGCTCGCAGCCGGTGCCTGCGGTCTGCTGCTGATGCGCGCGATCATGGCGCCGATGAACCGCATCGTGAAGATCCTCGAAATCATGCGTACCGGCGACTTGAGCAGCCGTCTGAATCTGGATCGCAAGGACGAGTTCGGTGCGGTGGAAACCGGCTTCAACGACATGATGACCGAGCTGACTTCGCTGGTGTCCCAGGCCCAACGCTCCTCGGTGCAGGTGACCACTTCGGTGACCGAGATTGCCGCCACCTCCAAGCAGCAACAGGCCACCGCCACCGAAACCGCGGCCACCACCACCGAAATCGGTGCGACCTCACGTGAAATCGCCGCCACCTCGCGGGATCTGGTGCGCACCATGACCGAAGTATCCACCGCCGCCGATCAGGCTTCGGTGCTCGCCGGTTCCGGTCAGCAAGGCCTGGCGCGCATGGAAGACACCATGCACTCGGTGATGGGCGCGGCCGATCTGGTCAATGCCAAGCTGGCGATCCTCAACGAGAAGGCCGGCAACATCAATCAGGTGGTGGTGACCATCGTCAAGGTCGCCGATCAGACCAACCTGCTGTCGCTCAACGCTGCCATCGAGGCCGAGAAGGCCGGCGAGTACGGGCGTGGTTTTGCCGTGGTCGCCACCGAAGTACGGCGTCTGGCGGATCAGACCGCCGTCGCCACTTACGACATTGAGCAGATGGTCCGCGAGATCCAGTCGGCGGTGTCTGCTGGCGTGATGGGCATGGACAAGTTCTCCGAAGAAGTGCGCCGGGGCATGGCCGAAGTGCAGCAGGTCGGCGAGCAACTGTCGCAGATCATCCATCAGGTGCAGGCGCTGGCGCCGCGGGTGTTGATGGTCAACGAAGGCATGCAGGCCCAGGCCACCGGTGCCGAACAGATCAACCATGCGCTGGTGCAGTTGGGCGACGCCAGCAGCCAGACCGTCGAGTCGCTGCGTCAGGCCAGTTTCGCCATCGACGAACTGAGCCAGGTGGCCGTCGGGCTGCGCAGCGGCGTTTCGCGATTCAAAGTCTGATGAGCGAAGTCACCGCCAAACGCAGCGCTGCGCCGGTGGCGAAGCAGGCGTTGTTCCTGCTGTTTCGCATCGGCAGCGAGCGTTACGCCTTGCGCGCCACCGAGGTGGCGGAAGTGTTGCCGCGCCTGCCGTTGAAGCCGATTGCCCAAGCGCCGAACTGGGTCGCCGGGGTGTTCGCCTATCGCGGTGCGGTGGTACCGGCCATCGACCTCAGTGCGCTGACTTTCGGCCATCCCGCCGAGGCGCGCACCAGTACGCGGCTGGTGCTGGTGCATTACCGTCCGGATGAACAGCAGCCGTCGCGCTGGCTCGGGCTGATCCTTGAACAGGCGACCGATACCCTGCGCTGCAACCCCGAGGATTTTCAGCCGTATGGCCTGGACAATCGTCAGGCGCCGTACCTCGGCCCGGTGCGCGAAGATGCCCAGGGGCTGGTGCAGTGGGTGCGGGTCAACGACTTGCTGGATGACGCGGTGCGCAGCCTGCTGTTTCCGGCGCCGCTTGGGGCGCAGTCATGAGCAGCGACCAGCGTTTTTTCGATTTCCTCAAGGAACGCATCGGCCTGGATGTCACGTCGGTGGGGCCGGCGATCATCGAGCGCGCGGTGCGCCAACGCACCACGCTCTCGCAAGCGGCGCACAGCGATGAATACTGGCAACTGCTGCAAGGCTCGCGGGACGAACAGCAGGCGTTGATCGAAGCGGTGATCGTCCCCGAAACCTGGTTTTTCCGTTATCCGGAATCCTTCGCCACCCTCGGCAAGCTGGCGCGCAAGCGTCTGGATGAATTGAACAACATGCGCGCGCTGCGCATCCTCAGCTTGCCGTGCTCGACCGGCGAAGAACCCTATTCGATTGCCATGGCCTTGCTCGATGCGGGGCTCAAGCCGCATCAGTTCAAGGTCGACGGCATGGACGTCAGCCCGCTGTCGGTGGACAAGGCGCGACGGGCGTTGTACGGCAAGAACTCGTTTCGGGGGCAGGATCTGGATTTTCGCGAGCGTCATTTCACCGCCGAGCAGGACGGCCATCGGGTCAGCGAAGCGGTGCGTGAGCAGGTGCGCCTGCAGGCCGGCAATGTGCTGGATCCGACGCTGCTGGCGGGTGAGCCGCCGTTCGATTTTGTGTTCTGCCGCAACCTGCTGATCTATTTCGACCAGCCGACGCAGAAGCAAGTCGTCGAAGTGCTCAAGCGTCTGACGCACGTTGATGGCGTGTTGTTCATCGGGCCGGCCGAGGGCAGTCTGCTCGGGCGCCTGGGCATGCGTTCGATCGGTATTCCGCAGTCGTTCGCCTTCAGTCGGCACAATGATCCGCTGCCGGAGCCGGTGTCATTGCCTACCCCCACGCCATTGCCCGTGCGCCAACCGCTGCGCAGTCCGCCGCCAGTATCGCCACCGGTGCGTCCGCGGCCGTTTGCCAGCGTTGCACCGTTGCCCGTCAGCAGCAAAAGCGCCAACCCGGACGCGGCGACCTTGCTCGCCAACATCGCCGCGCTGGCCAACGAAGGCAAAAGCGCCGAGGCCCGCGCGGCATGCGAGCAGTATCTGCGCAGTCACGAACCGGTGGCGCAGGTGTTCTATTGGCTCGGTCTGCTCAGCGATGTTGCCGGTGCCGCGCTCGAAGCCCAGAGTCATTACCGCAAGGCCTTGTACCTTGAACCGCAACACCCCGAAGCGTTGATGCACCTGGCCGCCTTGCTGCAGGCCCAGGGCGACAGCGCCGGTGCCAGACGATTGCAGGAACGCGCCGCCCGCAGCGGCCGCACCGCCGACAGTGAGCGTAAACGATGATCCCGTCCGACACCTTGAACGTCACCCACGAAGACGCCCGGGCCATCGATGATTGCTGGAACCGTATCGGTATTCATGGCGATAAGTCGTGCCCGTTGCTGGCCGAGCATATTCATTGCCGCAACTGCGCGGTGTATTCCGCCGCCGCCACGCGCCTGCTGGACCGTTATGCATTGCAGCAGGACGAACGCGATCCGGTCGCCGTGGCGGTCGAAACCGATGTGAAAACCCGTTCGCTGCTGATGTTCCGCCTCGGCGAGGAATGGCTGGGGCTGGCCACCCGCAGCCTGGTAGAGGTGGCGCCGTTGCAGGCGATCCACTCGCTGCCCCACCAGCGTTCGCGGGCCTTGCTTGGCGTGGCGAACGTGCGCGGGGCGTTGGTCGCGTGCCTGTCGCTGGTCGAGTTGCTCGACCTTGATGGCAACGCCGCACCGGCCACTGGCGCGCGGATCATGCCGCGCATGCTGATCATCGCCGCCCACGGCGGACCGGTGGTGGTGCCGGTGGACGAGGTCGACGGCATCCACGCCATCGATGAAAAAATTCTCGACGCCGCGTCGCGTGCCGGCGGTGAGCACAACAGCACGGCCAGCGCCAAATACACCCGTGGTGTCCTGCAATTTCGGGGGCGCAGCCTGCGTTGGCTGGATGAAGAACAGCTGCTGTCCGCCGTGACCCGGAGCCTCACATGACCCCCGAGCAAATGCGCGACGCCTCGCTGCTGGAGCTGTTCAGTCTTGAAGCCGAAGCCCAGACCCAGGTGCTCAGCAGCGGGCTGCTGGCGCTGGAGCGCAACCCGACTCAGGCCGACTATCTGGAGTCGTGCATGCGTGCGGCGCACTCGCTCAAGGGCGCGGCGCGGATCGTCGGCATCGACAGCGGTGTCAGCGTCGCCCATGTGATGGAAGATTGCCTGGTCAGCGCGCAGGAGGGGCGGCTGTTGCTGCGTCCCGAGCACATCGATGCGTTGTTGCAGGGCACCGATCTGTTGATGCGCATCGCCACGCCGGCCAATGCTCCGCAAGCGCCGGACATCGAAGCGTATGTGGCGTTGATGGGACTCCTGCTCGACCCTTCGGCAGCGCCCACAGTGGCGCCACCGCCGATGGCCGAGTTGCAGATGCAGGCGCCGCCGCCTGCGCCTGCACCGATTGAAACCCCGGCGCCATTGATCGAGACACCGCTGGAAACCTCCGACCCGGCACCGCGCAAGAACAAGCGCACCACCGAGGGCGGCGAGCGCGTGCTGCGGGTCACCGCCGAACGCCTGAACAGCCTGCTCGACCTGTCGAGTAAATCGCTGGTCGAAACCCAGCGCCTCAAGCCGCATCTGGCGACCATGCAGCGTCTCAAACGCATGCAGAATAATGGCCTGCGGGCACTGGAAAGCCTCAACGTGCATCTCAAGGAACATGCGCTGAGCCTTGAGGCCCAGGAAGCCCTTGAAGATGCGCGGCGCTTGCTGGCCGAGTCTCAGCAATTGCTCGCGGAAAAGAACGCCGAGCTCGACGAGTTCGCCTGGCAAGCCAGCCAGCGCGCCCAAGTGCTCTACGACACCGCGCTGGCCTGCCGCATGCGCCCGTTTGCCGACGTGCTCACCGGTCAGGTGCGCATGGTTCGAGACCTGGGGCGCAGCCTCGGCAAACAGGTAAGGCTGGAGATCGAGGGCGAGAAGACCCAGGTCGATCGCGACGTGCTGGAAAAGCTCGAAGCGCCGCTGACTCATTTGCTGCGCAACGCGGTCGATCACGGCATCGAAACCCCGGAACAACGCTTGCTCAAGGGTAAGTCCGAAGAAGGCCTGATCCGCCTGCGTGCCTCGCATCAGGCCGGTTTGCTGGTGCTGGAATTGAGCGATGATGGCAATGGCGTCGATCTGGAAAAGGTCCGCCGCAGCATCGTTGAACGCCAATTGTCACCGGCAGAAACTGCCGCGCAGTTGAGCGAAGAAGAACTGCTGACCTTCCTGTTCTTGCCGGGTTTCAGCCTGCGCGACACGGTGACCGAAGTGTCCGGGCGTGGCGTCGGCCTCGATGCGGTGCAGCACATGGTGCGGCAACTGCGCGGCGCGGTGGTGCTGGAGCAGACGGCGGGCGAGGGCAGCCGCTTTCATCTGGAAGTGCCGCTGACCCTGTCGGTGGTGCGCAGTCTGGTGGTCGAAGTCGGCGAGGAGGCTTATGCGTTTCCGCTGGCGCATATCGAACGCATGTGCGATCTGGAGCCACAGGACATCGTGCAGATCGAGGGCCGTCAGCATTTCTGGCACGAAGGTCGGCATGTCGGGCTGGTCGCGGCCAGTCAGTTGCTGAATCGTCCGGCCAGTCAGAGCAGCGGCGAAACCCTCAAGGTCGTGGTGATTCGCGAGCGTGACGCGATCTACGGGGTGGCGGTCGAGCGGTTTGTCGGCGAGCGCACGCTGGTGGTGCTGCCGCTGGATGAGCGACTGGGCAAGGTTCAGGATATTTCCGCCGGGGCGCTGCTCGACGACGGTTCGGTGGTGCTGATCATCGATGTCGAAGACATGCTGCGCTCGGTGGACAAACTGCTCAACACCGGGCGTCTGGAGCGTATTGCTCGCCATGGCAATCAGGCCGCCGAAGTGGCGCGCAAACGGATTCTGGTGGTCGATGACTCGCTGACCGTGCGCGAGTTGCAACGCAAGTTGCTGCTCAATCGCGGCTATGACGTGGCGGTCGCGGTGGACGGCATGGACGGCTGGAACGCGCTGCGTTCGGAGGACTTCGATTTGCTGATCACCGACATCGACATGCCGCGCATGGATGGCATCGAACTGGTGACCCTGTTGCGCCGTGACAACCGCCTGCAATCGCTGCCGGTGATGGTGGTCTCGTACAAGGATCGTGAAGAGGACCGGCGTCGTGGACTGGACGCTGGCGCCGACTATTATTTAGCCAAGGCCAGTTTTCATGACGACGCCCTGCTTGATGCAGTGGTTGAGCTCATTGGAGGAGCGCGGGCATGAAGATCGCAATCGTCAACGACATGCCCCTGGCGGTGGAGGCTTTGCGCCGTGCGCTGGCCTTCGAGCCGGCGCATCAGGTGGTCTGGGTCGCCAACAACGGCGCCGAGGCGGTGCGTCTGTGCGCCGAAAACACCCCGGATCTGATCCTGATGGACCTGATCATGCCGGTCATGGATGGCGTCGAGGCCACCCGGCGGATCATGGCCGAAACCCCGTGCGCGATCGTTATCGTCACGGTCGATCGTCAGCAAAACGTGCACCGGGTCTTCGAGGCCATGGGCCACGGCGCGCTGGACGTGGTCGACACCCCGGCCATTGGTGCGGGGAACGCGCAGGAAGCGGCGGCGCCGTTGCTGCGCAAGATCCTCAACATCGGCTGGCTGATCGGCGAGAAAACCCCACGCTCGCGCCCGGTGCCGACGCCCCACCGCAGTTCGGCGTCGTGCAAGCGGCTGGTAGCGATCGGCTCGTCGGCCGGCGGACCGGCCGCGCTGGAAGTCCTGCTCAAGGGCCTGCCACGCCATTTCTCGGCCGCCATCGTGCTGGTGCAGCACGTGGATCAGGTGTTTGCCGCGGGCATGGCCGAATGGCTGGCCAGCGCCAGTGGCCTGGACGTGCGCCTGGCCCGCGAAGGCGAGCCACCGCAGGCCGGCGCGGTGCTGCTGGCCGGCACCAACCACCATATTCGTTTATTGAAAAACGGCACGCTGGCCTACACCGCCGAGCCGGTCAACGAGATCTACCGGCCTTCGATCGACGTGTTTTTCGAAAGTGTCGCCAGTTATTGGAACGGCGATGCCATCGGGGTTTTATTGACCGGGATGGGACGCGACGGGGCGCAAGGGCTTAAGCTCATGCGCCAGCAGGGTTATCTGACCATCGCGCAGGATCAGCAAAGCAGTGCGGTGTACGGCATGCCCAAGGCAGCAGCGGCGATCGATGCGGCCGTCGAAATCCGTCCACTGGAAAAGATAGCGCCACGATTGCTGGAGGTATTCCCCAAATGAACAGACTATTCCGCAATCCTGGCCCCCGCAGTACTCAGGTGACCGCCCATGAATGATTTACAGATCGACGACATTAAAACCGACGAAAACGCCGCCATGGTGTTGTTGGTGGACGATCAGGCGATGATCGGCGAAGCCGTGCGCCGTGGGCTGTCGAATGAAGAGAACATCGACTTCCACTTCTGCTCCGATCCGCACCAGGCCATCGCCCAGGCGGTACGGATCAAGCCGACGGTGATTCTGCAGGACCTGGTGATGCCCGGCCTCGACGGCCTGAGCCTGGTGCGCGAATACCGCAATCATCCGGCGACCAAGGACATCCCGATCATCGTGCTGTCGACCAAGGAAGACCCCCTGATCAAGAGCGCGGCGTTCTCCGCCGGGGCCAACGACTATCTGGTGAAACTGCCGGACACCATCGAGTTGGTGGCGCGCATCCGCTATCACTCGCGCTCCTACATGACCCTGCTGCAGCGCGATGCGGCGTACCGTGCGTTGCGCGTCAGTCAGCAGCAGTTGCTCGACACCAACCTGGTGCTGCAACGGCTGATGAACTCTGACGGCCTGACCGGGCTGTCGAACCGCCGGCACTTCGACGAGTACCTGGAGCTGGAATGGCGCCGCTCGCTGCGCGACCAGAGCCAGTTGTCGTTGCTGATGATCGACGTCGATTACTTCAAGTCCTACAACGACAGTTTTGGTCATGTTGAAGGCGATGAGGCGCTACGCAAGGTCGCCACCGCGATCCGCGACGCCAGCGCCCGACCGTCGGACCTGCCGGCCCGCTACGGCGGTGAAGAGTTCGCCCTGGTGCTGCCGAACACCTCGCCGGGCGGCGCACGCCTGGTGGCGGAAAAGCTGCGCCAGACCGTGGCGGCGCTGAAGATTCCGCACAACACCCCGGGCGACGGGGCGAGCCTGACCATCAGCATCGGTCTGGCGACCATGGTGCCGCAGGCGGGCAGCGATTGCCGGCTGCTGATTTCGGCGGCGGATCGCGGGTTGTATCTGGCGAAAAACAACGGGCGTAATCAGGTGGGTATCGAATAGCCCACGCAAACCCCCTGTGGGAGCGAGCCTGCTCGCGAAAGCTGCCGCACGGGAGACATTGATGTTGTCTGATGCACCGTCTTCGCGAGCAGGCTCGCTCCCACAATGGATCGGCGGTATGTCAAGTGAATCGCCTTAACAGCCGCCAGACGGGCTGCCGTGACAGCCTGATTACGTTATACTCGCCGGCTTTCAAAAGTTCGCCAACGAGTGCTGCCCGTCATGGAAATCAACCCGATCCTGAACACCATCAAGGACCTGTCCGAGCGCTCCGAAACTATTCGGGGGTATCTTTGACTACGATCAAAAGCATGAGCGTCTGATCGAAGTCAATCGCGAGCTTGAAGATCCTGCAGTCTGGAACAAACCTGAATACGCCCAGGAACTGGGCCGCGAGCGAGCATCGCTGGCGCAGATCGTCGACACCCTGGATGAGCTGTCCAGTGGTCTGGCCGATTCCCGCGAGCTGCTCGACATGGCCGTTGAAGAAAACGACGAAGGCGCGGTAAACGACGTCGTTGAACTGCTTCAAGGGCTTGAAGAGTCACTGGCCAAGCTTGAATTCCGCCGCATGTTCAGCCACGAGATGGACCCGAACAACGCCTACCTGGACATCCAGGCCGGCTCCGGCGGCACCGAGGCCCAGGACTGGGCCAACATCCTGCTGCGCATGTACCTGCGCTGGGCGGACAAACGCGGTTTCGACGCGACCATCATGGAATTGTCGGCCGGTGAAGTCGCCGGTATCAAAGGCGCGACCGTGCACATCAAGGGCGAATACGCCTTTGGCTGGCTGCGTACCGAGATCGGCGTGCACCGTCTGGTGCGCAAGAGCCCGTTCGATTCCGGCAACCGTCGCCACACCTCGTTCTCTGCGGTTTTCGTCTCGCCAGAGATCGACGACAAGGTCGAAATCGAAATCAACCCGGCAGACCTGCGGATCGACACCTATCGTTCCTCCGGTGCCGGTGGTCAGCACGTAAACACCACCGACTCGGCCGTACGTATTACTCACGTACCGACCAACACCGTGGTCAGCTGCCAGAACGAGCGTTCCCAGCACGCCAACAAGGACACCGCCATGAAAATGCTGCGGGCCAAGTTGTACGAGCAGGAAATGCAGAAGCGCAACGCCGCTTCCCAGGCGCTGGAAGACACCAAGTCGGACATCGGCTGGGGTCACCAGATCCGTTCGTACGTGCTCGACGCGTCGCGGATCAAGGACCTGCGCACCAACATTGAACGCAGCGACTGCGACAAGGTGCTCGACGGCGACATCGACGAATACCTGGAAGCCAGCCTGAAATCGGGGCTGTAAAAGACGCACACAGGGTCGCTGATGCAACGCGATCCCTGTAGGAGCCAGCTCAGCTGGCGATTCCCGGGCCGTCAGGTCCGGGGGCAACGAACCTGATGGAATATCTGAAGACATGAGCGACCAACAACTCGACCCGCAAGCCCTGCAACAGGAAGAAAACTCCCTGATCGCCCTGCGCAAGGAAAAGCTGGCTGCCGAGCGCGCCAAGGGCAACGCCTTCCCGAACGACTTCCGCCGCGAAAACTACTGCGAAGATCTGCAGAAGAAATACGCGGACAAGACCAAGGAAGAGCTGGCCGAGGCTGCAATCCCGGTCAAGGTTGCCGGTCGCATCATGCTCAACCGTGGCTCGTTCATGGTGATCCAGGACATGACCGGTCGCATCCAGGTCTACGTCAACCGTAAAACCCTGTCCGAAGACACCCTGGCCGCCGTCAAGACCTGGGACATGGGCGACATCATTGCCGCCGAAGGCACCCTGGCGCGTTCCGGCAAGGGCGACCTGTACGTCGAAATGACCAACGTGCGCCTGCTGACCAAGTCGCTGCGCCCGCTGCCGGACAAGCATCACGGCCTGACCGACACCGAACAGCGCTACCGTCAGCGTTACGTTGACCTGATCGTCAACGAAGACGTGCGCCAGACGTTCCGCGTGCGTTCGCAAGTGATCGCGCACATCCGCAGCTTCCTGATGAAGCGCGACTTCCTCGAAGTCGAGACGCCGATGCTGCAGACCATTCCTGGCGGCGCCGCAGCCAAGCCGTTCGAAACCCACCACAATGCGCTGGACATGGAAATGTTCCTGCGTATCGCGCCTGAGCTGTATCTGAAGCGTCTGGTGGTTGGCGGTTTCGAGAAAGTGTTCGAGATCAACCGCAACTTCCGTAACGAAGGCGTTTCGACGCGTCACAACCCTGAATTCACCATGTTGGAGTTCTACCAGGCTTACGCCGACTACGAAGACAACATGGACCTGACCGAAGAACTGTTCCGTGAACTGGCGCAGTTGGTGCTGGGCAGCACCGACGTGCCGTACGGCGACAAGGTGTTCCACTTCGGCGAGCCGTTTGCCCGTTTGTCGGTGTTCGACTCGATCCTCAAGTACAACCCTGAGCTGACCGCCGATGACCTGAACGACATCGACAAGGCGCGCGCCATCGCCAAGAAGGCCGGCGCCAAGGTGCTGGGCTTCGAAGGTCTGGGCAAGCTGCAGGTGATGATTTTCGAAGAGCTGGTCGAGCACAAGCTGGAGCAGCCGCACTTCATCACTCAGTACCCGTTCGAAGTGTCGCCGCTGGCCCGTCGTAACGACGAGAACCCGAACGTCACCGACCGTTTCGAGCTGTTCATCGGCGGCCGTGAAATCGCCAACGCCTACTCCGAGTTGAACGACGCGGAAGACCAGGCCGAGCGTTTCATGGCGCAGGTGGCCGACAAGGACGCCGGCGACGACGAAGCCATGCACTACGACGCCGACTTCGTGCGTGCGCTGGAGTACGGCATGCCGCCAACGGCCGGTGAAGGTATCGGCATCGACCGTCTGGTGATGTTGCTGACCAACTCGCCGTCGATCCGCGATGTGATCCTGTTCCCGCACATGCGACCGCAAGCGTAAACGTTTCAGTTAAAAAGCCGCCTAAAACAGGCGGCTTTTTATTGCCTGTCTGGTACAAATGTATCAATTGGTTAATTTTGCAATAGCAGAGGAAGTCCAGTCGTGATGGTTGCAATCGCTCAAGAAGGTGCAGCGGGTATCGCCACTGCGGTCGCTGAAAGTGTTCAGTACCAAGGCCGCAAGGCCAGCCGACAGGGCAGTGAGCAGCGTCGACAGGACATTCTCGACGCGGCGATGCGCATTGTCGTGCGTGACGGCGTGCGCGCCGTGCGCCACCGTGCGGTGGCGGCCGAGGCCGGTGTGCCACTGTCGGCCACTACTTATTACTTCAAGGATATCGATGACCTGCTCACCGATACTTTCGCCCAATACGTCGAACGCAGCGCGGCCTACATGGCCAAGCTGTGGATCAACAACGAAGGCCTGCTGCGCGAGATGGTCGTCAGTGGCGACGGCAGCCCCGAGTCGCGCTCGCAACTGGCGGACGACATCGCGCGGCTGATGGCTGACTATGTGCACCGGCAACTGGTCAATCGCCGCGAACACCTGATGGCCGAGCAGGCGTTCCGCCAGGAAGCGCTGCTCAACCCGCGGCTGGCGGATCTGGTGCGCTCGCATCAGCAGATTCTGCTGCAAGGCACCTGCCAGTTGTTCCAGGTGCTGGGCTCGCGTGAACCGCAGCAGGATGCCAAGGTGTTGACGGCGATTATCGGACGGATGGAATATCAGGGCCTGCTCAACGACGCCGAGCCTTTGGCCGAACAGGACATGCTCGGGATTCTGACGCGGTACATGCATCTGGTCCTGGCCTCGGTGTAATGCCAATCCCTGTGGGAGCGAGCCTGCTCGCGAATGCGGTCTGACATTCAACATCTTTGTTGCCTGACACACCGCTTTCGCGAGCAGGCTCGCTCCCACAGGTGAAAGTGGTGATCGTCAGGGCGGGATATGTTCATAGGGAGTATTGAATGAAAGCCTGGCGTGGCGTGCTGATCGCCTTGTCGTTCCTGCTGCTCAGTGGCTGTCTGGTGACCTTCAAGGATCCGCTGCCTGCCAGTGACCCGGCGCCCAAGGGCCTGCTGGGCACGTGGTCGAGCACCAATGCCTGGGGCGAACCAATGAACCTTGAGCTGACCCGCGTCGGCAACGATCGCTATCAGGCCGTCACCTGGTTCAAGGCCCGGCCTCACGAGCGCGAGGCGTACCCGTTCACCGTGTCGCGCCATGGCAGTCGCTGGTACCTGTCGGCGAAAGTGCCGGCGCGTTACGGTGGCCAATACACCATCGCCGGTTTCGAACTCACCGACAAACACGAGCTGGTGGTGTACAACCTCGACCTCGAACAGATCAATCAGGCGATCAAACAGCAAGCCCTTGACGGCAAGGCTTTCCAGACTGAAGACGACGGCGACGGCGTGCAGGTCGACAGTCGCCTCGACAAGGTCTTTGCTTACCTCGACGATCCGGCCAATTCCGATGTCTTCGTCGAGGCCGCGCGCTATCAGCGCCAGGCCCGCGCCAAATAATTCAGTTTTCTACAGGAGTTTCGGGTGGACGATTACCAGCAGACGATACGCACGCTGTCCGATCGCATTGTGCTGGCGCAGACGCCGATCCGCGTGCTCGATGCGGTGAAGTGGGACGAGAACATCCGCAAGGGCTTTCTCAAGGCCAAAGGCAAGGAAATGCCGGCGGTGGATCGCGACTACTACCTCAATCGGCCGCTGTCCTTCGATTCGAGCAAGGTCAAACTGGAATTCCAGAACATCGAGCGCGACATCACCCGCCAGCTCGGCCAGTTCAACCCGGTCGGGCAGATCATGCGGCGCATGTGCAAGGAATACCGCATGGTGGTGCGCATGCTCGAAGCGCGCGGCACCGAGGATTTCGGCCTGATCTCCCAGGAACTCTACGGCGCCGCCTCCGATGCGTTCCACGCCGGCGACCCGACCCTGGCCGACCTCGGCCTGATGATGTCCGACTACCTGAACAACATTGATGGCCGTGGCGACCTGAAGGACGAACCGAAGATCCTCACCGCCAAGGATGCCGTTCACCTGCTGCAAACCCGGTTGAACAAGGTGTTCGGCGAGGCCGAGGAAACCATCCGCGTGTTCGAGTCCGACGGCATTGTCGCCGACGCGGCGGCAGGCGCCGACTACATCAAGATCCGCACTGACGCGCTGTTCAACGACCGCGACGTGCGTGCACTGGAAGTCCACGAAGGTCTGGTGCACGTCGGCACCACGCTCAATGGCTTGAACCAGCCGATCTGCACCTTCCTGTCCAAAGGCCCACCGTCGTCGACGGTGACCCAGGAAGGCCTGGCGATCTTGATGGAAATCATCACCTTCGCCTCCTACCCAAGCCGTCTGCGCAAACTGACCAACCGCACCCGTGCCATTCACATGGTCGAGGAGGGCGCGGACTTTTTGCAGGTGTTCGAGTTCTTCCGCGAGCAGGGCTTTGAAATGGCCGAAAGCTACGGCAACGCCAGCCGGGTGTTCCGTGGTTCGACCCCGACCGGTCTGCCATTCACCAAAGACTTGTCCTATCTCAAGGGCTTTATCATGGTTTACAACTACATTCAGTTGGCCGTGCGTAAGGGCAAGCTTGAGCAGGTACCGCTGCTGTTCTGCGGCAAGACCACCCTGGAAGACATGCGTACCCTGCGTCAGTTGGTCGATGAAGGTCTGGTGGTGCCGCCGAAATATTTGCCTGAACAGTTCCGCGACATGAACGCGCTGTCGGCGTGGATGTGCTTCTCCAACTTCCTCAATCACCTGAGCCTGGACCGGATCGAGGCGGATTACTCCAATATCCTCTGAACGACGAAGAAAAATTCCCCTGTGGGAGCGGGCTTGCTCGCGAATGCGATTTCACATTCAACATTAATGTTGGCTGATGCACCGCTTTCGCGAGCAAGCCCGCTCCCACAATTTTTGATTTGTGTTTAGCTCTCAATTTTTGCGAGGTTTCACCGGATGAGAATCCTCGGCATCCTTTGCCTGCTCCTAACCCTCAGTGGTTGCAGTTCGTTGTTGTTCTACCCCGAGCCGGGCCAGATCTTCACCCCGGAAAAAGCCAAGCTCGAATACCGCACCGTCACATTGGTCACGGCGGATGGTTTGAAGCTGAACGCCTGGTGGCTACCGGCCAAACCTGGCGTCGAAGTCAAAGGCACAGTCCTGCACCTGCACGGCAACGGCGGCAACCTGCCGATGCACCTCGGCGGCAGTTGGTGGTTGCCGAAAAATGGTTATCAGGTGCTGCTGGTGGACTATCGCGGGTATGGCTTGTCCGAGGGCAAGCCGAGCCTGCCGGCGATCTATCAGGACATCGACGCCGCGTTCGCCTGGCTCGACAAGGCGCCAGAGGTCAAAGGCAAGCCGCTGATCCTCCTCGGCCAGAGCCTCGGCGGCTCGATGGCCGTGCATTGGCTGGTGCAGCACCCGGAGCGGCAGAAGCAACTCAAGGCCTTCGTGCTCGACGGTGTGCCCGCCAGTTACCGCAGCGTCGGCCAGTATGCCCTCAGCACTTCATGGCTGACCTGGCCGTTTCAGGTGCCGCTGTCGTGGCTGGTGCCGGACGGCGACAGCGCGATCAACTCGATGCCGCAGCTCACGGGCGTGCCGAAACTGATCTTTCACAGCATCGATGACCCGCTGGTGCCAATGGCCAACGCCATCCGCCTGTATCAGGCAGCGCCGCCACCGCGTGTGCTGCAGCTGACCCGCGGCGGCCACGTGCAGACCTTCGGCGACCCGGTCTGGCGCCAGGTGATGCTGCGCTATCTGGAAGACCCCGAGCATTTCAACGGCCTGCGCCGCCTCGGCGAGATCCCGAATTATCCGCAACCCCCGAATTCTGAAGATGAGAGTCCGCAATGACTGAAGAACGTAACGCCATCCCGCTGATCATCACCGGTATCTGCAGCATCCTCGGCACCGTCGGCGCCCTGTGGTACTACGGTTACCTGCACTTCGCCAAACCCGAGGATGCGCTGCTGCTCAACGAATTCACCATGCTCAAGACCGTGCCGGGCGAAGACTACAAAGTCTCACTGGACCCGGCGCCGCAAGTGGCGCAGTGCATCGATGGCGTGCTGGTGCTGTTCGACACCGAGCAGAAAGGCCTGACCGGGGTGCTGATCAATGCGCAGAAAAAAGCCGTGCGCTGCATGGGCCAGGAAACCCCACAAAAACGCGAACCATAACCCGATAAAAACTGTGGGAGCGGGCTTGCTCGCGAAAGCGGTGTGTCAGTCACTCTATATTCCGACTGATCCAGCGCTTTCGCGAGCAAGCCCGCTCCCACAAGAGGGGAATGTGTAAGGCCAAAAAAAGCCCCGCCTGATCACTCAGGCGGGGCTTTTGCGTTAGCGCGTGTTGCTTAGTTCGAGCTGACCGCCGAACGTGGCATCACTGGCTGGTTGTCATTGGAAATGGTCACTTCCACACGACGGTTCATCGCACGACCCGAGACGCTGCTGTTATCGGCAACCGGGTATTCCTTGCCATAACCCTGAACCACGATGCGCGAAGGATCTACGCCCATCTTGATCAGAGCGACTTGTACCGAGGTGGCACGACGCTCGGACAGCGACTGGTTGTACGAAGCCGCGCCGGTGCTGTCGGTGTAACCCTCGACGATCACTTTGCGATCAGGGTTTTCCTGAAGGAATTGTGCCAGTTTGTTGATGTTCACCAGACCGCTGGATTTCAGGTCAGCCTTGTTGGTGGCGAACAGCACGTCACCGAAGGTCACCAGGGTACCGCGATCGGTCTGCTTGGCGTTCAGGCTCTGCTGCAGTTGTTTGATCTGCTGATCACGAGCGTCCAGACGCGCCTGGGCACGTTGCGCGGCAGCGTTTTTCAGGTTGTTTTCAGCGGTGCGCAGGGCGATGGTCTGCTTGGCCACTTCCACGCGCTGGTTGGTCAGGTAGGCCAGTTGGTCAACCTTGGCTGCGTCTTGCTTGTCCAGATAAGCCTTGTCGGCCTTGTCCAGGTAATCGCTGGCGTCCTTGGTTTCCAGGGCAGCGACTTTGCTCGCCTGTGGGTTGGCCTGCAGGCCGGCGTAGTTGGTGCGCGCCTGTTCCAGGTTCGGGTTAGGCGGAGTAGAGCAGGCAGCCAGGGCAACGCTTGCGGCCAGAAGAGCGGGGATCATCAGTTGCTTACGCATAATTTGTCGTCCTTTCTATCGATAAAAGTTTCAGCTTTGCGATTCGGGATGCGCGCTTACTGCACGGTGCGCTGACTTTCCTGACGCAGTTCCTGAACACCTTTCTGGGAATCCTTCACAGCCTGTTCGGCCTTGGCAGCCTGAGCCTTGCGTTCTGCTACGCGAGCGTCCCATTCAGCTTGTTCGGCGAGGGTGCGAGCCTGTTCATACTTCTTGTCGTGCATGGCAATTTCGGCTTGCTTGAGCTTGTCCTGAGCCTGCTTCATTTCCACTGCAGCGAACTCGGTACCACCGGCGCTGACGGCGCTGTTGACGGCCGATTGAGTCACGGCGTACTGCTCGGTCGGCGGGTTACCGGCGCAACCGGCCAGAACGAAGCTGGTACCGATAGCCAGAGCAGCCAGTTTCAGACCGCGCAGGTGGGAGAACGAGGTTTGGGTCTTCATGGTCTTCAACTCCATTGTTTAACTCCTGATAAAACCGAAAATCCATCCTGGTCGAGGAGCCGCAAGCGTCGTGTAAAAGCGCGTTTTTGAAACGCTCGTTCCAGGCGTGGTTACAGCTTCCGACCGGAGGCGTTTTTCAAAAGTTCAGAAAAGATGGCCTATCCCCAAATTTTTTTTTGACCAGATGGACAAGGCTCTAAACCGGGAACTTTGGTGGCGGGGAGAGGTACGCGCGGGGTAAAAAGTGTGGGATTTTTGAAGTTCAATACAGTCAATGTGGGAGCGAGCCTGCTCGCGAAAGCAGTCTGTCAGGCACTGTAGAGGTGACTGTTCTGACGCTATCGCGAGCAGGCTCGCTCCCACAGTTTGATGGGGTTGTGTCAGTGCTTTTGCTTGCCGGCAGCGGCGGATAAATCCTGCAGATGCCGGCGAGAAAGCGCCAGAAACCGCGGTGTCGGCCCGACATCTTCATACAGCGGATCACCTTCCTCATCAGTCGCCACCACCGTCGAACCTTTCACATACGGCAGGCTCGCCTCGAATTCTTCGAGCGCGGCGCCGATCAGTTCGCCGAGCAGTTCTTCCGGGTGGCGTTTGGGGTACATCTCGGCGATCGCCGCCAGTCGTGCAGCGGCCTCGACGTCCAGATGAATCGTGTAGCCAGTGTCGGTCAGTCGACCCTTGGCGTTTTCTTCCCAATGCTGGGCGAGTTCACGAATTTTCATGATGACCTCATTTCGCGCCTGCTCGTGGCAGGCCTGGGTGAGTGTCCGGCGGGGCCGGCGGCAAGCCGTTGTGCGGCTTACTGTTGAGACTAGCTCCAAGCCCCAAGGTTTAAAGTCCCTTCGTCGTCTGCTTGTAAGAAGCGCCGTAGAGCGGCACTCTCTGGGCAAAGCATTCGTTTCTGCGCCGTCCCGATTAACGCTGGAGAACTGCTGATGACCGATATTGATGCACGCTTGCGCGAGGACGTTCACCTGCTCGGTGAGCTGTTGGGCAATACCATCCGTGACCAGTACGGCGAGGAATTTCTCGACAAGATCGAGCAGATTCGCAAGGGCGCCAAGGCCGACCGCCGTGGCTCGATGGACGCCGAACTCAGCGCCAGCCTCAATCAGTTGAGCGAAGACGAACTGCTGCCGGTGGCGCGGGCGTTCAACCAGTTTCTCAACCTGGCGAACATCGCCGAGCAGTATCAGCTGATTCATCGCCGCGAAGAGTCGCAGCCCGCGCCGTTCGAGTCCCGCGTGCTGCCGGAACTGCTCGCCCGCCTGCGCAATGAAGGTCACAGCGCCGAATCGCTGGCCCGGCAACTGGCGCGCCTGGAAATCGAACTGGTGCTGACCGCGCACCCGACCGAGGTGGCGCGGCGCACCTTGATCCAGAAGTACGACGCGATCGCTGCGCAACTGGCCGCCCAGGATCATCGCGACCTGACCAGCGCCGAGCGCGAACAGATCCAGAACACCCTGCAACGGCTGATCGCCGAAGCCTGGCACACCGAAGAAATCCGCCGCACCCGACCGACCCCGGTCGACGAAGCGAAATGGGGATTTGCGGTGATCGAACACTCGCTGTGGCAGGCGATCCCCAATCATATGCGCAAGGCCGACAAGGCGCTGTATGAAGCGACGGGCCTGCGCTTGCCACTGGAGGCGGCGCCGATTCGCTTTGCCTCGTGGATGGGTGGCGACCGTGACGGCAACCCGAATGTCACGGCCGCAGTGACCCGCGAAGTGCTGTTGCTGGCGCGCTGGATGGCTGCCGACCTGTATCTGCGCGATGTCGATCACCTGGCGGCCGAGCTGTCGATGCAGCAGGCCAGCGATGCGCTCAAGGCCAAGGCCGGCGACAGCGCCGAACCTTACCGGGCGGTGCTCAAGCAATTGCGCGAACGCCTGCGCGCCACGCGCAACTGGGCGCACGCCTCGCTGAGCGCAACAACGCCAGCGCCAGCCGACGTGTTGCACAACAACCGCGATCTGCTCGATCCGCTGGAGCTGTGCTTCAACTCGCTGCACGAGTGCGGCATGGGCGTGATCGCCGACGGGCCGTTGCTCGATTGTCTGCGCCGGGCGGTAACCTTCGGCCTGTTCCTGGTGCGCCTCGATGTGCGTCAGGACTCGACGCGGCATAGCTCGGCGATGACCGAAATCACCGACTACCTCGGCCTCGGTCGCTACGAAGACTGGGATGAAGAACAGCGCATCAGCTTCCTCACCCGCGAATTGAGCAATCGTCGCCCGTTGTTGCCGGCGCATTTCAAACCGTCCGCCGACACCGCTGAAGTGCTCGCCACTTGCAAGGAAATCGCTGCCGCACCGGGCGCCTCGCTGGGTTCCTACGTGATCTCGATGGCGGGCGCCGCCTCCGACGTGCTGGCGGTGCAATTGCTGCTGAAAGAGTCCGGCGTGCTGCGGCCGATGCGCGTGGTGCCGCTGTTCGAAACCCTCGCCGACCTCGACAACGCCGGGCCGGTGATGGAGCGTCTGTTGCTGCTGCCGGGCTACCGCGCGAGGCTGCAAGGCCCGCAGGAAGTGATGATCGGTTATTCCGACTCGGCCAAGGACGCCGGCACCACCGCGGCGGCGTGGGCGCAATATCGCGCGCAGGAGCGGCTGGTGGAGATCTGCCGCGAGCAGCAAGTCGAACTGCTGTTGTTCCACGGTCGCGGTGGCACCGTGGGCCGTGGCGGCGGTCCGGCGCACGCGGCGATTCTGTCGCAGCCGCCGGGCTCGGTGGCGGGGCGCTTCCGCACCACCGAGCAGGGCGAAATGATTCGATTCAAATTCGGCCTGCCGGACATCGCCGAGCAGAACCTCAATCTGTATCTGGCTGCCGTGCTGGAAGCGACGTTGTTGCCACCACCGCCACCGACGCCCGAATGGCGACACCTGATGGATGAACTGGCCGCCGATGGCGTCGCCGCGTACCGCGCCGTGGTGCGTGAAAATCCGCAGTTCGTCGAGTATTTCCGCCAATCGACGCCGGAGCAGGAACTGGGGCGCTTGCCCCTTGGCAGCCGTCCGGCCAAGCGCCGTGCCGGTGGGATCGAGAGCCTGCGGGCGATCCCGTGGATTTTCGGCTGGACGCAAACGCGGCTGATGCTGCCGGCCTGGCTCGGCTGGGAAACTGCGCTGAGCAAGGCGCTGGAGCGCGGCGAAGGCGAACTGCTCGGGCGGATGCGCGAACAGTGGCCGTTCTTTCGCACCCGTATCGACATGCTGGAAATGGTCCTGGCCAAGGCCGACGCTGACATCGCGCTGTCGTACGACCAGCGTCTGGTCGAGCCGGACTTGCTGCCGTTGGGCGCGCAGTTACGCGACCTATTGTCGCAGGCGTGTGCGGTGGTGCTTGGTCTGACCGGGCAGTCGCAGCTGCTGGCACATAGCCCAGAGACCCTGGAATTCATCCGTCTGCGCAACACTTATCTTGATCCGCTACATCTATTGCAGGCTGAGCTGTTGGCCCGATCACGGCAGCAAAATGTCGAGCAGGGCAGCCCGGTGGAGCAGGCGCTGCTGGTGTCTGTGGCGGGGATTGCCGCCGGGTTGCGCAATACCGGCTAAGGTTTTTGCGGTGGCATCAGGCACCCGGTGCACAGGCCGGGTGCCGCTTTGTACACAGGGAGAAAGTGCGGTCAGGCGACAGTTAGTGATGGGGTTGCGACTTGGGTTACCGCGTCGCAAGGTCGCGGCGGGCGCCGGTTTCTCCGACTTTTGGCGTCTTGTGTGGGCGCAGCCTGCTGTGTATCTTGATCAGCCTTTGGCCGTTTGTGCGGCCACGACCCGTTTTTTAAGATTGGCCCAAAGAGGCGAATCCTGTTGTTTTCTATATAAAAAATTGAGGAGCACATCGATGCGCGTCATTCTGCTGGGAGCTCCCGGGGCCGGTAAAGGTACTCAGGCTAAGTTCATCACCGAGAAATTCGGCATTCCGCAAATCTCCACCGGCGACATGCTGCGTGCAGCGGTCAAGGCTGGCACTCCGCTGGGCGTTCAAGCCAAGAGCATCATGGATGCCGGCGGCCTGGTGTCGGATGACCTGATCATCGCGCTGGTGCAGGATCGCATCGCTCAACCAGACTGCGCCAACGGCTTTCTGTTCGACGGTTTCCCGCGCACCATTCCACAGGCCGAAGCGCTGGTAACTGCCGGTGTCGAGCTGGACGCCGTGGTTGAAATCGCTGTTGAAGACGAAGAAATCGTTCAGCGTATCGCCGGTCGTCGCGTTCACGAGGCCAGCGGCCGCGTTTACCACATCGTCTACAACCCGCCGAAAATCGCTGGCAAAGACGACATCACTGGCGAAGAGCTGGTGCAGCGCAAGGACGACACCGAAGAAACCGTGCGTCATCGCCTGTCGGTCTACCATTCGCAGACCAAGCCGCTGGTGGACTTCTACCAGAAGCTTTCCGCTGCCAACGGCAAGCCGAAGTACAGCCATATTCCGGGCGTTGGTTCGGTTGAAGCGATCACCGCCAAGGTGCTCGAAGCGCTGAGCTGAAAAAGCTGATCGGCTGCATCATCCACGGCCCGCTTGCGGGCCGTAGTTGTTTATACTGACGCACTTTTTCCACCACCTGTTTTGGATACATCGATGAGCACCTTGCTGGCCCTGGACACCGCGACCGAAGCTTGCTCCGTTGCCTTGCTGCATGACGGCAAGGTCACGAGTCATTACGAGGTGATCCCGCGTCTGCACGCGCAGAAACTGCTGCCGATGATCCAGCAACTGCTGGCCGACGCCGGCACCACGCTGCAAGCGGTTGATGCGATCGCGTTCGGTCGTGGGCCGGGTGCGTTTACCGGTGTACGGATTGCCATCGGCGTGGTGCAGGGGCTGGCGTTCGCGCTGGATCGTCCGGTGTTGCCGGTGTCGAACCTCGCCGTACTGGCGCAACGTGCGTATCGCGAACACGGCGTCAGCCAGGTCGCGGCGGCCATTGATGCGCGGATGGATGAAGTGTATTGGGGCTGCTACCGCGAGACGGCCGGTGAGATGCGTCTGGTCGGTGCCGAAGCGGTGCTGCCGCCGGAAGTCGCGGCGCTGCCGGCCGATGCCAGCGGCGAATGGTTCGGTGCCGGTACCGGTTGGGGTTACGGTGAGCGGATCGCGGTCAAACCGAGCGGTTCCGATGCCGGCATGCTGCCTCACGCCGAAGACCTGCTGACCCTGGCGCGGTTTGCCTGGGAACGCGGCGAGTCGATCCCGGCGGATGATGCGCAACCGGTTTACCTGCGCGACAAAGTCGCCACCCCGAAGGCTCGCTGATTCACCACAAAACCTGTGGGAGCGGGCTTGCTCGCGAAGAGGTCATGTCAGTCTCTATCCAAGTGCCTGACACACCGCTTTCGCGAGCAAGCCCGCTCCCACAGGTTCGGTGTTCACTTAAAGTCACTGCCAATCGTCAGTTTCCAACTCCCCGTTTTAAACCTTTTGCGCTTTATGTGTTCTAGTTATCACTCGGCAGTTTGCTAAGTCGGTCAGGTGCCGCTAAATTGCCATCATCGATACCGAGCATGAAATTATGCGTATAGACGGCCTTTCCTCTCAGTCCTACCCGATCAAGCGCAAGCCTCGCAAAGGCAATGTGGCGCTGGATGAGTCCGTCGACGATATCGACGGCGAGCTGGAATTCCCGACTGAAGAGCAACTGGCCGCCCGCGCTGCCAAAGCCTCCGCACAACGCCTGGCCAATCTGCCTGCCCGTCAGCAAGACATGATTTATCACCGCGCCATGAGCAAAAGCGTAGCGATGGCCTTGGCCAGCTACCTGAGCACCGCCGGTTTTGTCGATTGGGATGCGGATGTGCTGGGCCTCGACCTGTACATCTGATGGATCTGCCTTACTACCTCGGTTGTCCGTCCTGGAGTGAAAACGCCTGGCGCGAGTATCTGTACCCCGAAGACGCCAAGACCTCCGACTTCCTCGCTCTCTACTCCCAAGTGTTCAACGCCGTCGAAGGCAACACGACCTTCTACGCCAGCCCCTCGCCGGCCACCGTGCAGCGTTGGGCCGAGACCATGCCCGAACACTTTCGCTTCACCGCCAAGTTTCCCGGCGACATCAGCCACAGCGGTGATCTGCGTGATCAACTGACCGCCGTCGAAACCTTCGTGAATCTTCTCAGCCCGCTCGGCGAACGTGTTTCGCCGCTGTGGCTGCAATTGTCGAAAAGCTTCACCCCGCATCGTCTGCCGGAGCTGACCGCGTTCATCGACGCGCTGGACCGGCCACTGGCGGTGGAAGTGCGTCACGAGCAGTTCTTCGCCAAGGGCGAGAGCGAACGCCTGCTCAATCGTCTGCTGCTCGACCGTGGCGTGGAGCGCATCTGCCTCGATCCACGGGCGCTGTTCAGTTGCCTGTCGACCGAGTCTTCGGTGATCCACGCGCAATCGAAAAAGCCGCGGGTGCCGACCCGTCCGGCGGCGTTTACCCAGTTCCCGCAGGTGCGCTTCATTGGCCACCCGGAGCTGGAAGCCAATGATCCGTTCCTGGTGCCGTGGGTGACGAAAATCGCCGAGTGGATCGAAGAGGGCCGCACGCCGTACATCTTTCTGCATACCGCCGACAACGTCATGGCGGCGAAGCTGGCGCAACGTTTTCACGCACAATTGATGCAACGTTTGCCTGGCCTGCCATCCCTGCCTGAGCTATACAGAGAACCCGCCGCCGAGCAACTCGGCTTGCTCTGAAGGCGGATTTTTCCCCTGCCCAGGAGCCTGCCGATGGACGCCCACGCCCTTCAAGAACAAACCCGCAAAGCCCAGGCCTTCAAGGCCCTGCATGAAGGTGCGGGGATTTTCGTGATTCCCAACCCGTGGGATGCCGGCTCGGCGAAGATGCTCGCCAGTCTGGGCTATCAGGCGTTGGCGACCACCAGCGCCGGTTACGCGTTTTCCCAGGGCAAGGCCGACGGCGCCCTGAGTCTCGATGACACCCTGGCCAACGTCCGGGCGATTGTCGCGGCCACGGATTTGCCGGTAGCGGTGGACCTGGAAAACGGTTTCGCCGATGACCCGGCCGAGTGCGCCAAAAGCTTGCTGCGTGCGGCCGAGTCCGGCGCGGTGGGCGGTTCGATCGAAGATGCCACGGGCCGTGCCGACGCACCGATCTACTGCTTCGAACACGCCGTTGCACGCATCGAGGCCGCCGTCGCTGCGGTGCGCACGCTGCCATTTCCCTTCATCCTGACTGCCCGCGCGGAAAACTACCTGCACGGCAATCCCGATCTCAACGACACCATTCGCCGCCTGCAAGCCTTTGCCGAGGCGGGTGCCGACGTGCTGTATGCGCCGGGTCTGCGCAGCGCCGAAGAGGTGTTGGCGGTGGTGCACGCAATGGCGCCGAAGCCGGTCAATGTGTTGATGTCCGGCGGTTTGAAACTGACCGTACGGGAGTTGGAAGAAATGGGTGTGCGCAGGATCAGCACCGGCTCGGCGCTGGCCTTGGCAGCGTTCGGCGAGTTCTTCCGCGCGGCTGAAGAGATCCAGCAGCGCGGCACCTTCGGCTTTACGTCGCAGTCGATGCCGTACGCCAAGGCCAATCAGTTTTTCAAAGGCTGAGCATGGGTCGCTGGATCGCGCTGTCGCTACTGCTGATCATCGCGGGTGCCGTGTTCAGCGTCTGGCGCGGCTGGCTCGATGTGCCGGCCGAGTGGAACCCGTGGGCGCCGCTGGACGTGAAGGCCGCGCCGAACTGGCTGACCGGTTTCAAGCTGATGCGCCTGCGCGGCAATCCCGAATTATGCGCACAAGTCCTGAGCAACTCGGGTCTGCGCGTCACCGCGCAAGCCGACAGTCCCGATGCCAAGTGCCCGCTGATCGGCACCGTGCGCGTGCAGGGCGGTGGTGAGGTGGCGCTGAGCAGCAGCTTCCTCGCCAGTTGTCCGCTGGCGGTGGCTTACGCGATGTTTGAACGGCATACCCTGCAACCCGCCGCGCAATCTGTTTACGGGCAGAGGGTGGCGCGCCTTGATCACCTCGGCAGCTTCGCCTGCCGCAATGTCTATAACCGCGAGAGCGGGGCGCTCAGCCGGCATGCCAGTGCCGATGCGCTGGACATTGCCGGTTTTCGTCTGGCGGACGGGCGCCCTATCAGCGTGCTCAAGGACTGGCCGAAGCAGAATCAGGATGCGCAGTTTCTGCGGCAGGTGCGCGATGGCGCCTGTGAGGCGTTCAGTGTGGTGTTGAGTCCGGATTACAACGCCGCCCACCGCAATCACTTTCATGTCGATGTCGGGCGCTGGAGCGTGTGTCGCTGAGGGATCAGGCGGCGAGGCGCAGGTTCTGCAGGACGATCGGGCGCGCCCAACCGTTATCGAAGTCCAAAGCCTTCTGCTGCTCGACGATTTCTTCCGGCGGGAACGGCGGATAAGGTTTTTGCAGCAGGTCGAGGTCGAATTCGGCAATCGGCAGGTACAGCGGCTTCTTCTGTGGCGCCGGGCCAGGCTCTGGCACCGGCTGACCGTTGTTGATTACGATCGGGCGAACCCAGCTGCTGTCGAAGTCCTGCTGCTCTTGCTGAGCTTTGAGTTCTTCTGGCGGGAACGGTGGGAACGGCTTGTCCAGCAGATCGGTTTCGAACTCGGCGATCGGCAGGAACAGCGGCTCCGGCGGGCGCACTTCGGTCTCGACCAAGTCGCACTGACGCTGCTCGACGATGTGCGCGTGCAACTCGCTGCCCAGGGTCGGTTCTTCCGGGCTGTTCAGGTCAACCGGTGGAAAGGTGCCACAGGCCGGCACCACATCACTCGTCTGTTCGGCCATCGCCTGGGCAAAGAAATCCTGCCACAGGTGACTGACGCCGCCCAATGCTTGAGTGTTATGACGGCTGAAGTCGCCCTTGGGCGAAATGTAGCCAATCGATGTGGGAAGAATGCCTGACATTTTTTTCGGTTGACGCTCAGCTCTGGCAAAATGCGCGTTGATTGGTTTATCGGCCACTTTTTGCCGATCCTTAACTTTTTTGAGCGTGTTTTCATGATTGAGCAACCCGCGGCCTGCCGCATCCATGTCCAGGCCCTCGACCCGACGTTTGAAGCGCAAGCCGAGCAATGGGCCGAGCGCCTGGGCCTGCCGCTGCAGGAGGACGACGGCGAGTTCGCCTTGCAGGTTGGCGAGCAGGGTTTGCAGCTGCAACAGCTCGGCCCGGATGCGCCGGGACCGGTGCGGGTGGACTTTGTCGAGGGGGGCGCGGCGCACCGGCGTCTGTACGGCGGCGGCAGCGGGCAGATGATCGCCAAGGCGGTTGGCATCGCCCAAGGTGTGCGTCCACGGGTGCTGGACGCCACGGCGGGGCTGGGCAAGGACGCGTTCGTGCTGGCCAGTCTGGGCTGCGAGATGAGCCTGATCGAACGCCAGCCGCTGATCGGGGCGTTGCTGGAGGATGGTCTGGCGCGGGCAGCGGAAGATTTCGACGTGGCGCCGATTGTCGCGCGGATGAAGTTGCTCAAGGGCAACTCGATCGAGGTCATGCGCAACTGGGAGGGCGAGCCACCGCAGGTGATCTACCTCGACCCGATGTTCCCGCACCGCGAGAAAACCGCGCTGGTGAAGAAGGAAATGCGCCTGTTCCGGCCGCTGGTCGGGGATGATCCGGATGCGCCGGCATTGCTCGAAGCGGCGCTGGCCCTGGCGACACACCGGGTGGTGGTCAAGCGCCCGCGCAAGGCGCCGTGCATCGAGGGGCCGAAGCCGAGCCATGCGCTGGATGGCAAGTCGAGCCGGTATGACATCTACCCGAAGAAAGCACTCAAACCCTGAGACCGCGTCGCCGCCTTCGCGAGCAGGCTCGCTCCCACATTGGAATGCATTTCAAATGTGGGAGCGAGCCTGCTCGCGAAGGGGGTAGACCAATCACCAGGTCTCTAGGGTCTGTAAGCCCGCATGAACAACCCCACTACCTCCTGCACATGACTCTCTGAGGCCTCTTCGCTCAGCGGCTCACCGCAGCAATACAGCAAACGAAAATTCCCTGCGCCCTTGATCAGGCAGAAGAAATGCTCGGCCGCATTACGCGGCAGGTCGATGCTCAGCGCGCCGGTCTCGTCGATGCGTTTCAGCAACCGTTCCATGCCTTGCACCATGCGCTCGGGACCGGCGTCGTAGAAAATCTGTGACAGCTTCGGATCCTGCGTGCCCAGCGCCATCATCAAGCGATGCAGATTCACCGACTCGTCGCTGTTGATCAGTTGATGAAAGCCTCGGGCAATGTTCAGCAACACATTTTCCACGGGGATTCCGGCGGGCAATTCGAAGAACAGCGGCGGTAGTTGCTCCTCGCATTTGGCCATCACCGCAGAGGAGAACAGCGTCTCCTTGTCGTTGAAGTGGCTGTAAACCGTCAGTTTCGACACGCCAGCCTCGGCGGCGACCGCGTCCATGCTGGTGTTGGCGTAGCCGTGACTCAGAAACAGGATTTTCGCCGCGTCGAGGATCGCCCGGCGCTTGGCCGGATCCTTCGGACGGCCCGGGCCGTTTGGAGCTGCAAGATTGTTCGACATTCTTCGCTTTTAATACTGGACTGGTGAGTTTGCTATTAATACCATACCGGCCAGTATAAATATTCCAAGCACCATTAGCGAAAGGTCCGTCACCATGTTCCGCCATGCGTTGTCGTTTGCCGTGCCAGTCAGCCTGGCTGTTTTATTGTCCGCATGCGGTCAGGAAGAGGCGACGCAAGTCAGCGTTCGACCGGCCATGGTGGTGCAGCCAGAGCCTTCGGCGCAGGCGATGGAAAGTTATCCGGGCGAGGTGCGCGCCCGTTACGAACCGGATCTGGCGTTCCGCATTGGCGGCAAAGTCAGCCGACGACTGGTCGAGGAAGGCCAGCGCGTGAAGGCTGATCAACCATTGGCCGAGCTCGATCCGCAGGATGTGCGCCTGCAACTGGAAGCCACCCGCGCACAGGTCGCCGCCGCCGAAGCCAATCTGAACCTGGTGCGCGCCGAGCGTGACCGCTACAAGACTTTGATGGAGCGGCAGATGGTCAGTCGTTCGGCCTACGACAACGCGGAAAACCTCTACCGCTCCGGCGAAGCGCGCCTCAAGCAGATCAAAGCCGAATTCAACGTCTCGACCAACCAGGCCAGTTACGCCGTGTTGCGCGCGCCGCAGGACGGCGTGGTGGCCAAGCGTTCGGTGGAAGTCGGGCAAGTGGTTGCCGCCGGGCAAACCGTGTTCACCCTCGCCACCGATGGCGAGCGTGAAGTGTCGATCAGCCTGCCGGAGCAGAGCTTCGGGCGGTTCAAGGTCGGCCAGCCAGTGACCGTTGAACTGTGGACGCAGCAGAACCAGCGCTTCGCCGGGCAGATTCGTGAACTGTCGCCGGCAGCCGACCCGAAATCCCGCACCTTCGCCGCGCGCATCTCGTTCACCAGCGGCAAAGTCCCGGCTGAGCTCGGGCAGAGCGCCCGGGTGTTCGTGCAATCGGCGGATGCTGTGCCGCTGTCGGTGCCGCTTTCGGCCCTGACTGCCGAGAACGGCGCGACCTACGTCTGGGTCGTCAACGCCAACAACACCCTGAAAAAGACTCCAGTGCGCATCGGCCCGTTCGGCGAGAAAAGCGTGCCGGTGCTCGAAGGCCTCAACGCCAGCGACTGGGTGGTGGCCGCCGGTGTTCACGTATTGCTCGAGGGTCAGCAGGTGCGGCCTGTGGATCGCTCCAACCGTGTGGTCAATCTGGCGGACAAGGAGTAAGTCCCGATGCGCTTCAACCTTTCTGAATGGGCGCTGCGTAATCGCCAGATCGTACTGTTCCTGATGCTTTTGCTGGCCATCGTCGGTGCCTTGTCCTACACCAAGCTCGGCCAGAGCGAAGACCCGCCGTTCACCTTCAAGGCTATGGTCATCCAGACCCGCTGGCCGGGGGCGACCGCGCAGGAAGTCTCGCGTCAGGTCACTGAACGCATCGAAAAGAAATTGATGGAAACCGGCGAGTACGAACGCATCGTGTCGTTCTCCCGCCCGGGTGAGTCGCAGGTCACGTTTATTGCCCGCGATTCGATGCATTCCAAGGAAATTCCCGACCTCTGGTACCAGGTGCGCAAGAAGGTCAGTGACATTCGTCAGACCTTGCCGCCGGATATTCAGGGACCGTTCTTCAACGATGAATTCGGCACCACGTTCGGCAACATCTATGCGCTGACCGGCGACGGTTTCGATTACGCGGTGCTCAAGGATTACGCCGATCGCATCCAGATTCAGCTGCAACGGGTCAAAGATGTCGGCAAGGTCGATCTGCTCGGTTTGCAGGACGAGAAGATTTGGGTCGAGTTGTCCAACGTCAAACTCGCCACCCTCGGTTTGCCACTGGCGGCTGTACAGCAAGCGCTGCAAGAGCAGAACGCGGTGTCCACCGCCGGGTTCTTTGAAACCGGCAGCGAGCGCGTGCAACTGCGGGTCTCGGGGAATTTTCAGACGGTCGAGGAGATCAAGAACTTCCCGATCCGCGTCGGTGACCGGACGTTCCGCATCTCCGATGTCGCCGATGTGCATCGCGGTTTCAACGATCCACCGGCGCCGCGCATGCGCTTCATGGGCGAAGACGCCATTGGTCTTGCGGTGGCGATGAAGGACGGCGGCGACATTCTGGTGCTGGGCAAAGCGCTGGAAGGCGAGTTCTCGCGCCTGCAGAAAAACCTTCCGGCCGGCATGCAATTGCGCAAGGTGTCCGACCAACCGGCGGCGGTGAAAACCGGGGTCGGCGAGTTCGTCCAGGTGCTGGTCGAGGCGCTGGCGATCGTATTGCTGGTGAGCTTCTTCTCCCTCGGCGTGCGCACCGGCATGGTGGTTGCGCTGACCATTCCGCTGGTGCTGGCGATGACCTTCGCCTGCATGTATTACCTCGGCATCGGACTGCACAAGATCTCCCTCGGCGCGCTGGTGCTGGCGCTGGGCTTGCTGGTGGACGACGCGATCATCGCCGTGGAAATGATGGCGATCAAAATGGAACAGGGCTTCGACCGGATCAAGGCCGCGAGCTACGCCTGGACCAGCACCGCGTTCCCGATGCTCACCGGTACGCTGATTACCGCCGCCGGCTTCCTGCCGATTGCCACCGCGCAGTCCGGCACCGGCGAATACACCCGTTCGATCTTTCAGGTAGTGACCATCGCCTTGCTCGCCTCATGGGTGGCAGCGGTGATGTTCGTGCCGTATCTGGGGGAAAAACTCCTGCCGGATCTGGCAAAGATTCATGCGGCCAAACACGGCACGGCTGACGGGCAAGCCGACCCGTATGGCACGCCGTTTTATCAACGGGTTCGACGTCTGGTGGAGTGGTGCGTGGCGCATCGCAAAACCGTGATCGTGCTGACGGTGGGGCTGTTTATTGCGTCGGTGATGCTGTTCCGTTTCGTCCCGCAGCAGTTCTTCCCGGCCTCCAATCGATTGGAGTTGATGGTCGATCTGAAACTCGCTGAAGGGGCGTCGCTGGCCAACACCACGGCGGAGGTCAAACGCCTGGAAGCGATGCTCAAGGATCACGCCGGCATCGATAACTACGTAGCGTATGTCGGCACCGGCTCGCCGCGTTTCTACCTGCCGCTGGATCAACAACTGCCGGCGGCGAGCTTCGCCCAGTTTGTGGTGTTGGCGAAAAACATCGAGGAGCGCGAGACCCTGCGCACCTGGTTGATCGAGACCCTTAACGAGCAATTCCCGACCCTGCGTTCGCGGGTCACGCGTCTGGAAAACGGTCCGCCGGTTGGTTATCCGGTGCAGTTCCGCGTCACCGGTGAGCACATCGAGGAAGTCCGTGCGCTGGCGCGTAAAGTGGCAGCCAAGGTTCGCGAAAACCCGCATGTGGTCAACGTGCACCTGGATTGGGAAGAGCCGAGCAAAGTGGTGTACCTGAACATCGATCAGGATCGTGCGCGGGCGCTCGGTGTGAGCACGGCCAATCTGGCGAAATTCCTCCAGAGTTCGCTGACCGGCTCGAGTGTCAGCCAGTACCGCGAGGACAACGAGTTGATCGAGATTCTGCTGCGCGGCACGGTGCATGAGCGCACCGAGTTGACGTTGCTGCCGAGTCTGGCGGTGCCGACCGATAACGGTCGCAGTGTGGCGCTGTCGCAGATTGCCACGCTGGAATACGGGTTTGAGGAAGGGATCATCTGGCACCGTAATCGTCTGCCGACCGTGACAGTGCGTGCCGACATTTACGGCAAGGAGCAGCCGGCGACGCTGGTGAAGCAGATCGAGCCGACGCTGGATCCGATCCGTGCCGAATTGCCTGACGGGTATCTGCTGGATGTTGGCGGTACGGTTGAAGATTCGGAGCGTGGACAGAAGTCAGTGAATGCCGGGGTGCCGATGTTCATTGTGGTGGTGCTGACGTTGCTGATGGTGCAATTGCGCAGTTTCTCGCGCACGGCGATGGTGTTTCTGACGGCGCCGCTGGGGTTGATCGGGGTGGTGTTGTTTCTGATGGTGTTCCGCCAGCCGTTCGGGTTTGTGGCGATGCTGGGGACGATCGCGCTGTCGGGGATGATCATGCGCAACTCGGTGATTCTGGTGGATCAGATCGAGCAGGATATTGCCTCTGGTCTCAAGCCTTGGCAGGCGATTATCGAGGCGACGGTGCGGCGTTTTCGGCCGATTGTGTTGACGGCTTTGGCGGCGGTGCTGGCGATGATTCCTTTGTCGCGCAGTGTGTTTTTCGGGCCGATGGCGGTGGCGATCATGGGGGGGTTGATTGTGGCTACGGCTTTGACGCTTTTGTTTTTGCCTGCTTTGTATGCGGCCTGGTTCCGAGTGCGTCGCGACGCTTGATGGTTTTGGACTTGGCGGCCTTTGGGCCGACCAGGTTCTGGGTGTTCTTTGTGAATATCCGTTTCTTCGGGGGTTGCGGCTGGCGGTTTCGCCCTTACGGCGACTCCCTTTGGCAAACGCCCCAAAGGAAGCAAAGGTCTTGGCCCCGGCGTACGGCCCTCGCTTAGGCTCGGGTTCCTTCGTTGCGGGGTTCATCCGGGGGCATCGCCTCCGGTTTGCTTCGCTGCACCTCCTCTCGATGTGTTCGACTTCGTCGAACGGTCGCTGCGCTCCCACCCCCGGACAAACCCCTCCACTCAGCCTGCCGAAGGGGCCGGCAAGGCAAGATCAAAAGCTTTCGGCGAGCTGACACTCGGCCATTTGAGTGGTGAAGAGCATGCGGTCTGTCTGGACTGCTTTGCTTTTCTGTGGGAGCTGGCTTGCCAGCGAAGGCGGCCTGACAGCCGACCAGGCTCTAACTGACTCACCCAACCCACTGTAGGAGTGAGCCTGCTCGCGATGGCGGCCTAGTAGCCGACCACTCTCCAACTGCCTGCACTCAATCCAACTGTGGGAGCGGGCTTGCTCGCGAAGAGGCCCGCCCAGCCACCCAACCTCTCTGGTCTGTTTAAAAATGTTCCAGATAACCAGAACCTTCCCACAAGGTTTTCAGGTTGCCCGTCGGAAGCGCGATCTCTAGCCTGAGTCTGTCGCTGCAAAAATCAGCGACCGGGTTTCGCAGCCCGGTTAAACTTCAGACGCACAGCGTCCACCATCCGAAAGCGGGCGCTTTTTTATGCCTGTGTCATGGCGGTTGTGCGCGGGATACCTTCGGGTATGCCGGGTGCCTGAAGTCCCGGTCTGCGAACCTGCGTACAGCCGCCACCCTGCATTCGTTTCGCAGCGAATGGTGGCGGCTCCACTACTTCAGGAGTTCCACCATGTTCAAACACACCCCAAATCCCCCAGAATCGGCACCCGAAACCACCCCCGAACGACCAACCGACCCCGTCTCCCCCTACGCCTTCCTCGATTCGCGCAAGCTCCACGACGCAGCCCTGCGTGCGCTCGATCACTACCTCCTGCCCCAGCCTGAAAAACAGCCCAAACCCGTCACTCAGCCCAGCACAATCTTCACTGTTCTCCCCGAAGTCGATTCCGAGACCCTGCTGGCCCATGCCTGTGAAACGCTGGCCTCGGCCAATGTCATGGCCAGTGAGTTGGCGTTTACCCTGAGCGGCCCGACGTGCAGTCAGCTTCTCGGTATCCAGCAGATGATTTCGCTCGCGGAGCTGTCGGTTAACCGCGTCCTCGATCAGGTGGATCCGCAAGGCTGACCCACAATAAAAAGCCCGCTGACCTTCACCGGTTCAGCGGGCTTTTTCGTGCCGCGGCAAAAATTACAAGGTGCCGAACACTTTCTTCGCCAGCCCCGTCGCTGCAGCAGCCGGATTCTTGCGGATGGTTTGTTCCTGTTTGCCGATCATTTCGAACAGGCCATTGAGCGCTTGTTCAGTGACGTAGTTTTCGACGTTGGCGCTTTTCGCATCCACCACGCCGAGGGTCGCGGCCTGGCCGGCGAAGGCGTTGTACTTTTGTGCGACGCCGACTTTGTCGGTGGCTTGTTTGACGATGGGCAGGAACTTGGCGCGGATCTGTTCGCGGCTGGTTTTGTCCAGGTATTGGGTGGCCGAGTCAGTGCCGCCGCTGAGGATGCCTTTGGCGTCGGCCACGGTCATTTTCTTCACGGCGTCGACGAGGATCGGTTGGGCCTGGGTCACGGCGCTTTCTGCGGCCTTGTTCATGGCGGTTTCGAGTTCGTCGACCTGGGCGCCCATGCCGAAGGCTTTCATCTTGCCGGCGACTTTGCCGAGTTTGCCCGGCAGTTCGATTTTCACTTCCGGGTTGTTGCTGAAGCCGCCCGGGGTGCCGAGTTGTTTGACGGCGATTTGCGCGCCTTGGGTCAGGGCGTCCTTGAGGCCGCCGGTGGCGTCTTGTTGCGAGAGGTCGCTGAGCGACAGTGCCAGGGCGCTGGCAGAGATCATCAGGCCCGCGCACAGGCCGGCGAAGCGAAGGGTAGGGCGGAACATGGCAGCTTCCTTGAAAGACAATTAGCGAATCGCGTCGACGCGGATTTTCAGCGGCTGCGGATCATTGCCGTCCAGTTGCACGGCGTGGTTTTCGGTGGTGATGAACATCAACTCGCCGTTGACTTCGATGCGCGCGCTGACCGAGTAGCGGTGGCCGGGTTTGACCTGGGCCGGATCGTAACTCAAGTGGAACGGCAGCGGCACCTGGCCTTTGACCGGGCCTTTCTGTTCGTCGAGGACCACCGCCGGGGCGTCGGCCAGCGATACGTCCTGCAGGCTCACGCTCAAAGTCGCGCTCGGTGGCAGGGCGATGCGTTGCAGGTAGAACACTTCGCCGTCGAGGCCGACTTTGCCGGCGGGGGTGGTCGACTGGCAGGCGCTCAACAGGGTGGCTGCGGCGAGAAGGGTGAGTTTTTTCATCGGGGCCTCTGAGACGGTTGCGCCGGAAGAATCCCGGCGCCGAAGGAAATCTAGCGGATTTTGGTGCCAGCGTCAGTGAACAAACGTAAGGGTTTTTCCAGCCACTGCATTAATTTCTGAAACGACAGCGCGCTTGTGTTGGGCATCGCGGGAGCCAGTTCGACTTGTTCAGGTGAGATCACAAGACGTTGATGGTAGCGGTTTTCAATACCCGTCAGTGCATAGCGTTTACCGGGTATAACGCTGTCAGGATCATATTTCAGATAAAAACCGGAGACTGACTGTTCGTCTTGTTTGACATGCACCAGCTCAACTTCGGGAGACTCTGCTTCATGCAGACTGATGGTGACCGCTTCTTCTGGCGCAACAATTTCGGCTTCTTGAGCCTCGACATATAGAAAACCGATCGGGCTCAGGTGCAGGGTTTGGCGATGGGGAGTGTTGTTGACAGTGACGAAGTAGTCCTGCTCGATCAGCAAGGGTATTTGGTCATGAAGGATCTGCACATTGACTTGGTACCTGACGCCTACATCGCCGTAGTGATGAGGGAAGTCAAATTTCCAGCCGGCGTCGAAGATCGCAGCACGGTGCCAGTCCTTGATGTTAACAGGCGATTGGGAATTGAATACTTTGACGCTGACAATGGTTTCATTGACACCATCGGCAGGCGCGTGGAATTCGGGCGGTAGACGGAAGTCCAGGATTACTGCGCAAGTTTCTTCGTTTAACAGGCTCATCTCGATATCCGTATCGTGATTGGTGGGTTGCGCCTATTAATCCATGAATCAACTAACGGGGCCATTGAAGTGCGCGCCCGTTAGTTGTCAGCAAGTTTCAGACTTGTGGTGTATCCGCTGTTTCGGCGGCATCTTCACTGCGATGCAAGGCCACTTGACGAATCGACAGACGAATCTCCGCCGGCAACACCCGTTTGGCAGCGCCTTCGGCCAGTTCGCCGAGCAGTTCGTGGTAGCTCAGCTTGCCCGCTTCGTCGCGGCGCAGCACGTCGAGGTCGAGCAGGGTCTGGATGAAGTGGCGGAACAGGCTCTTGTCGAAGAACTCCGGGGCGTTCAAACCGTGGAGGATCGACAGGCGCTGGGCCATGACCGTGCACAGATCCTCCAGCTCTTCGGCGCTGATGCTGTTCTGGCCGCTGTTGAGCAGCAGGGACACGGTCATGTAGAAGCGCTGCAGGGTCTGCGCGATGCTTTTCGACAGCAGGGTCAGCAGGACAAAGTGCCGCGAACTTGGCGCCGGACGCATGTATACGTCCTTCTCGAAACGCAGCAGGCCTTGCTCGACGAAAGCTTCCAGCCATTGATCGACCACGCCGTCCAGTTCCTCCAGGCTCCAGCGAATGAACAGCTCCGATTGCAAGTACGGATACAACGCGCGGGTGTAGCGCAGGATCTGTTCGCGGCTCATGCGCGAGGTGCTCTGGAAGAAGCTCGCCAGCAGCGCCGGCAAGGCGAAGATGTGCAGCACGTTGTTGCGGTAGTAGGTCATCAGGACAGCGTTCTGCTCGTCCAGATAGAGAATCTTGCCCAACGCATCGTTCTGTTCGGACAGCAGATCCATGTCCTTCACATGCTCTATCAGCGCACGGCCATCGCCTTCCGGCAGGGTCGTGTGCGGCGAGTAAGGGACTTTGCGCAGCAACGCCAGATACAGGTCCAGCACCCGCGCCATGGCTCGATCGTCCAGCGCCAGGCGGGTGGTCGACAGCAGCGCCAGCGCCACCAGGTTGACCGGGTTGATCGCCGCTGCTTCGTTCAAGTGCTGCGCGACTTTCTCGCCAAGGCGGTTGGTGGTCTCGTTGAGCCATGCCGGTTTGTACTGCGGGCCGAGTTCCTGCTGGCGCCAGTCTGGCTGTTCGCTGTCGAGGAATTCCGCCAGTTTGATCGGCTCGCCGAAGTTCACCGCGACTTGACCGAAGCGCTGCTTGAGCGCACCGATGACTTTGAAAATGTCGAAGATCGACTCTTTCTTCTTGCTCGCGCCACGCAGTTCGCCAAGGTAAGTACGGCCTTCAAGAACGCGCTCGTAACCGATGTACACCGGCACGAACACGATCGGCATCCGCGATGAGCGCAGGAAGCTGCGCATCGTGATCGCGAGCATGCCGGTTTTCGGTTGCAGCATGCGCCCGGTGCGCGAGCGGCCGCCCTCTACGAAGTATTCCACCGGGAAACCTTTGGTGAACAGGGTGTGCAGGTATTCGTTGAACACCGAGGTGTACAGCGGATTGCCCTTGAACGTGCGGCGCATGAAGAACGCGCCGCCACGGCGCAGCAGGCTGCCGATCACCGGCATGTTGAGGTTGATCCCGGCGGCGATGTGCGGCGGGGTCAGGCCGTTGCGGAACAGCAAGTACGACAGCAACAGATAGTCGATGTGGCTGCGGTGGCACGGCACGTAGATCACTTCGTGACCCTGGGCGACCTTCTGCACGCCTTCGATGTGGTTGACCTTGATCCCGTCGTAGATCTTGTTCCAGAACCAGCTCAGCACCACTTCGAGAAAACGGATCGCGGTGTAGGTGTAGTCCGAGGCGATCTCGTTGCCGTAGCGCAGGGCCTGGGCCTTGGCTTTTTCCGGGGAGATGTTCTCGCGTTCGGCTTCGTCGAGGATCGCTTGCTTGACCAGTGGCTGGTTGAGCAGGCCTTTGACCAGGTTACGACGGTGCGAGATGTCCGGGCCGATGACGGCGGCTTTCAGATTGCGGAAGTGCACGCGCAGGATGCGCTGGGCCATGCGCACGGTGCGTTCGTGGCCCTTGTTGTGCTCGATCAGTTCGCGCAGGTGGATCGGCGCGGAGAACTGCACGCGGGTCTTGCGCCCGAGGACGATGATGCTCAGCAGTCGGCGCAAGCGCCCGGTGACCGCCCAGCTGTCGGCGAACAGCAGCTTCCACGGACTGTTTTCGCTGTCCGGCGACTGGCCCCAGAACACGCTGACCGGAATGATCTGCGCATCTTCGGCGGCGTTCTGGGTCAGGGCGCTGACCAGACGGGTCAGGGTCGGCGGTGCGCCGCGCTTGTCCTGACGACCGAGCCAGTCCGGATCTGGCGTCAGATAGAAAAACGCCGCCGGTTCGATCAACGGCCCCACCGACACTGGCAGCACCGGACGCGGCAGGCCGGCCTTGGTGCACTCGGTGTCGACCACCGCCAGATCGGTGAGCGAAGGGTTTTGCAGGACGTAGAACACCGGACGACTGCGGTCGAGGTTGAGGGTGAACGACGACTGGTTGATCGTCTCCGAGCGAACCCAGAGGTACAACAGTCGGCGCAAGGTGCCAAACACAAGACGGCGGAACGGGGAACGGGTCATACGGCTTCTGCGTGAGTGAATAAAACCGAGCGTTTGCTCGGGAGGTCGACAGTTTGCCGTATTCACCGAAAATCGGCAAAAAAGCGGCGAAGTAATCTCCTGTTGAGACTTTTTGCGCCTGTCATATACTCGGCAATCTGTCGCCGGGGCCCTTTATGGACGTCGGGCGCAGGCTGACGTTCCGCAAAGGCTTTCCTGCGAAAAGCCTGTTCAATAATAAAAAAGGAGTATGAACAGATGGCAACACGTGAAACCGGCAATGTGAAGTGGTTCAACGACGCCAAGGGCTACGGCTTCATTCAGCGCGACGACGGGGTGGACGTGTTCGTGCACTACCGCGCGATCCGTGGCGAAGGGCATCGGTCGCTGACTGAAGGTCAGCAGGTTGAGTATGCGGTGGTGACGGGGGAGAAGGGATTGCAAGCAGAAGACGTTGTAGGCCTGTAATACAACCCTTCAAAACACCCCAAAACCAAATGTGGGAGCGGGCTTGCTCGCGAATGCGTCGTGTCATTCAGCACATCTGGAGCTGATACACCGCATTCGCGAGCAAGCCCGCTCCCACATGGGATATGTGTTGCCCGGGATTACGCGGTTTTCCAGGTGATCTCTTCTTCACCGTCGGCGCTGATGCGAATCCAGCGATCAGCCGTTTCCTCACCTTCTTCCTCGACCCACGTGCCCGGTGCGCAACGTACTTCGACGTTCAGCGCAGCAAAGGCTGCGCGGGCGCAGGCGATGTCGTCGTCCCATGGAGTCGCATCGCTTTCCAGGTACAGGCTGTTCCACTTGCCCACGGCTTTCGGCAGCCAGGTCACCGGGATGTTGCCGGCCTTGCACTTGTAGGTCTGGCCTTTCTGTACCCAGTCGCTGCACGGGCCCAGAGCCTCACCGAGCCAGGCGGAAATCGCCTTGTGGTCGACGTCGGCGTCTTTCAGGTAAATCTCGATATCCGGTTGGCGCATGGATGTCCTCACTGCGGGTCTGAAAAATCCATTCGCGGATTTAGCCGGCCCCGGGCACTTGCCCGAGACCAAAAGTTATTGAAGAACGAAATAATCGTAGCGCATCGACACGGTGGTCACGAACGGCTCGGCCTGTTCGATCACGGCGGCGCGGCGTTCGGCACTGGCGCGCCAGCCGTGGGGCGTCATCGCCAGCAGGTCGGCGCGATCCTCGGGCTTGTCCAGCGTCAGTTTGAATTCCAGAGTTTCGCTGTGCGCCAGCGCCATGCCTTCCGGCACCAGGGCCAGATGCTTGTCGTCGGTGTATTCGCGCACTTCGTCGTACAGACGTTCGCGCAGTTCCATCAGGTGGCCGCTGGTCGGACCGACCTTCATCAGGCCGCCGCCGACGCTGAGCAGGCGCTTGGCTTCTGCCCAGTCCAGAGGGCTGAAAACGCTGGCGAGAAACTGGCAACTGCCCGACGCCAATGGCACGCGGGCCATGCTGGCGATCAACCAGGTGATTGCCGGATTACGCTTGCAGGCGCGTTTGACCGCCTCGCGGGAGATGTCCAGTGCGTAGCCATCGGCGTCCGGCAGGGCATCGGCGATCTGTGCGGTGTAGTAACCCTCGCCGCAACCGATATCGACCCAGCGTGCCGGCGCATAACTCGCCGCCAGCTCGGCCAGACGCTTGGCCACCGGCGCGTAATGCCCGGCATTCAGGAAGTCGCGGCGCGCCTCGACCATCGCCTGATTGTCGCCAGGGTCGCGACTGTTCTTGTGCTGCACCGGCAACAGATTCAGGTAACCCTGACGCGCACGGTCGAAGCGGTGGCCGGCGGGGCAGACCACGCCGTTGTCGACGCTGTTCAGCGGTTCACTGCAGATCGGGCACGCGAGCATCAGGCGAGCAACTTGATCAGGGTCTGGTAATAGATCTCGGTCAGCACGTCGAGATCGGCCGCCAGTACGCGCTCGTTGACCTGGTGAATGGTCGCGTTGACCGGGCCCAGTTCAACCACTTGGGTGCCCATGGTCGCGATGAAACGGCCATCGGAAGTGCCGCCGCTGGTCGACGCCTTGGTCTCGCGGCCGGTGATGTCCTTGATGCTCGACGACACCGCGTCGAGCAGCGCGCCCGGCTCGGTGAGGAACGGCAGGCCGGACAGCGCCCAGTCGATGTGCCAATCCAGATTGTGTTTGTCGAGGATGTCGGCCACGCGTTTCTGCAGGCCTTCGACGGTGGATTCGGTGGAGAAGCGGAAGTTGAACACCGCCACCAGATCACCCGGGATCACGTTGGTCGCGCCGGTGCCGGAGTTGAGGTTGGAAATCTGGAAACTGGTCGGCGGGAAGAAATCGTTGCCGTGATCCCAGTGCTCGGCGGCCAATTCGGCCAGCGCCGGGGCGGCGAGGTGGATCGGGTTCTTCGCCAGATGCGGGTAGGCCACGTGACCCTGCACACCGCGTACGGTGAGCTTGGCGCCCAGCGAGCCGCGACGACCGTTTTTCACCACGTCACCGACCAGTGTGGTGCTCGACGGTTCGCCGACGATGCACCAGTCCAGACGTTCCTTGCGCGCCACCAGACGTTCAACCACCGCTTTGGTGCCGTGGTGCGCCGGGCCTTCTTCGTCGCTGGTGATGAGGAACGCGACCTTGCCCTTGTGGTTCGGGTAGTCGGCGACAAAGCGTTCAGCGGCGACGGTCATCGACGCCAGGCTGCCTTTCATGTCCGCCGCGCCACGGCCGCAGAGCATGCCGTGTTCATCGATCACCGCGTTGAACGGGTCGATCTGCCAGGCGGTCACCGGACCGGTCGGCACCACGTCGGTGTGGCCGGCGAAGCACAGAACCGGGCCGTCGTCGTTGCCGTGCGTGGCCCAGAAGTTATCCACGTCCTCGATGCGCATCGGCTCGAGGGTGAAACCGGCATCGCCCAGGCGCTGCATCATCTGCTTCTGGCAATCGGCGTCGACCGGCGTCACGGACGGACGGCGGATCAGGTCGATGGCGAGTTGGAGGGTCGGCGAAAGGTCGGCGTGGGCCGTCATGGAAATCTCCGGAGTCATGAATGTGGGCGCGGACTGACTGTAGGAGTGAGCCTGCTCGCGATTGCGGTGTGTCAGTCAACTTAAACATTGATTGTTACACCGCAATCGCGAGCAGGCTCACTCCTACAGGGGATAGTGTTCGGTCAGTCAGACCGTTATCACGCCAAGCCCCGCAAAATGGCGGTTATCTTAAAGCAAAACGGCGACCATTGGCCGCCGTTTAGTGGATCAAAGAGGAATTAGACGACAGGCGCCGGTTCAGGCGCTGTCGCAGGTTTTGGCAGCGACGAGAGGAACGCCATGATCAGCGCGGCCAGGTATGGCAGCGACTGCACCAGCAGCATTGCGACCCAGAAGCGCATGTCGTTGCTCGGAATGCCCTGCACCAGGTAGATCCCCAGCGCCGCGCCCCACAACAGCAGCATGATGAACAGCTCTTCCCGCGCTTCGGAAATCGCCACCCAGAAACCATGGTTGTCGGCGTTTTTCGGCGTGCGGAAGAACGGAATGCTGCTGGTGAAGAAGCCGTACAGCACCGCTTTGGCGATGGTGTGCGACAACGCCAGACCGGCCAATGCCGCGCAGAACGCATCCTTGAGGTTCACGCCGACGGCGCGACGGTACAGGAAGATGATCTTGCCGACCTTGAACACGAACAGCGCCAATGGCGGGATGGCAAAAATCAGCAGCGGCGGATCGACCCGTTGCGGCACGATGATCATCGCCGCCGACCACAGCAGGGCGCCGACGGTGAAGAAGATGTTCATGCCGTCCGCGACCCATGGCAGCCACCCCGCGAGGAAGTGGTAACGCTGGCCACGGGTCAGTTCGGTGTCCTTGCCGCGCAGCAGGCTGCGGGTGTGGCGCTTGATGATCTGGATCGCGCCATAGGCCCAGCGGAAACGCTGCTTCTTGAAGTCGATGAAGGTATCCGGCATCAGACCCTTGCCGTAGCTGTCGTGGTAATACGCCGCCGACAAGCCTTTTTCGAACACGCGCAGACCGAGTTCGGCGTCTTCACAGATGCACCAGTCGGCCCAGCCCAGCTCTTCCAGAACCGAACGCCGGGTCATGGTCATGGTGCCGTGCTGAATGATCGCGTCGCGGTCGTTGCGGGTGACCATGCCGATATGGAAGAAGCCTTTGTATTCGGCGTAGCAGAGCTTCTTGAAGGTGCTTTCGTTCTGGTCGCGGTAATCCTGCGGTGACTGCACCACGGCGATTTTCGGATCGGCGAAGTGCGGCACCATGTGCTTGAGCCAGTTCGGATGCACGCAGTAGTCGGAGTCGATCACCGCGATCACTTCGGCGTCCTTGGCGGTGTGCGGAATCAGGTAGTTCAGCGCACCGCCCTTGAACCCGGCCAATGGCGCAACGTGGAAGAACTTGAAACGCGGACCAAGAGTCGCGCAGTAGTCGCGCACCGGCTCCCACACGGCCTGGTCTTTGGTGTTGTTGTCGATGATCAGGACTTCATAGTCCGGGTAATCGAGGGCGGCCAGGGCGTCGAGGGTCTGTTTGACCATCTCCGGCGGCTCGTTGTAGCACGGTACGTGGATCGAGACTTTCGGTCTGTAGTCCGAATCGCCCACCACCGGCAGGAATTCACGCCGGCGCTTGTGGGTCCAGACCGCCTCGGCCAGTTCATGCGCTTCGGTCAGCAACACGATAAACACCCCGAGCGCACCCAGCGCCAGCAGGAAACCGACCGTCAGGCTGAACCACGTGCTGTATTGCTGGCTGTAGTCGTAACCGATCCACACCAGCACCGAACCGCAAAGGAACGCGATAAAGGTCAGGAAGGTGCGGCCACGCTGGCGCAGGGCCGAGCCGTCGATCATCAGCAGGGTCAGCGACAGCAGCGCCAGCACCACCGAACCGATGGCCAGCACGCGCCATTGCGGGATGGCGACGACCGGGCCTTCGAAGTTGAATTTCTGCTGGCGGGCGGCGTTGAACACGCCCCAGTAGGCGCCCACCGAACCTTCGTCACTGGCCTTCCACGGCTGGTCGAACGCTTCGATCACGAAGTAGTTGAAGCCTTGGCGGTTGAGCTTGTTGACCAGTGTGCGCAGGTAGATCGCCTGATCCGCTGGCGACGCATCGGCGCCACCGCGCATGCGCCCGTTGCTCGGCCAGCCGACTTCGGACAGCAGCAGCGGCTTTTTCGGGAACAGCTTTTTCAGGTCACGGGCGCGGTCGAAGACGAACTGTCCGGCCTTGTCGACCGGAATGAATTCCCAGTACGGCAGGACGTGCGCAGCGATCAGGTCAACGTGCTTGGCCAGTTCCGGGTGTTCTTCCCAGACGTGCCACTGCTCGGAGGTGGTCACCGGCACTTTCACCGCTGCGCGTACGCGATCCAGCAGCACGCTCAGTTGCTCGGCAGTGATTTCCTTGCGGAAGATCGCCTCGTTACCGACCACCACGCGAACCACGCTGCGCGAAGTATTGGCCAGTTCGATGGCGCGCTGGATCTCGCGCTCGTTGCGTTCCTGATCGGGGCTGATCCAGATCCCGAGGGTCACGCGCAGACCGAATTCTTCCGCCAGTTTCGGGATGTCCTGCAGCGAACCGTCGACCGAGTAGATGCGGATGTTGTCCGTCAGCTTGCTCATGATCTCCAGGTCGCGGCGCATTTCGTCGTCAGTCGGATACTGATCCTTCTGTGGGAATTGGCCCTGCTGGAATGGCGAATAAGAGAAACCGGAGATCTGCTCCGGCCAGTTGGGCGCGGAGACCGGGCGGTTGATCAGCGCCCAGAAACCGGTGAACAGGGCGGCGATTGCCAGAACCACCACCAGGTTGAGACCAAATTTACGCGATGACATAGCTATTTCGGGTTCCAAAGGCTGTGGAACGAAGGAACGGATCGGCTTACGCCAAAAGGGCGCGAATCCTACACCGGCAGTTCACTGCTCGTACACCGGGCAGGGAAATGCCCGACATTGGGCAGTCCAACCTGATTTAAGTTCTTTAGTAACAGCTTGTAAGAGAAAACTTTGTTGCTTAGTTATAGCAATTCCCAGTGGCGAGGGAGCTTGCTCCCGCTGGACTGCGAAGCAGGCCGCTTTCAAAGGGCCGCTTCGCGACCTGGCGGGAGCAAGCTCCCTCGCCACAAGGCTTGCGCAAAACGGCTGCGTTCACCGTTCATAGCGTCAAAGATGCTCTTGGCCGCCGACGGCCCTATAATGCGCGCCGGTTTTTGGGGTAATGGTCATGAGTACAGAAGATCCGCGGTTTGCAGGCATCGCCCGTTTGTATGGCATCGAGGGCCTCGAGCGCCTGCGTGCGGCCCATGTGGCGATTGTCGGCGTCGGTGGCGTCGGTTCCTGGGCGGCGGAAGCCATGGCCCGCTGTGGCGTGGGTGAGATTTCGCTGTTCGACCTCGATGACGTCTGCGTCAGCAACGCCAACCGCCAGTTGCACGCGCTGGACAGCACCGTCGGCAAACCCAAGGTCGAAGTGATGGCCGAGCGCCTGCGCGGGATCAATCCGGATTGCACCGTGCATGCGGTGGCGGACTTCGTGACGCGCGACACCATGGCCGAGTACATCACGCCGAACATCGACTGCGTGATCGACTGCATCGACGCGGTCAACGCCAAGGCTGCGCTGATCGCCTGGTGCAAACGTCGCAAGATTCAGATCATCACCACCGGCGGTGCGGGCGGGCAGATCGATCCGACGCTGATTCAGGTCTGCGACCTCAACCGCACGTTCAACGACCCGCTGGCCTCGAAAGTGCGTTCGACGTTGCGTCGCGACTATGGCTTCTCGCGTACCGTGACTCGCCATTACAGCGTGCCGTGTGTGTTCTCCACCGAACAACTGCGCTATCCGAAACCGGACGGCAGCATCTGTTTGCAGAAGAGTTTTGTCGGCGACGGGGTGAAGCTCGACTGCGCCGGCGGGTTTGGCGCGGTGATGATGGTCACGGCGACGTTCGGCATGGTCGCGGCGACCAAGGCGGTGGACAAGATTGTGGCGGGTGTGCGGCGGCCGGCGGATCGGGTCAAGCCTCAGGTTTGATGCTGGGGCTGAAGACCTCATCGCGAGCAGGCTCACTCCTACAGGGGGACGCATTCCAATTGTAGGAGTGAGCCTGCTCGCGATGGCTGCGAAGCAGGCGCTTTATTTAGCCAACTCATTCATCCGCTGGAGCACGGCATTCAAGCCATTACTGCGCGACGGCGACAACTGCCGCGAAAGTCCCAGCTGATTGAACCAATCGGGCAGATCCACCTGCTGCAACTCGGCAGCGCTCAAGCCGTTGACTCGCAACAGCAGCAACGCCACCAACCCACGAATCATTCGCGCATCGCTGGCAGCGCTGAACTGCCAGTGACCGTCCTGCAACTCACCCACCAGCCACATTTGACTCTCACAGCCATGCACCCGGTTGGCTTCGCATTTGTCCGCGTCGTTCAGCGGCGGCAGACGATCGCCAAACTGCATCAGCAACCGCGCGCGTTGTTCCCAACCGGCGGCATTCTGAAAGGTCTGCAGCGCTTCGGCGGCGGCGAGCGGCAGGCTCATCGCAGCAACTCCAGGGCCTGATCCAGCGCTTCGAAGAAACGCTCCAGATCCTCGGAGTCGTTGTACAGCGCCAGTGACACGCGAATAGCCCCGGCCAGTTCGAAGCTTTTCAGCAACGGCATGGCGCAGTGATGCCCGGCGCGCACGGCGATACCTTGCTCGGTCAGCAGGTGCGCCAGATCGGCGTTGTGCACGCCCTCGACGACAAAACTCGCCAGCGCCAATTGCGGCTTGCCCAGCAGACGAATGCCGTTGCGCGCGGCCAGGCCTTGCAGCAGGTAGGCGTGCAGCGCCGCTTCATGGGCCGACACCGCGTCCTGATCCAGCCCGGCTAAATAGTCGAGGGTTGCGCCGAGGCCGATCACGCTGGCAATCGGCGGCGTGCCCGCCTCGAAACCCAGCGGGGCAGGGCGGAAGCGTGCATCGTGATAATTGGCTTCCAGCACCATTTCGCCGCCGAACTGCCATGGCTGCAGTTGCTCAAGCGCCTTGTTGCGCCCGAACAGCACGCCGAGACCATCGGGGCCGTACAGCTTGTGGCTGGAAAACACATAGAAGTCGCAACCCAGCGCCTGCACGTCGTGGCGACCATGCACCACACCCTGGGCGCCATCGACCACGGTCAGCGCCTTGTGCGCCTTGGCCATCGCCAGCAGCGCCGGTAACGGTTGCCAGGCACCGAGCACGTTGGACAGCTGACTGACCGCCAGCAAGCGAGTGCGCGGGGTGATCAGACGCACAGCGGCGCCGAGGTCGATCACGCCGTCGGCGTCCAGCGGCAGGATCACCAGTTTCAGCTCGCGACGCTGTGCCAGTTGCTGCCACGGCAGCAGGTTGGCGTGATGCTCCAGGGCGCTGATGACTATTTCATCGCCCGGGTGGAAAAGATGTTCCAGGCCATAGGCCAGGAGATTCAGCGCACTGGTGGCGCCGTGGGTGAAGATGATCTGCCCGCTGTCACCGGCATTCAGCCACTGGGCAACCTTGAGCCGACTGTCTTCGAACGCCTGCGTCGCGTGCGCGCCGGGCAGATGCTGCGCACGATGCACATTGGCTGCGCCGTTGGCGTAGTAGTGCGTTAGCGCGTCGAGCAGGGCCTGGGGTTTTTGCGTGGTGGCGGCGTTGTCCAGATAGGTCTGGTCTTGCCGTTGCAGGGCGGCGATGGCCGGAAAGTCGGCGCGCCAGGGGGAGGGAATCATCACAGTTTTCAGCCCTGGTGAAGAGGGGCGGGATGTACGCCGAACCTTGTGGGAGCGTGTGGCTGCTTAGTTGTGAGCGTGTAGCGCTTCGTTCAGCTCGATCGCCGATTTGTGGGTCTTGCACTCCACGGCACCGGTTTCCGAGTTGCGACGGAACAGCAGGTCGGTCTGACCGGCCAGCTCGCGCGCCTTCACAACCTTGACCAGGTTGTTGTGCTCGTCCAGCAGCGCGACCTTGGTGCCGGCGGTCACGTACAGGCCCGACTCGACGGTGTTGCGGTCGCCCAACGGGATACCGATACCGGCGTTGGCGCCGATCAGGCAGCCTTCACCCACCTTGATCACGATGTTGCCGCCGCCCGACAGGGTGCCCATGGTCGAGCAGCCGCCGCCCAGGTCCGAACCCTTGCCGACGAACACGCCAGCGGAAACGCGGCCTTCGATCATGCCCGGGCCTTCGGTGCCGGCGTTGAAGTTGATGAAGCCTTCGTGCATTACGGTGGTGCCTTCGCCCACGTAAGCGCCCAGACGCAGACGTGCCGCGTCAGCGATACGCACGCCGGCCGGAACCACGTAGTCGGTCATTTTCGGGAACTTGTCCACCGAGAACACTTCCAGCAGCTCGCCGCGCAGACGCGCTTCCAGTTGCAGTTCGGCCAGTTCGCTCAGGTCGATTGCACCCTGGCTGGTCCAGGCCACGTTCGGCAGCAGCGGGAAGATCCCGGCCAGGCTTACGCCGTGTGGTTTGGCCAGACGATGCGACAGCAGGTGCAGCTTGAGGTACGCCTCAGGCGTCGAGGTCAGTTGTGTGTCTTCGGCCAGCAGGGTGGCGACCAGTGGCTTGTGGCTCTCGGCCAGACGGGTCAGCAGCTTGCCTTGAACGGCGTCGATGCCTTTGACCGCTTCAGCCAGTTGTGCCGCCTGCGCGGTGGTGAAGGTGATGGCCTGGTTGCCTTCGGTGTAGCCGAGGATCGGCGCAACAGCCGCGACCAGTTCGGCCGACGGGTTGAGCAGCGGCTGGGCGTAGAACACCTCCAGCCAGGCACCTTGACGGTTTTGCGTGCCGACACCAAAGGCGATGCTGAACAGAGAGTTGGACATGTGAATACCTCTAGCAATAAGTGACGGGCTGCTTACTTGAGTGCGGCCGCGTAGATGTCTGGCTTGAAGCCAATCAGGGTTCGGTCACCGAGATCGAGCACCGGGCGCTTGATCATCGAGGGTTGAGCGAGCATCAGTTCGATGGCTTTCGACTGGTCGAGATCGGCTTTACGTTCGTCGTCGAGTTTGCGAAAGGTCGTGCCTGCACGGTTCAACACCGTTTGCCAGCCGTGCTCGTCACACCATTGGGTCAGGTGCTCACGGTCGATACCGGCGGTTTTGTAGTCATGGAAGTCGTAGCTGACAGCGTGTTCATCGAGCCAGGTGCGCGCCTTCTTCATGGTGTCGCAGGCTTTGATGCCGAAAAGGTGCAACGTTTTACTTGAAACGGTCAAGGAATCGCCCCCTTTACAGGTGCTGGAAAAAAATGGTGTCGGATTATGCCATGACCAAAGCGTTTCGTCGGCCACGGTTGTCGTAACGCTGCAAAACCTGTGGGCGCGAGCCTGCTCGCGAAGGGGCCACGACAGGCAATATCTCTGTTGAAGGAGACACCGCATTCGCGAGCAGGCTCGCTCCCACAGGGGTAGTGCGACATAGGTGCAAACGCCAGACGCATCCTAAGCGGCTAATATGGCAGTTCAACGCTGTCGATTGTCTGAGATTTCCGCTTTATGCAAACCGCTTATACCGTCCTGATCCTGCTGATGCTGGTCAGCGTTTCGCGGCTGGTCGGACGGGTCGTCCCGCTGCCGCTGCCCCTCGTGCAAATCGCCGCCGGTGCCTTGTTGGCCTGGCCGACACTGGGCCTGCACGTCGCGCTGGACCCCGAATTGTTCCTGTTTCTGTTCCTGCCGCCGCTGCTGTTTTCCGACGGTTGGCGCATGCCCAAACGCGAGTTCTGGCATCTGCGCGGGCCGATCCTGACGCTGGCGGTTGGCCTGGTGCTGTTCACCGTGGTCGGCGCCGGGTACTTCATTCACTGGCTGTTGCCGAGCATTCCGCTGCCGGTGGCCTTCGCGCTGGCCGCCGTGCTCTCGCCGACCGACGCCGTGGCGGTCTCGGCGATCTCGCAGAACCGCTTGCCGACACCGCTGATGCACATCCTGCAAGGCGAGGCGTTGATGAACGATGCCTCGGGTCTGGTGACGTTCAAGTTTGCCTTGGTGGCGGCGGTGACCGGGGTGTTCTCGCTGGCCAATGCCAGCCTGACGTTCGTACTGGTGGCGGTCGGGGGCTTGGCCGTCGGCGTCGCGCTGAGCTGGCTGGTCGGGCGCTTGCGCGCGTGGATGATTGCCCGGGGCTGGGACGATCCGGCCACTCACGTGGTGTTCATGTTGCTGCTGCCGTTCGCCGCCTATGTGTTGGCCGAGCGACTGGGCGCTTCGGGGATTTTGTCGGCCGTCGCGGCGGGGATGATGCAGAGCTGGCTTGATCTGTTGCCGCGGCAGACCAGCACCCGGCTGCTCAATCGCAGCGTCTGGTCATTGCTCGAGTTTGCCTTCAACGGCCTGATCTTTCTGCTGCTGGGTCTGCAATTGCCGGACATCATCAAGGCCGTGGTCAGCCACGAACCGACGTTGTGGCCGACGCTGATGTACCGTGGCCTCGACGTGGTGGCGATTTTCCTCGCGTTGGTGCTGTTGCGCTTTATCTGGGTACAGAGCATCTGGCGTTTGTCGGTACTGCTGCGACGGCTGCGCGGCAAGGGCGACCTGACGCAAGTGCCGACGGCCCGATCCTGCTGGCTGCTGACTGTCGGCGGAGTGCGCGGGGCGGTGACGCTGGCCGGTGTGATGTCGGTACCGATGTTGATGGGGGCCGAGGCGTTCCCCGAGCGTGATCTGCTGATTTTCATCGCCGCCGGGGTGATTCTGTTGTCGCTGATTTGCGCCTGCATCGCCCTGCCGTTGCTGCTGCGTGGCATCGAGAAAAGCCCGGACGACAAACGCCGCCAGGAAGTGCGCGACGCCTGGCGCAAGACCGCCGAGGCGGCGATCCATGCGCTGGAAACCGAAGAGGTCGGCCCGCAGGATGCGGCGCAGGCCGCACTCTCGGCGGAGCTCAAGGCGCGGATCATGTCCGAGTATCGTCATCAGCTCGACGTGTTCAATGATTCCGCCGAAGCCCAGGCGCTGGCGTTCCAGATGGATCTGCTGGAACGCCGATTGCGCTTGAAGGCGTTGCGAGCGCAGCGCCTGGAGCTGTATAGCCTCAGCCGTCAGCATCAGATCGGCGATGACGTGTTGCGTGAGGTACTGGGTGAGCTCGATTTGAGTGAGGCGAATCTGGGGCAGGTCAAATAGCCGACACGGACCTGATGCGCTCACTCACTCGCGGAGAAGGGATACGCGTTCGCCATGAAGATTTTGTCCTTTTCGCTGAGATCCAGATTAATGAAGAGCTGGAAGTCTCCGATGGTCCAGGACTGGCTGATGCGATAGTGCATGATCGACTTTGGATCGTATTCCGAATAAATGCTTTCGTCGGGATTGCCGCGGTCAAAGTACCAGTCGTGCAGGCGTTTGCGCGTCACGCGGGCCTGGGAGTCGTCTTCTTCCGGGTCGGCGGTGATTCCAAATTGTGCATAGATGGCTGGCTTGTCCCAGGGAATATCTGCCGTGGGATTGGTCTGTTCATGCTCCGCGCCCAGCATGTGCCCGAACTCATGCATGACATTGGCTGCGAAGTAACGTGCCTGACTGGGTGGATGCGGCCAGAGTGTCATGGTCGGCTCATCGGGATATAACAGAGCATCCGTACCTATCCGGGAGGAAAACGTTCCTTCCTGACTGAGTATGCGGATGTCGCCCACTTCACCTTCGACGAAATCGAATTTCAAGTTGATGTGCGGCAACCAGTTGCTGGCAGCAGCAATGGTCGCGTCCTTGAATTCCTGCGTGCCGTTGAGGAAGGCGATGCGAAGAGTGCTGCCGGGAGTCCAGAATTTTGCCGGATTGTTTTTAGCCCACATTTTACTGAACCTCCGAAGTGCATTTGATGGTGCGGGAGGTGCGTGTGGTTTCGGTTTTTTTGTTTGGTTGAGACCGGGTTGAGTGCATAACTGAACATCCATGTTTTCGTTCGTCATATGTAACTTCTCGGGTTGCTTGTTGTTCCCGGAAAGTCGCTTTGAATGAAGGATGCTAGTTGCTGCGCCTGAGCAGGTAAATTGGATTTGTGTACGGTTTTATGACGGGTTACCGTGCCAACAGAACTGGCACGGTAAAGCTGTGACTCAACGTGGGTAAATCAACCGCATGAGCTGTTTGTCTTTATCACTGATTTCGCGATTGATCGGATTCGCCCAATTGCCAAGCGTCAAACTGTTGGGAACCGGATGGTGCATGATGGATTTTCGATCGTATGGCAAGTAAAGCGCGTCGGCATCGTCAAAAGGCGTAAATATATTGTCGTCAACTTCGCCGCGCGACAGTGGGTTCATCGGTCTGTTCTGGTAGTAGTTGTAAACATTTTCTTTGTTCCAGGGGATTTGCGCCTTGGGGTGCTGGTGTTCGTGCATAGCGCCGAGTGCGTGGCCAAACTCGTGAATGACGACCGTCTCGAAATCTTCGTGTTCGGGGTCGATGCCAAGGTTCATGGTTGGCGTGTCAGGAAACATATCCAGTGCATCGGTACCCAGAAATGAACTGTTCACTACACCCTCGGTGGCGATTCGGATCTCACCCTCTACGCCTTCAACGAACTCAAACTTCAAACTGATATAAGGAAGCCATTTTCCGGCGGCGGCAATGATTTTATTTTTGTGTTCCTGAGTTGGGTTGTCCATGAAAGCTATTTTTAGAGTGTGTCGGCTTGGCCAAAGTTTGTCGTAGTGTACCAGCGAGCGTTTTTTTCGGCTGTTGTTAAGGGCGCTGGATTTGAGTTCTTTAGCCGGTTTTTGCAGCGTGCAATATTGAAAGTTGTCCATGCTTTGTCTTGCTCCTTGATTTGTCTTTGTGGTTGTTTTGCGCATGCAAAAACCACTGCGCGAGATTAAGCTTCGGGCAGTGTCTGGAATAGTCGTAAAGTGGTTTTAAATGTAACTTGAGAGGTATGTCCGTGCCAGATGACTGGCACGGACATTAAAAACTCAGTGTTGGCGGGTGATGAAGTCGCGGATCCGTTCTGCAGCTTGAACACATTCAGCCAAAGGCGCAACCAGTGCCATGCGCACGCGCCCGGCGCCCGGATTCACGCCGTCGACCTCGCGCGACAGATACGAGCCTGGCACGACAGTCACATGTTCCTGCTCGAACAGGTCGCGGCAGAATGCGGCATCGTCACCGGCCACGTTCGGCCAGAGGTAGAAGCTGCCGTCCGGACGCTGTACGTCCATCACCGGGCTGAGAATTGCCAGCACTGCGTCGAACTTCTCGCGGTACAGCGCACGGTTGGCGCGTACATGCACTTCGTCATTCCACGCCGCAACGCTGGCCAGTTGGGTTTGCACCGGCATCGCGCAACCGTGGTAGGTGCGGTACAGCAGGAAACCCTTGAGGATATCCGCGTCACCGGCGACGAACCCGGAGCGCAGGCCCGGCAGGTTGGAGCGCTTGGACAGGCTGTGGAACACCACGCAACGCTTGAAGTCCTTGCGGCCCAGTTCGACGCAGGCGCTGAGCAGGCCCGGCGGCGGGGTCTGTTCGTCGAAGTACAGTTCGCTGTAGCACTCGTCGGCGGCGATCACAAAGTCGTATTCGTCGGCCAGGGCGATGAGTTTTTTCAGTACATCAACCGGGATCAGCGCGCCGGTCGGGTTGCCTGGGGAGCACAGAAACAGGATCTGGCAGCGTTTCCAGATGTCCGGTGATACGGCGTCGAAATCCGGGTTGAAGCCGTTTTCGTCCAGACAAGGCAGGTAGTGCGGCTTGGCCCCGGCGAGGAACGCTGCGCCTTCGTAGATCTGATAGAACGGGTTCGGGCTGACCACCAGTGCATCGTCGCCACGGTTGATCACGGTCTGGGTGAAAGCGAACAGCGCTTCGCGGGTACCGTTGACCGGCAGCACATTGCGCGCCGGATCGATCCAGCCGCTCGGTACGCCAAAACGACGTTCGCACCAGCCGGCGATGGCTTCGCGCAGGGCCGGGATGCCGAGGGTGGTCGGATACACCGCCATCTGATCCAGATTGTTCGCCAGCGCTTCGGCGACAAAGCTTGGCGAGCGATGTTTCGGCTCGCCGATCGACAGGGCGATCGGGCGTTTGTCCGGGTTCGGCGTGACCGTGCCGAGCAGGGCGCGGAGTTTTTCGAACGGGTAGGGCTGGAGCTGGTTCAGAGCGTTGTTCATGGGGGCCTCGTTCAATGTGGGAGCGGGCTTGCTCGCGAAAGCGGTGTGTCAGTGAATGATGTGTTGCCAGACACACCGCTTTCGCGAGCAAGCCCGCTCCCACAGGGGGGGAATTGCTGGATCAAATACTGATGCGCGAAAGCTTGATATCCGGTTCCTGATTGACGCTCAGTTGCTCGACGATTGCGTCCTGCAGGCGACTGCACAGCAGCGGGTCGGAGAGCGGCTGGTTGTGGGCGTCGGTGATGAAGAACACGTCTTCTACGCGTTCGCCCAGGGTCGCAATCTTGGCGTTCTGCAGCGACAGGTCGAACTCGAGGAAGATCCCGCCGATCCGTGCCAGCAGGCCCGGGCGATCCGGTGCCGTCAGTTCCAGCACTGTCACCGGACGCTGGGCGTCGTTATGGATCGTCACCTGCGGCGCGAAGGCGAAGTGCTTGAGCTGGCGCGGCACCCTGCGCTGGATGATCGTCGGGTAATCGTCAGGATTGCGCAGCGCTTCGGTCAGACCGTCGCGAATCTGTTTGACCCGCGCCGGGTTGTCGCCGATCGAGTCGCCGTCGGTGTCGAGCACGATGTAGGTGTCGAGGGTGAACTGGCTGCTCGAAGTGATGACCCGGGCGTCGTGAATGTTCAGGTTGAGCTGGTCCATCGCGGCCACGGTCACGGCGAAGAAGTCGTGCTGGTCGGGGGCGTAGATGAAGATCTGCGTGCCGCCCTCGAACTCGCGCTGGGTGGTTTCCTTGATCAGCACCAGCGGACCGCCATCAGCCGGCTGCTGCAGGATCGCGTCACTGTGCCAAGCCACGTCGCCGGCGGTGTGACGCAGGAAATAGTCATCGCCCAACTGCGCCCACAACTGTTCGACGTCGTCCGGATCGGTGCCGCCGCGCACCAGGATGTCCAGCGCCGCACTCTGGGTCTGGCGGATCTGCTCTTCGCGATCCACCGGATTTTCCAGGCCACGGCGCAGAGCGCGTTTGGTCTCGGTGTAGAGCTGGCGCAGCAGGCTGGCGCGCCACGAATTCCACAGGGTCGGGTTGGTGGCGTTGATGTCGGCCACGGTCAGCACATACAGGTAATCCAGACGGGTTTCGTCGCCGACGATCTGGGCGAAATCGTGGATCACCTGCGGATCGGACAGATCCTTGCGCTGTGCAGTGGTCGACATCACCAGGTGGTTCTGCACCAGCCAGACGATCAGGCGGCTGTCCCACAGGGGCAACTGATGGCGCTGGCAGAACGCTTCGGCATCGACTGCGCCGATGTCGGAGTGGTCGCCATGCCGGCCCTTGCCGATGTCGTGATACAGGCCGGCCATGTAGATCAGTTCGGGCTTGGGCAGTTTGGCCATTAGCTTGGCGGCCAACGGGAATTTTTCCGACACCTGGGTGTACTGCAACTTACGCAGGTGCTTAATCAGGTTCAGCGTGTGCGCATCGACCGTATAGATGTGGAACAGGTCGTGCTGCATTTGGCCGACGATGAAGCCGAACTCCGGCAGATAGCGCCCGAGGATGCCGTAGCGGTTCATCCGGCGCAGGTTGCGGTGCACGCCGATCTTGCACTTGAACAGCTCGATGAACAGGCTGGTGTTGCGGATATCGTTGCGGAAGTTGTCGTCGATCAGGTGCCGGTTCTCGCGCAGCAGACGAATGGTGTCAGCGCGCACGCCTTTGATTTCCGGTTGCTGGGCCATCAGCACGAAGATCTCGAGCATGGCGAACGGCGTGCGGCGGAACACGTTGTCGTTGCGTGCTTCGATGTAGCCGTCGTGCAACTGGAAGCGCGAGTTGATCGGCTGCGGCGGTGCTTCGTCTTCCGGGGCGAGGATGACTTCCTCGAAATGCTGGATGATCAGGTCGCTGAGTTGGGCGATGCTCATGACCACGCGGAAGTACTGCTGCATGAAGTTTTCGACGGCCTGTTTGGCGTCGTCGCCTTCAAAACCGAGCAGGCCGGCGATGGTCCGTTGATGATCGAACAAGAGGCGGTCTTCCGAGCGCCCGGCGAGCATGTGCAGGGCGTAACGCACTTTCCAGAGGAATTCCTGGGACGACGCCAATAGGGCGTTTTCGCTCTCGACCAGGAAACCTTCACCGGCGAGGGCGCGCAGGTTCAGGGTGCCGTACTGACGCCGGGCCACCCACAGAATGGTCTGGATATCCCGCAGGCCGCCGGGCGAGCCTTTGACGTTGGGTTCCAGGTTGTATTCGGTGTCGTTGTACTTGTGGTGACGGGCCTTTTGCTCGGCGCGTTTGGCCAGGAAAAACTCCTTGGCCGGCCACATGTGCGCGGTGCTGGTGACATCGAGCATGCGCTGGCGCAGGCGCTCGGGGCCGCAGATGGTGCGGCTTTCCATCAGGTTGGTGACCACGGTCAGGTCGGCGCGCGCCTCCTCGGCGCATTCGTCGACAGAGCGTACGCTCTGACCGACTTCCAGACCGATATCCCACAGCAGCGTCAGAAAACGCTCGATGGAATCGCGGAAGACTTCGTGATCGGCGCTGTCCAGCAGGATCAGCAGGTCGATGTCGGAATAGGGGTGCAACTCACCACGGCCGTAGCCGCCGACCGCGACCAGCGCGATATCGGCGTCTTCGCTCCAGTTGAACTGCTCCCAGGCTTTTTGCAGGATGTTGTCGACGAACCACGCACGGTCTTCGATCAGCCGGCGGATGTCGCGGCCGCTGCGAAAACGCGTGTCGAGGACCTCGCGCGCCTGGCGGGTCGCCTTCTTGAACGCCGCGATGGGACTCGCTTTCAGGGCCAGTTCAGCCTGGAACTGGCCGCGGTCGAAGAGTTCGGGATCCACCTGCGGCATCGATTGGCTTTCCTTCTATAGGGCTGGGAGCGTTCTTGGGATCAGGCCGAGACGCGCGGGATAGTGTCGTCGGCGCGCAGGGTGAAAATCTCGTAGCCGGTGTCGGTCACCAGCAGGGTGTGTTCCCACTGCGCCGAGAGCTTGCGGTCCTTGGTGATCGCGGTCCAGCCGTCGCCCAGTACCTTGGTGTCGGCCTTGCCCTGGTTGATCATCGGTTCGATGGTGAAGGTCATACCGGCCTTCAGTTCCATGCCGGTGCCGGCGCGACCGTAATGCAGGATCTGCGGCTCTTCGTGGAACACCTTGCCGATGCCGTGGCCGCAGAACTCGCGAACCACCGAGAAACCGTTCTTTTCCGCGTGCTTCTGGATGATTTCACCGATGTCGCCGAGGCGGCAGCCAGGTTTGACGATTTCGATCGCCTTGTACATGCATTCCTGAGTGACCTGCGACAGGCGTTCGGCCCAGACCGGCACTTCGCCAACGTGGAACATGCGGCTGGTGTCGCCGTGGTAGCCGTCCTTGATCACGGTGACGTCGATGTTCAGCGTGTCGCCATTCTTCAGCGGCTTGTCATTCGGGATGCCGTGGCAGACCACGTGGTTGATCGAGGTGCAGATCGACTTCGGGTAGCCCTTGTAGTTGAGCGGAGCAGGGATGGCCTGCTGCACGTTGACGATGTAGTCGTGGCAGATCTGGTTCAGTTGATCGGTGGTCACGCCCGGTTTGACGTGTTCGGCAATCATTTCCAGCACATCGGCGGCCAGTTTGCCGGCGACACGCATGCCAGCGATGTCCTCGGGGGTTTTGAGGTTGACGGTCATACAGGCTCTCTCTGCGCTCGGCGGCGCTTGCTGATACGGACGAGGGTGGCAGGTGTGCGATTTGCGACCCTGAAAAACCCGATTCTAACAGACGAAAGGCGCAAATCCGCGCCTGCATGCATCGTCTCTCTCTATACAATGGTGGGCCTTGAGGCGATTCCAAGGGGGCTGCGCCCATGTCCCTGGTGCGATTACAGATTCCGGGTTCCGTTTCTGCGCACCCTGTGGTATAAAATGCGCCGCTTTCCGGGGATACCCCGAAAAGCTTAAATCCACACACGTGTCGACACGATGACCTGGGTGCTTTTGGCTTTATGCCACTGGTTGGTCATTGGGATACGTGGAGGCCAAACCCGACTTATTAAGGAACTATCATGTCCCAAGTCAACATGCGCGATATGCTGAAGGCCGGTGTGCACTTCGGTCACCAAACCCGTTACTGGAATCCGAAAATGGGTAAGTACATTTTCGGCGCGCGTAACAAGATTCACATCATCAACCTTGAAAAAACCCTGCCAATGTTCAACGAAGCTCTGACTTTCGTAGAGCGTCTGGCCCAGGGCAAAAACAAGATTCTGTTCGTCGGCACCAAGCGTTCCGCTGGCAAGATCGTTGCTGAAGAAGCAGCACGTTGCGGTTCGCCGTACGTCGATCACCGCTGGTTGGGCGGCATGCTGACCAACTTCAAAACCATTCGTGCTTCCATCAAGCGTCTGCGTGACCTTGAAGTTCAAGCCGAAGACGGTACTTTCGCCAAGCTGACCAAGAAAGAAGCGCTGATGCGCTCCCGTGACCTGGAAAAGCTGGATCGTTCGCTGGGCGGCATCAAGGACATGGGCGGTCTGCCAGACGCACTGTTCGTGATCGACGTTGACCACGAGCGCATCGCGATCACCGAAGCCAACAAGCTGGGCATCCCGGTCATCGGCGTTGTCGATACCAACAGCAGCCCGGAAGGCGTTGACTACATCATCCCAGGCAACGATGACGCAATCCGCGCTATCCAGCTGTACATGGGTTCGATGGCTGACGCAGTGATCCGTGGTCGCAACAATGTTGCTGGCGGCACTGTTGAATTCGCAGCTGAAGAAACTCAGGCTGCAGCTGAGTAATCGACGCCCTGGCGTTGACTCAGTAAGCAAAAAGGGGGCTTGGCCCCCTTTTTGCCACCTCGAAAACCGTTTGTTGGCGCCCACTTGTGGCAGCGCACCTCCTGCATTTGTAACGTGCAGCAGCTACAAGGTGTTTCGGGAAGAATTGAACGCCCGTTCGATCGGGTGGAATGGTTGAAAACCTATCCAAGAGGAATTTGAAAATGGCAGCAATTACTGCAGCGTTGGTTAAAGAACTGCGCGAGCGTACCGGCGAAGGCATGATGGACTGCAAGAAAGCCCTGGAAAAGGCTGACGGCGACATCGAAAAAGCCATTGATGACATGCGTGCTTCGGGCGCGATCAAGGCTGCGAAAAAGGCTGGCAACGTTGCCGCTGAAGGCGCAATCGCAATCAAGGACGACGGTAAAGCTGCCGTTATCCTGGAAGTGAACTCGCAGACCGACTTCCTGGCTCTGCAAGACGACTTCAAAAACTTCGTCGCTGCCAGCGTTGAAAAAGCTTTCGCTGACAAGCTGACCGACGCTGCTCCGCTGATCGCTTCGCAAGAAGCTGCTCGCGAAGCACTGGTTGCCAAAGTAGGCGAGAACGTCAACATCCGTCGTCTGGCCCGTATCGAAGGTGACGTTGTCGGTTCTTACCTGCACGGCAACAAGATCGGCGTGGTTGTGGCTCTGAAAGGCGGTGACGTCGAGCTGGCCAAAGACATCGCGATGCACGTAGCTGCCAGCAACCCTGAGTTCCTGCTGCCTTCGCAAGTTTCGGCTGAAGCGATCGAGCGTGAAAAAGCTGTGTTCCTGCAGCTGAACGAAGAGAAGATCAAAGGCAAGCCAGAAAACATTGTTGAGAACATGGTCAAAGGCCGTATCAGCAAGTTCCTGGCAGAAGCAAGCCTGGTTGAGCAGGCGTTCGTCAAGAACCCTGAAATCAAGGTTGGCGAGCTGGCCAAGAAAGGCGGCGCAGAAATCGTTTCCTTCACCTACTTCAAAGTAGGCGAAGGCATCGAGAAGCCGGTCGACAACTTCGCTGAAGAAGTTGCTGCCCAGCTGGCTGCCGCCAAGCAATAAGACGGTTTTTCAACTGTCGCCCGAAAGAGGCTGCCCGCTCACGCGCGCAGCCTCTTTTCAGATGGGGTTACCATTTTTTAATTGGTTTCCACTGGGAACTGACTTACAAAGCCAGGTTCCGATGGCGCTGAAGCAGCGCCAAGCTAGAGTGAACGGCAGCTGTAAAACAGCTTGCACAGAATTTTTTAAATACGCCGCAGGAGAGATTCGCAATGGCTCAGCAGGGCAGTGGTTATCAGGCTCGCTATAAACGCATTCTACTCAAGCTTAGCGGCGAGGCCCTGATGGGCTCGGAAGAGTTCGGGATCGATCCAAAAGTGCTGGATCGGATGGCGCTGGAAGTCGGCCAACTGGTCGGCATCGGCGTACAGGTCGGTCTGGTGATCGGCGGTGGCAACCTGTTCCGTGGCGAGGCCTTGAGCAAGGCTGGCATGGATCGGGTGACAGGCGACCACATGGGCATGCTGGCCACTGTGATGAACGCCCTGGCCATGCGCGATGCGCTGGAACGTGCCAATATCTCGGCCATCGTGATGTCGGCCATTTCCATGGTTGGCGTGACCGATCACTATGATCGCCGCAAAGCCATGCGCCACCTGAACTCCAAGGACGTGGTGATCTTCGCCGCCGGTACCGGTAATCCGTTCTTTACCACGGATTCGGCAGCCTGCCTGCGTGCCATCGAAATCGATGCCGACGTCGTGCTGAAAGCGACCAAGGTTGATGGCGTTTACACCGCAGACCCGTTCAAAGACCCGCATGCCGAGAAGTTCGATCATCTGACTTATGATGAAGTGCTGGATCGCAAGCTGGGTGTAATGGATCTGACTGCTATCTGCCTGTGCCGCGATCACAAGATGCCGCTGCGCGTATTCAACATGAACAAGCCCGGCGCCCTGCTGAACATTGTGCACGGCGGCGCTGAAGGGACTTTGATCGAGGAAGGCCAACAATGATCAACGAAATCAAGAAAGACGCCCAAGCGCGTATGCAGAAATCCCTGGAATCTCTGAACCACGCGTTCGGCCAGATTCGTACCGGCAAGGCTCACCCGAGCATCCTCGGCAGCGTCATGGTGCCTTATTACGGCACTGACACCCCGCTGAGCAGCGTGGCCAACGTCACCGTGAAAGATTCGCGTACCCTGCAAGTCGTGGCCTTCGAGCGCAACATGCTCGCTGCCGTCGACAAGGCGATCCAGAGCGCCGGTCTGAACCTCAATCCGACCAACCTGGGTGAGTTGCTTTTGATCCCGATGCCTGCCCTCACCGAGGAGACGCGCAAGGGCTTCACCAAGCAGGCTCGTAGCGCAGCGGAAGACGCGCGCGTTGCCGTGCGCAACATTCGTCGTGACGCATTGGGTGAGCTTAAAAAGCTGGTCAAGGACAAGGAAATCAGTGAAGACGAAGAGCGTCGTGCCACCGCTGATATCGACAAGCTGACCAAAGACTTCGAGGCCCAGATCACCAAGGCCACGGACGAGAAAGAAAAAGACCTGATGGCCGTATAAGGGTCGAGCTTTTAATGGACAAGACCAAGCAGTCTGCGCCGTCCGCGGTGCCGCGCCATGTCGCGATCATCATGGATGGCAATAATCGCTGGGCGAAAAAACGCTTTATGCCAGGTGTCGCCGGGCATAAGGCCGGCGTGGATGCTGTGCGGGCAGTGATCGAGGTGTGCGCCGAGGCCAAGGTCGAAGTGCTCACCCTGTTCGCCTTTTCCAGTGAAAACTGGCAGCGCCCGGCCGATGAAGTCAGTGCCTTGATGGATTTGTTCTTCAAGGCGCTGCGTCGTGAGGCCAAGCGCCTCAACGACAACAACATCAGCTTGCGCATTATCGGCGATCGCTCGCGCTTTCATCCTGAGCTTCAGGCGGCGATGCGCGAGGCCGAGGCCATGACGGCCGGTGCCAACCGCTTCATCTTGCAGATCGCCGCCAACTACGGCGGTCAGTGGGATATTGCCCAGGCTGCGCAGCGTCTGGCGCGTGAAGTCCAGGCCGGGCATCTGCGTCCGGAGGACATCACCCCGGATCTGCTGCAAACCTGTCTGGCCACCGGTGATCTGCCGCTGCCGGACCTGTGCATCCGCACCGGTGGCGAGCACCGCATCAGCAACTTCCTGCTGTGGCAACTGGCGTATGCCGAGTTGTACTTCTCCGACCTGTTCTGGCCGGACTTCAAACACGAAGCCATGCGCACTGCGCTGGCCGATTTCGCTTCACGCCAGCGTCGCTTCGGTAAAACGAGCGAACAGGTTGAAGCTGGAGCCCGGGTTTAATGCTTAAACAACGAATCATCACTGCGCTGATCCTGCTGCCGATCGCCCTGTGCGGGTTTTTCCTGCTCGAAGGCTCCGGTTTCGCGCTGTTCATCGGTCTGGTCGTAAGTCTGGGCGCCTGGGAATGGGCGCGCCTGGCTGGCTTTACCGCACAGTCGTTCCGTGTCGGCTATGCCGCTGTCGTCGCGCTGATGCTGTTCGTCATGTACGTCCTGCCGGGCCTCGCCCCTTGGGTGTTGGGCGCTTCGGTGTTGTGGTGGGCGGTAGCGACGTACCTGGTGCTGACGTACCCGCGCTCGAGCGAGCACTGGTCTACGGCGGCCACCAAACTGGTGATCGGCTTGCTGATCCTGTTGCCGGCCTGGCAAGGGCTGGTGCAGATCAAACAGTACCCGCTGGGTAACTGGCTGATCATGGCGGTGATGGTGCTGGTCTGGGGTGCCGACATCGGTGCCTATTTCTCCGGCCGTGCTTTCGGCAAGCGCAAGCTGGCGCCGCAAGTCAGCCCGGGTAAGAGCTGGGAAGGCGTTTATGGTGGACTGGCGCTGAGTCTGGTGATCACCGCGATCGTCGGCCTGGTGCGAGACTGGACCGTGGCCGAACTGCTCAAGGGCCTGATCGGCGCTGCATTGATCGTATTCATTTCGGTGGTGGGCGACCTCACCGAAAGCATGTTTAAGCGTCAGTCCGGCATCAAGGACAGCAGCAACCTGCTGCCCGGTCATGGCGGTGTGCTTGATCGCATCGACAGCCTGACCGCTGCGATCCCGATTTTTGCCGTACTGCTGTGGATGGCTGCACCGTGAGCCGCCCGCAACAGATCACTGTTCTGGGGGCGACCGGTTCGATTGGCCTGAGCACCCTGGACGTCATCGCTCGGCATCCCGAGCGTTATCAGGTTTTCGCCCTGAGCGGTTTCACGCGCCTGAGCGAGTTGCTGGCCCTGTGCGTTCGCCATGTGCCGCAGTTTGCGGTGGTGCCTGAAGTGGCTGCGGCGCGTGGCTTGCAGGACGACTTGCGAGCTGCCGGTCTGTCCACTCGTGTATTGGTCGGCGAGGAGGGCCTGTGCCAGGTTGCCTCCGCCCCTGAAGTCGATGCTGTGATGGCGGCCATTGTCGGCGCCGCGGGCCTGCGCCCGACGCTGGCGGCGGTGCAGGCCGGGAAGAAAATTCTCCTGGCCAACAAAGAGGCGCTGGTGATGTCTGGCGCGCTGTTCATGCAGGCCGTGCACAAGAGCGGTTCGGTGTTGCTGCCGATCGACAGCGAACACAACGCGATCTTCCAGTGCATGCCGCAGGATTTTGCCCGTGGACTGGGTGCGGTCGGCGTGCGGCGGATTCTGCTGACGGCTTCGGGCGGTCCTTTCCGGCAGACGCCGATGAGCGAGCTGGCGCATGTTTCGCCTGATCAGGCGTGTGCGCACCCGAACTGGTCGATGGGTCGCAAGATTTCGGTGGACTCGGCCAGCATGATGAACAAGGGCCTGGAGCTGATCGAGGCCTGCTGGCTGTTCGATGCCAAGCCGTCGCAGGTCGAGGTGGTGATCCATCCGCAGAGTGTGATTCACTCGCTGGTCGACTATGTGGATGGCTCGGTATTGGCGCAGTTGGGCAACCCTGACATGCGCACGCCGATTGCCAACGCATTGGCCTGGCCTGAGCGGATCGACTCGGGTGTGGCGCCGCTGGATCTGTTTGCCGTTGCGCGCCTGGATTTCGAGGCGCCGGACGAACAGCGCTTCCCTTGTCTGCGCCTGGCGCGGCAGGCGGCGGAGGCTGGCAACAGTGCGCCGGCCATGCTCAATGCGGCCAACGAAGTGGCAGTCGCGGCGTTTCTCGACGGACGCGTTGGTTATCTGGAAATCGCGAGTATTATCGACGACGTGCTGAACCTCGAGCCAGTGGTTGCGCTTGAGGATCTGGATGCGGTGTTTACCGCAGACGCGAAAGCGCGGATTCTGGCCGAACAATGGCTTGATCGTCACGGCCGATAGCCGTTGCAGAACCATGGCTTCACGCGGCACTGAACAGGATTGCGGAGAAAGTAGATGAGCGCGCTCTATATGATTGCCGGCACCCTGATCGCTTTGGGTGTACTGGTCACCTTTCACGAATTCGGCCACTTCTGGGTCGCGCGTCGCTGTGGCGTCAAGGTTCTGCGTTTTTCCGTTGGCTTCGGCATGCCGTTGTTGCGCTGGCACGACAAGCAGGGCACCGAATTTGTCGTCGCCGCGATTCCGCTGGGTGGCTACGTCAAAATGCTCGATGAGCGTGAGGGCGAAGTACCGGCCGATCAGCTTCATCAATCCTTCAATCGCAAATCGGTTCGCCAGCGCATCGCCATTGTCGCGGCGGGACCGATCGCCAACTTCCTGCTGGCCCTGGTGTTTTTCTGGGTGCTGGCGATGCTCGGCAGTGAACAGATCCGTCCGGTCATCGGTGCCGTCGAGTCCGGCAGCATCGCGGCCAAGGCCGGTTTGAGTGTCGGTCAGGAAATCGTCGCCATCGATGGCGAGCCGACTTCCGGCTGGGCGGCCGTCAATTTGCAGTTGGTCCGTCGTCTTGGGGAAAGCGGTTCCCTGCAATTGCTCGTGCGCGAGCAGGGCTCTACCGCGGACACGCCCCGTGAGCTGGCGCTGGATCACTGGCTCAAGGGGGCTGATGAACCCGATCCGATTCGCTCGCTGGGTATTCGCCCATGGCGCCCGGCCTTGCCGCCGGTGCTGGCCGAGCTCGATCCAAAAGGTCCGGCGCAGGCCGCTGGTCTGAAAACCGGCGACCGCCTGTTGTCGCTCGATGGCCAGGCGCTGGGTGACTGGCAGCAAGTGGTCGATACCGTTCGTACGCGTCCTGATACCAAAATCTTGCTGCGCGTCGAGCGCGACGGTGCTCAAATCGACGTCCCGGTGACCTTGGCTGCGCGTGGCGAAAGCAAGGCGCCGAGCGGTTATCTGGGTGCTGGCGTGAAAGCAGTGGACTGGCCGCCGGAAATGATCCGCGAGGTCAGTTATGGCCCGTTGGCCGCAATTGGCGAGGGTGCCCGGCGTACCTGGACCATGAGCATCCTGACGCTGGACTCACTGAAGAAAATGCTGTTTGGCGAGCTCTCGGTAAAAAACTTGAGTGGGCCGATAACCATTGCTAAAGTGGCGGGCGCTTCTGCCCAGTCGGGCGTTGCTGATTTCCTGAATTTCCTTGCTTATCTGAGTATTAGCCTGGGGGTTCTGAATTTGCTGCCCATTCCTGTACTGGATGGGGGGCATTTGTTGTTTTATCTGATTGAGTGGGTGCGTGGTCGCCCCTTGTCGGATCGGGTGCAAGGTTGGGGGGTGCAGATCGGTATCAGTTTGGTGGTCGGAGTGATGTTGCTTGCTCTGGTCAATGATCTGGGTCGACTGTAAAGCTTCGCTGAATTGCGAATCTGCCGCATTTTGCGGCAGTTTGTTTATTGCCAGTTGGAATAAGAAAGGACTTCATGAAACGTCTGCTGCTAACTGCGGTTCTCACCGTATTGATGATCGCCGAAGTTCACGCCGAGTCCTTCACTATCTCTGATATTCGCGTCAATGGCCTCCAGCGGGTCTCCGCGGGTAGCGTCTTTGGTGCCTTGCCGTTGAACGTCGGCGAGCAGGCGGATGATCGTCGCCTGGTGGAATCCACTCGTGCGTTGTTCAAAACCGGTTTCTTTCAAGATATCCAGCTGGGCCGCGAAGGCAACGTTCTGGTGATCACGGTCGTCGAACGTCCGTCGGTCGCCAGTATCGAGATCGAAGGCAACAAGGCGATCTCCACCGAAGACCTGATGAAAGGCCTCAAGCAGTCCGGTCTGTCCGAAGGTGAAATCTTCCAGCGCGCCACCCTCGAAGGTGTCCGTAACGAGCTGCAACGTCAGTACGTTGCCCAGGGCCGTTACTCGGCGACCGTCGACACCGAAGTGGTCTCGCAGCCGCGCAACCGCGTCGCGCTGAAAGTGAAGATCAACGAAGGCACCGTGGCGGCCATCCAGCACATCAACGTGGTGGGTAACACGGTCTTCCCTGATGACGATCTGATCGACCTGTTCGAGCTGAAAACCACCAACTGGCTGTCGTTCTTCAAGAACGACGACAAGTACGCCCGTGAAAAACTCTCCGGTGACCTGGAGCGCCTGCGTTCCTACTACCTGGACCGTGGCTACATCAACATGGATATCGCTTCGACCCAGGTGTCCATCACCCCGGACAAGAAGCACGTCTACATCACCGTCAACATCACCGAAGGCGAGAAGTACACCGTTCGTGACGTCAAGCTCAGCGGTGACCTGAAAGTGCCTGAAGACCAGGTCAAGTCGCTGTTGCTGGTGCAGAAAGGCCAGGTGTTCTCGCGCAAGCTGATGACCACCACCTCCGAACTGATCACCCGCCGTCTGGGTAACGAGGGTTACACCTTCGCCAACGTCAACGGCGTACCTCAGCCGCATGACGACGATCACACTGTGGACATCCTGTTCGCCGTCGATCCGGGCAAGCGTGCCTACGTCAATCGCATCAACTTCCGTGGCAACACCAAGTCCGAGGACGAAGTGCTGCGTCGTGAAATGCGTCAGATGGAAGGTGGCTGGGCTTCTACCTACCTGATCGACCAGTCCAAGACCCGTCTGGAGCGTCTGGGCTTCTTCAAGGAAGTGAACGTTGAAACGCCGGCTGTACCGGGTGTCGACGACCAGGTTGACGTGAACTACGCCGTTGAAGAACAAGCTTCCGGTTCGATCACTGCCAGTGTCGGTTTCGCGCAGAGTGCCGGTCTGATCCTCGGTGGTTCGATCACCCAGAACAACTTCCTCGGTACCGGTAACCGTGTGAGCGTGGGCCTTACTCGCAGCGAATACCAGAGTCGCTACAACTTCGGCTACGTTGACCCCTACTGGACCGCCGATGGCGTGAGCCTGGGTTACAACGCGTTCTATCGCACCACCGACTACAAAGACCTCGACGTCGACGTAGCGAGCTATGCGGTCGACAGCCTGGGTGCCGGCGTCAACGTTGGCTACCCGATCAGCGAGACTTCGCGTCTGACCTTCGGTCTGTCCGCTCAGCAGGACAAGATCAAGACCGGTCAATACACCGTTGACGAGATTTTCGACTTCGTTAACAAGGAAGGCGACAACTACCTGAACTTCAAGGCTTCGGCCGGCTGGTCCGAGTCGACCCTGAACAAGGGCGTGCTGCCGACCCGTGGCCGTTCGCAGAGCCTGACGCTGGAAACCACGATCCCGGGCAGCGACCTGTCGTTCTACAAACTCGACTACCGTGGTCAGTTGTTCCAGCCGATCACCGAAAACTACACCCTGCGTCTGCACACCGAACTGGGTTATGGCGACGGTTATGGTTCGACCGACGGCTTGCCGTTCTATGAAAACTACTATGCTGGTGGTTTCAACTCGGTACGTGGCTTCAAGGACAGTACGCTGGGTCCTCGCAGTACCCCGAGTCGCGGTTTCGACAAGACTGGTAATGTTGGCACTATCGCCGACCCGGATCAGGATCCACTGCCGTTCGGTGGCAACGTATTGATTCAGGGTGGTGTTGAAGTCCTGTTCCCGCTGCCGTTCGTGAAAGATCAACGCTCCCTGCGCACCTCGGTATTCTGGGATGTGGGTAACGTGTTCGATTCGACTTGCAAGTCGACCAGCAACGCTGACGGTACAAAAGCCAACACTCAGTGCAACGACATCAGCCTGAGCAACATGGCCAGTTCCGTCGGTGTGGGCGTGACGTGGGTAACCGCACTGGGGCCTTTGAGCTTCGCGTTGGCCATGCCGATCAAGAAACCGGATGACGCTGAAACTCAAGTGTTCCAATTCTCCCTCGGCCAGACGTTCTAAGCGTCTGACCCAAGATAACGACAATGGATTTTGTAGGAGTGCATCGTGCGTAAGTTGACTCAATTGGTTCTCCTGGCCTCCGTACTGGTGGCAGGCCCGGCGTTCGCCGACATGAAAATCGCCGTTCTGAACTATCAGATGGCATTGCTGGAATCCGACGCGGCCAAGAAATACGCCGTGGATGCCGAGAAGAAGTTCGGTCCGCAACTGACCAAACTCAAGACGCTGGAAAGCAGCGCCAAGGGCATTCAGGACCGTCTGATGGCCGGTGGCGACAAGATGCAGCAGGGCGAGCGTGAGCGTCTGGAGCTGGAATTCAAGCAAAAGGCCCGTGACTTCCAGTTTCAGTCCAAGGAGCTGAACGAAGCAAAGGCAGTTGCCGACCGCGAAATGCTCAAGCAACTGAAGCCGAAACTGGATAGCGCAGTGGAAGAAGTCATCAAAAAAGGTGGTTTTGACCTGGTGTTCGAGCGTGGCGCAGTGATCGATGTCAAACCTCAGTACGACATCACGCGCCAGGTTATCGAGCGCATGAATCAGCTGAAGTAACCCATGACCGTGACTATCAAGCTCGGCCAGTTGGCCGAGTTCCTCGGCGCCACCCTGCGTGGCGACCCCGAGAAGCAAATTACTGGGCTAGCCACCTTGCAGGAGGCTGGCCCAGCTCAGTTGAGCTTTCTGGCAAATCCTCAATATCGCAAATACCTGGCAAGTTCCCAGGCGGCTGCGCTGTTGCTCAAGGAAGCCGACGCCGAAGGTTTTGCCGGTAACGCGCTGGTGGTGCCGGATCCTTATCTGGCTTACGCCCGTATCTCCCATCTGTTCGATCCCAAACCGAAAGCCACTGCGGGTGTTCATCCCACGGCGGTGATTGCACCGGATGCGGTGGTTGATCCAAGCGCCAGCATCGGTCCGTTTGTGGTGATCGAGGCCGGTGCGCGCATCGGTGCGCAGGTCACCCTGGGCGCCCATTGCGTCATCGGTGCCCGCAGTGAAATCGGCGAGGGCGGCTGGCTCGCTCCTCGGGTGACGCTGTACCACGACGTGCGCATCGGCAAGCGTGTAGTGATCCAGTCCGGTGCCGTTCTCGGTGGTGAAGGCTTCGGTTTTGCCAACGAGAAAGGTATCTGGCAAAAGATCGCCCAGATCGGCGGCGTGACCATCGGCGACGATGTCGAGATCGGCGTGAACACTGCCATCGACCGTGGCGCGCTGGCGGATACCGTGATCGGCAACGGCGTGAAACTCGACAACCAGATCCAGATCGCGCACAACGTCCAGGTCGGTGATCACACCGCCATGGCGGCCTGTGTCGGTATCTCCGGCAGCACCAAAATCGGCAAGCACTGCATGCTCGCCGGTGGTGTCGGCCTGGTGGGGCACATCGATATTTGCGACAACGTTTTCCTGACCGGGATGACCATGGTGACCCACTCGATTACCGAGCCAGGCGCCTATTCTTCCGGCACAGCCATGCAACCGGCGGCCGAATGGCGCAAAAGCGCGGCCCGCATCCGTCAGCTCGATGACCTCGCGCGACGTTTGAAGCAGCTGGAAAAGCGCGTCGGAGAAGTGACCCCCGGCAGCAATGCTTCATCTGATGGCTGATACCATTTCCATATCAAGTGTGCACAGCCTCTAGACTGCCTCCTTGATTTGCTAGAGGAGTGCGCGTCAGTCGCGCTCCCAATCTTTACATAGGCTTCCCCCCGAAATGATGGACATCAACGAGATTCGCGAATACCTGCCTCACCGTTACCCGTTCCTGCTGGTGGACCGGGTGGTGGAACTGGACACTGAAGGCAAGCGCATTCGCGCCTACAAGAATGTCAGCATCAATGAGCCATTCTTCAACGGCCACTTTCCAGCGCACCCGATCATGCCGGGCGTACTAATCATCGAAGCGATGGCCCAGGCTGCCGGGATCCTCGGTTTCAAAATGCTCGACGTGAAGCCGGCCGATGGCACCCTTTACTACTTCGTCGGTTCCGACAAGCTGCGTTTCCGTCAGCCAGTGCTGCCGGGTGACCAGTTGATCCTGGAAGCCAAGTTCATCAGCTGCAAGCGCCAGATCTGGAAATTCGAATGCCAGGCTTCGGTCGACGGCAAGCCAGTCTGCTCGGCTGAAATTATCTGTGCGGAACGCAAGCTATGAGTTTGATTGACCCTCGCGCAATCATCGATCCGTCGGCCGTTCTGGCTGACGGCGTCGAGGTCGGCCCGTGGTCGATCGTCGGCGCAGGTGTGGAAATCGGCGAGGGTACTGTGATCGGACCGCATGTGGTCCTCAAAGGCCCGACCCGCATCGGCAAGCACAACCGCATCTACCAGTTTTCCTCGGTAGGCGAAGACACGCCGGATCTGAAGTACAAAGGCGAAGAAACCCGTCTGGTGATCGGTGACCACAACGTCATTCGCGAAGGCGTGACGATTCACCGTGGCACCGTGCAGGACCGTTCGGAAACCACGCTGGGCGATCACAACCTGATCATGGCCTATGCCCACATCGGGCATGACAGCGTCATCGGCAACCACTGCATCCTGGTCAACAACACCGCGTTGGCCGGGCATGTGCACGTTGACGATTGGGCGATCCTTTCCGGTTTCACCCTGGTGCATCAGTACTGCCACATCGGCGCCCACAGTTTTTCCGGCATGGGCACCGCCATCGGCAAGGACGTTCCGGCGTTCGTGACCGTGTTCGGCAACCCGGCCGAAGCGCGCAGCATGAACTTCGAAGGCATGCGCCGTCGTGGTTTCAGCGAAGACGCGATTCACGCGCTGCGCCGCGCTTATAAGACCGTGTATCGCCAGGGCCTGACCGTGGAGCAAGCGTTGGCCGAATTGGCCGAATCTGCTGCGCAGTTCCCGGAAGTTGCGCTGTTTCGTGACTCGATCCAGTCGTCGACTCGCGGCATCACCCGCTGATCATGGCCAGTCTGCGTATTGCGCTGGTGGCGGGCGAAGCTTCCGGCGACATTCTGGGCGCCGGCCTCATGCGCGCCCTCAAGGCTCAACATCCGGCAGTCGAGTTCATCGGTGTCGGCGGTCCGTTGATGCAGGCCGAGGGCCTGACGTCTTATTTCCCCATGGAACGTCTGTCGGTCATGGGGCTGGTGGAAGTCCTTGGGCGGCTGCGCGAGTTGCTCAAGCGCCGCAAGGACCTGATCGCCACGCTGATCGCCGAGAAACCGGATGTGTTCATCGGCATCGACGCTCCCGATTTCAACCTCAACATCGAACTCAAGCTGCGTCAGGCCGGGATCAAGACCGTGCATTACGTCAGCCCTTCGGTGTGGGCGTGGCGCCAGAAGCGTGTGCTGAAGATTCGCGAAGGCTGCGATCTGATGCTCACCCTGTTGCCGTTTGAAGCAAAATTCTACGAAGAGAAGGGCGTGCCGGTGCGGTTCGTCGGTCATACGCTGGCCGATACCATTCCGCTGCAGGCCGATCGCGCCGCAGCGCGTGCCGAACTCGGCTTGCCCGACGGGCCGCTGGTGGCATTGATGCCCGGCAGTCGCGGTGGCGAAGTCGGCCGTCTCGGTGCGCTGTTCCTGGATACTGCCGAACGTCTGCGGGCCATGCGCCCCGGGCTTCGCTTCGTCATCCCGTGCGCCAATGCCGAGCGTCGCGCTCAGCTCGAAGAGCTGCTGGTTGGTCGCGACTTGCCGGTCACCCTGCTCGACGGCAAGTCGCATCTGGCCTTGGCGGCGTGTAACGCGGTGCTGATCGCCTCCGGCACGGCGACGCTGGAAGCGTTGCTGTACAAGCGGCCAATGGTCGTCGCGTATCGCCTGGCACCGCTGACCTTCTGGATTCTCAAGCGCATGGTCAAGAGCCCGTACGTGTCGCTGCCGAACCTGCTGGCCCAGCGTCTGTTGGTGCCGGAATTGTTGCAGGATGATGCGACAGTCGAGGCCCTGGCCCAGACACTGTTGCCATTGATCGAAGGCGGCGAAGAGCAGACCCGAGGCTTCGACGAGATCCACCGCACCCTGCGGCTGGATGCTTCCAATCAGGCGGCGGATGCCGTCCTCAACCTGATCGGTCAGAAACAATGAGCAAGACGATGCAGATGGGCCTGGATTTCACCCTGGTCGCCGAAGTCGAAGAACTGGTGGCCGGTGTCGACGAAGTCGGTCGTGGCCCGTTGTGCGGCGCAGTGGTGACGGCGGCGGTGATCCTCGATCCGAACCGGCCGATCCTCGGCCTCAACGACTCGAAGAAACTCACTGAAGCCAAGCGGGAGAAGCTCTACGACGAGATCATCGAGAAATCCCTGAGCTGGTGCATTGCACGCGCCGAAGTCGAGGAAATCGACGAGCTGAACATCCTCCACGCGACCATGCTCGCCATGCAACGCGCAGTGGCCGGGCTGCATATTCAGCCGAAACTGGCGATGATCGACGGCAACCGCTGCCCGAAACTGCCGATGCGCGCCGAAGCGGTGGTGCAGGGTGACGGCAAGGTACCGGCCATCGCTGCCGCGTCGATTCTGGCCAAAGTCAGCCGCGACCGTGAAATGGCTGCATTCGAATTGATCTACCCGGGGTACGGCATCGGCGGTCATAAAGGCTACCCGACGCCCGTTCATCTGGAAGCGTTGGTGCGCCTTGGCCCGACCCCGATTCACCGGCGCTCCTTCGCCCCGGTGCGTCAGGCTTACGAGGCGCTCGAAGGCCTGACGCAGGTTTAGGCGCAAGGCTGATGTTTTGTTCGAGGCCCGGTACAATCCGGGCCTTGTTGTCTCTATGTAACTGGACAGGATCACTATGCCGGCTTCATTCGTTCATCTACGCCTGCACACTGAATACTCCCTGGTCGACGGGCTGGTGCGGATCAAGCCACTGGTCAAGGCGCTGACCGGCATGAACATGCCGGCCGTGGCGGTCACCGATCAGAACAACATGTGTTCCCTGGTCAAATTCTATAAAAACGCCATGGGCGCCGGCATCAAGCCGATCTGCGGTGCCGACCTGTGGCTGTCGAACAAGGATCCGGACGGGCCATTGAGCCGGATCAGCCTGTTGGTGATGAACGCCAAGGGTTATCGCAATCTCACCGAGCTGATCTCGCGCGGCTTCATCGATGGCCAGCGCAACGGCATGATCATCATCGAGCGTGAATGGGTCGCCGAGGCCAACGAAGGCCTGATCATGCTGTCCGCCGCCAAAGAAGGCGAGATCGGCATGGCCATGATCAGTGGCAACGCGGACGAAGCCGAAACGCTGGCGCGCGAATGGATGGCGGTGTTCCCGGATCGTTTCTATCTGGAGATCCAGCGCACCAATCGTCCCAACGACGAAGAGCAACTGCACGGTGCCGTGGCCCTGGCCGACAAGCTCGGCGCGCCGCTGGTGGCGACCAACGATGTGCGTTTCATCAAGCAGGAAGACTTCGCCGCTCACGAAACCCGCGTGTGCATCGGTGAGGGCCGTGCCCTCGACGATCCGCGGCGTTCGAAGAATTACAGCGACCAGCAATACCTCAAAAGCGCCGAGGAAATGGCCGAGCTGTTCAGCGACATTCCCGACGCGATCGAAAACACCGTCGAGATCGCCAAGCGCTGCAATATCGACGTGAAGCTGGGCAAGCACTTCCTGCCCGACTACCCGATTCCCGATGGCATGACCATCGACGAATATTTCCGCAAGGTGTCGTTCGACGGTCTGGAAGACCGCCTCAGCGTACTACTGCCCAAGGACACCACCGAAGACTACGAGGCCAAGCGTCAGGTCTATGTCGACCGGCTGAATTTCGAGCTGGATATCATCATCCAGATGGGCTTCCCCGGTTATTTCCTGATCGTGATGGACTTTATCCAGTGGGCCAAGAACAACGGTGTGCCGGTGGGCCCGGGCCGTGGGTCGGGTGCCGGCTCGCTGGTGGCCTATGTGCAGAAGATCACTGACCTCGATCCGCTGGAATACGACCTGCTGTTCGAACGTTTCCTTAACCCGGAACGGGTCTCGATGCCCGACTTCGACGTCGACTTCTGCATGGACGGTCGTGACCGGGTGATCGACTACGTGGCCGAGAAATACGGTCGCAACGCGGTAAGCCAGATCATCACCTTCGGTTCCATGGCCGCCAAGGCTGTGGTGCGCGACGTGGCGCGGGCCCAGGGCAAGTCATTCGGCCTGGCGGATCGTCTGTCGAAGATGATTCCGTTCGAAGTCGGCATGACCCTGGAAAAAGCCTACGAGCAGGAGGAGATCCTGCGCGATTTCATCAAGGTCGATGAGGAAGCGGCGGAAATCTGGGAGATGGCGCGCAAGCTTGAGGGCGTGGTGCGTAACGTCGGCAAGCACGCCGGTGGTGTGGTAATCGCCCCGACCAAGCTGACCGACTTCTCGCCGATCTATTGCGACGAGGCTGGCGATGGTCTGGTGACCCAGTTCGACAAGGACGACGTCGAGGCGGCCGGTCTGGTGAAGTTCGACTTCCTCGGCCTGCGGACCCTGACGATCATCGACTGGGCGCTGAAAACCATCAACCGTGACCGCGCCAAGGTCAACGAGCCGCCGCTGGATATCGCGTTTATCCCGCTGGATGACAAACCGACTTATCAGTTGCTGCAAAAAGCTGAAACCACTGCGGTATTCCAGCTCGAATCCCGGGGCATGAAAGAGCTGATCAAAAAGCTCAAGCCTGACTGTCTCGAAGACTTGATCGCACTGGTGGCCCTGTTCCGTCCGGGCCCGCTGCAATCGGGCATGGTGGATGACTTCATCAACCGTAAGCACGGTCGCGCCGAATTGGCTTATCCGCATCCGGATTACCAGTATGAAGGCCTGCAGCCGGTACTGGCGCCGACTTATGGCATCATTCTGTATCAGGAACAGGTGATGCAGATCGCCCAGGTCATGGCCGGTTACACCCTCGGTGGTGCGGACATGCTGCGTCGGGCGATGGGTAAGAAAAAACCCGAGGAAATGGCCAAGCAGCGCGGCGGCTTCATTGAGGGTTGTGCGTCGAACAATATCGACGCGGATCTTGCCGGTAACATTTTCGACCTGGTGGAAAAATTCGCCGGTTACGGCTTCAACAAGTCCCACTCCGCTGCTTACGGCCTGGTGTCGTACCAGACTGCCTGGCTGAAAGCCCACTACCCGGCGCCATTCATGGCAGCGGTGCTTTCGGCGGATATGCACAACACCGACAAGGTCGTGACCTTGATCGAGGAAGTGCGCACGATGAAGCTGCGCCTCGACGCGCCGGACGTGAACACTTCGGAGTTCAAGTTCACGGTGAACGACGAAGGCCGCATCGTGTACGGCCTGGGCGCGATCAAAGGTGTCGGTGAAGGTCCGGTGGAAGCGATTACCGAGGCTCGTCAGGCCGGTCCGTTCAAGGATCTGTTCGACTTCTGCGCCAGGGTCGACCTCAAGCGCATCAACAAGCGCACGCTGGACGGTTTGATCCGCAGCGGCGCGCTGGATCGCCTCGGGCCGTACTTCCACGATGAACAAAAGGCTTATCAGGCCAATATCGACCGCAACCGCGCCGTGCTGTTGGCGGCGATGGAAGAGGCGATCAAGTCGGCCGAGCAGACCGCACGCACCCGCGACAGCGGCCATGCCGACCTGTTCGGCGGGCTGTTTGTCGAGGAAGACGCGGACGTCTACGCGACGCACCGCAAGGCCAAGGAGCTGACCCTCAAGGAGCGGCTCAAGGGTGAGAAAGACACTCTGGGCCTGTACCTGACCGGTCACCCGATCGACGAGTACGAAGGCGAGATTCGCCGTTTCGCCCGGCAGCGCATCATCGACCTGAAACCGGCCCGCGACACGCAAACCGTGGCCGGGATGATCATTGCGCTGCGGGTGATGAAGAACAAGAAGGGCGACAAGATGGGCTTCATCACCCTCGACGACCGCTCGGGGCGGATCGAAGCTTCGCTGTTCGCCGATGCGTTCCACTCCGCGCAGTCGCTGTTGCAGACCGACGCGATGGTGGTGGTTGAGGGCGAAGTCAGCAACGATGATTTCTCCGGCGGCCTGCGCCTGCGGGTCAAGCGGGTGATGAGCATGGAAGATGCGCGGACCAATCTGGCCGAAAGCCTGCGCCTGAAGCTGCACACTCAGGACTTGAAAGGCGATCAGCTACGCTGGTTGGGTGAGCTGCTCAAGCGTCACCGCGGGGCGTGCCCGATCACCATGGAGTACACCAGCCCCGTTGCGAAGACCTTGCTGCAGTTTGGCGAGACCTGGCGAATCGACCCGGCGGATGCGTTGATTCAAGCCCTGCGTGACCAGTTCGGGCGAGACAACGTCTTCCTCCAATACCGTTGACCGGCAAGTGCCATCATTGCGCTTGCCCACAACCTGAATTTTTAATCTCGACCTCAGCGCGCCTCTCCCTTAAGGTAGGGCGCGAATAGACAACCGGCCGGCCCAAGCTCATTTGGGACACGACCCAAGACGGACGCCTATGAACCCGAATTTTCTAGATTTCGAACAGCCGATCGCCGACCTGCAAGCCAAGATCGAAGAGTTGCGCTTGGTCGGTAATGACAATTCGCTGAATATCGGCGATGAGATCTCCCGCCTGCAGGACAAGAGCCGCACGCTGACCGAAGACATCTTCGGCAAGCTGACCAGCTGGCAGATCGCACGCCTGGCGCGTCACCCGAAACGCCCGTACACCCTCGACTACATCGAGCACATCTTCACCGAGTTCGACGAACTGCACGGTGACCGTCACTTCTCTGACGACGCGGCCATTGTGGGCGGCGTGGCACGTCTGGAAGACCAGCCGGTGATGATCATCGGCCACCAGAAGGGCCGTGAAGTGCGTGAGAAGGTACGCCGCAACTTCGGCATGCCGCGTCCGGAAGGCTACCGCAAGGCCTGCCGTCTGATGGAGATGGCCGAGCGCTTCAAGATGCCGATCCTGACCTTCATCGACACCCCGGGTGCTTACCCGGGCATTGACGCTGAGGAGCGTAACCAGAGCGAAGCGATTGCCTGGAACCTGCGCGTAATGTCGCGTCTGAAGACCCCGATCATCGCCACCGTTATCGGTGAAGGTGGTTCCGGCGGTGCACTGGCCATCGGCGTCTGCGATCAACTGAACATGCTGCAATATTCGACCTACGCGGTGATCTCGCCGGAAGGTTGCGCTTCGATTCTGTGGAAAACCGCCGAAAAAGCGCCGGATGCCGCTGAAGCCATGGGCATCACCGCCGAGCGCCTGAAAGGTCTGGGTATCGTTGACAAGGTGATCGGTGAACCACTGGGCGGCGCTCACCGTGATCCGGCCGCTGCCGCTGCGTCGATCCGTGCCGAGCTGAGCTCGCAACTGGCGATGCTGAAAAAGTTCGACAACGAAGTGCTGCTCAAGCGTCGTTACGATCGTCTGATGAGTTACGGTCTCTGACAGATCTCGCAATACCCAATGTGGGAGCGGGCTTGCTCGCGAAAGCGGTATAACAGTCGACAGATGTGTTGATTGTTGAAACGCCTTCGCGAGCAAGCCCGCTCCCACATTTGATTTGGGCAAACAGTTAGATAGGGGTCAGTCCGTGAGTGATCTGCCGTCCCGGCTTCTGCTGAACCTTGCAGCCTGGCGCAATGCCAGGACCTGGCGCGTGGCTTTCTCCGGTGGCCTCGATTCCACCGTCCTGCTGCATCTGCTTGCGCATCTCGCAAAACACCATTCCCTGCCGGCGCTCAGCGCCATCCATATCCACCATGGCCTCCAGGCTGCGGCCGATTCGTGGCCGGAACATTGTCAGTCGGTCTGCGATGCGCTGGGCGTTTCTTTGCAAGTGATTCGGGTGTCAGTACAACCCGGCGCCAGTCTGGAGCGGGCGGCGCGGGAGGCGCGGTATGCGGCGTTCACCTCGCTGACCGAGGCGGATGAGGTGCTGCTGACCGGGCAGCACCGTGATGATCAGGCTGAAACCCTGTTGTTTCGCTTGATGCGCGGTGCCGGCGTGCGCGGACTTTCGGCGATGCCGGCGCAGCGACCGTTGGGGCAGGGCACGCTGCTGCGGCCATTGCTCGATATCACGCGCTCCGAGCTTGAGGCTTACGCCCGCGCGCATCAGTTGAACTGGATCGAAGACCCGTCAAACCAGGATCGGCAGTTCTCGCGCAACTACCTGCGCCATCAGGTGCTGCCGTTGCTCACCGCGCGCTGGCCGCAGGCGCAGGCGAGCATGGCCCGCAGCGCGGCGCACCTGCGTGAGGCGCAAGGCCTGCTCGATGAGCTGGCGCAGCTCGATCTCGCGCAAGCCGCCACGCCGAGCGAGTTTTCATGGCTGGGCCTGCCGTCGCTGGAGCTGGCGCCGCTGACGAGTCTGTCCGCCGCTCGTCAGCGCAATGCACTCAGCCACTGGCTCGAACCGCTGACCCGGCTGCCCGACACTGACCATTGGTCGGGTTGGAACGACCTGTGCGGTGCTGCCAGCGATGCATCCCCGGTCTGGCGTCTGGCCGACGGTGAGCTGCAGCGCAGCGCCGGCCGGGTATGGTGGTTGAGCGGCGACTGGCTGCGCGCGCCAGCGGTCAGCGTCGAGTGGCCTGACCCGTCGACAACGCTACGCTTGGCGAATAACGGGCGTGTCATGTTCAGCGGGCAGACTCCCGTCGGGCCGCTGCGCATTGGCTATCGGCAGGGCGGCGAGCTGATGCATCTGGCGGGGCGCGGCCACCGCGATCTCAAGCGCCTGCTCAATGAGCGCGCGGTGCCGGGCTTCGTCCGTGGCAGATTGCCGCTGCTGTTTCGCGGCGCAGAATTGCTCGCCGTGGCGAACCTGCCGGGGCTTGACGGGCAGGAGTCGGACGGCTGGAAATTGCATTGGCAGCCAACAGACGAAGATCAAGGTTTGAGATGAAAGGGGCATTCCGGTAGACTACGCTCCCTTCTTGATACAACTTCTGTGGATTCGCCTGAATTGCAGGAGTTGCCGATTACCAAGCAGTCTTTGCTGGGCGATTCCAAAAAATGTGTAGCGAGCAACGTACCGGTGTTTCATCTGCCGGTCTGTCCCAACGCGGCGGTTTTTTTGAAAGGTGCACTGTGATTAATGCAGGTGATCGGGGGCTTCGGCCTTCCTTCGCTTTCCCCGGCGGCTCGTACCGCTTTAACGCAGACTTCTAGGGTTTTTCATGACGCGCTACATATTCGTCACGGGCGGTGTTGTTTCTTCATTGGGGAAAGGCATTGCCTCGGCTTCATTGGCGGCCATCCTGGAGGCGCGGGGGCTTAAGGTCACCATGCTTAAGCTGGATCCGTACATCAACGTCGACCCGGGCACCATGAGCCCGTTCCAGCACGGTGAAGTGTTCGTCACCCACGACGGCGCCGAGACCGACCTGGACCTGGGCCACTACGAGCGGTTCATCCGCACGACCATGACCCAGAACAACAACTTCACCACTGGCCGTGTCTACGAGCACGTGCTGCGCAAAGAGCGCCGTGGTGACTACCTGGGTGCAACCATCCAGGTGATTCCGCACATTACCGACGAAATCAAGCGTCGCATCATCAAGGGTGCCGGCGATGCCGACGTGGCCCTGGTGGAAATCGGCGGTACCGTTGGCGACATCGAATCGCAACCGTTCCTCGAAGCCATCCGTCAACTGCGTGTGGAAGTCGGTTCCAAGCGCGCGATGCTGATGCACCTGACGCTGGTTCCGTACATCGCCACCGCTGGCGAGACCAAAACCAAGCCAACCCAGCACTCGGTAAAAGAGCTGCGTTCGATCGGCCTGCAGCCAGACGTGCTGATCTGCCGCTCCGACCATCCGGTGGATGTGTCGTCGCGTCGCAAGATCGCACTGTTCACCAACGTTGAAGAGCGTGCGGTGATCTCCCTGGAGGACGTCGACACCATCTACAAGATCCCGGCCGTGCTGCATGCCCAGGGTCTGGACGATTTCGTCGTCGAGCGTTTCGGCCTGCAATGCAATGGCGCCGACCTGTCCGAGTGGGAAAAGGTCGTCGATGCCAAGCTCAATCCAGAGCACGAAGTCACCATCGCGATGGTCGGCAAGTACATGGAACTGCTGGACGCCTACAAGTCGCTGATCGAAGCGATGAGTCACGCCGGCATCACCAACCGTACCAAGGTCAACCTGCGTTACATCGATTCCGAAGACATCGAGAACCAGGGCACTGCGCTGCTCGAAGGTGTCGACGCGATCCTCGTTCCGGGCGGCTTCGGTCTGCGTGGCGTGGAAGGCAAGATCACTGCCGTTCAGTACGCTCGTGAGAACAAGGTTCCGTACCTGGGCATCTGCCTGGGCATGCAAGTGGCGGTCATCGAGTTCGCCCGTAACGTGCTGGGCTGGAAAGACGCCAACTCCACCGAGTTCGATCGCGTCAGCGGCCATCCGGTCGTGGGTCTGATCACTGAGTGGGAAGACGCCACCGGCGCCGTTGAAGTGCGTACCGAAGCGTCCGATCTGGGCGGCACCATGCGCCTCGGCGCTCAGGAATGCCTGCTCGAAGCCGGCTCCAAGGTGCACGATTGCTACGGCAAGGACGTGATCGTTGAACGTCACCGTCACCGCTACGAAGTGAACAACAATCTGCTGCCACAAATCATCGAAGCCGGCCTGAAAATCTCCGGTCGCTCCGCTGATGCCGCGCTGGTTGAAGTGGTCGAAGCACCGGATCATCCATGGTTCGTCGCTTGCCAGTTCCACCCGGAGTTCACCTCGACGCCACGTGACGGTCACCCGCTGTTCAGCGGTTTCGTGAAAGCTGCGTTGGCTCAACACCAGAAGAAGGCGTAACCCGATGGCACAGAAGATCATCCGCGTTGGCGACATCGAAATCGCCAACGACAAACCCATGGTGCTGTTCGGCGGCATGAACGTGCTGGAAAGCCGTGACATGGCCATGCAGGTTTGCGAAGAGTACGTGAAGGTCACCGAGAAACTCGGTATCCCTTACGTGTTCAAGGCCAGCTTCGACAAGGCCAACCGGTCTTCTGTGACTTCATATCGTGGTCCTGGCCTGGAAGAAGGCATGCGCATCTTCCAGGACATCAAACAAGCCTTCGGCGTGCCGATCATCACCGACGTCCACGAGCCTGATCAGGCCGCGGTCGTCGCTGAAGTCTGCGACATCATTCAGCTGCCGGCCTTCCTGTCGCGCCAGACCGATCTGGTCGTCGCGATGGCCAAGACCAACGCTGTGATCAACATCAAGAAAGCCCAGTTCCTCGCGCCTCAGGAAATGAAACACATCCTGAACAAGTGCGTGGAAGCGGGTAACGATCAATTGATCCTCTGCGAGCGTGGTTCGAGCTTCGGCTATAACAACCTCGTGGTCGACATGCTCGGCTTCGGCATCATGAAGCAGTTCGAGTACCCGGTATTCTTCGACGTGACCCACTCGCTGCAAATGCCTGGCGGTCGTTCCGACTCCGCCGGCGGGCGCCGTGCACAGGTCACCGATCTGGCCAAGGCGGGCATGAGCCAGTCGCTGGCCGGCCTGTTCCTCGAAGCGCATCCGGATCCGGACAACGCCAAATGCGACGGCCCTTGCGCCTTGCGTCTGGACAAACTGGAGCCATTTCTGGCCCAGCTCAAAGCTTTGGACGAACTGGTGAAGAGTTTTCCGACGGTAGAAACCGCGTAAAGCTCATTTCTCCGGTAAAGTACCGCACGATTTGTCGCACATGCCCTCGGGCATGTGCGTTGTCGTCTGCAAGCTGCCCGCTGCACACCACTTGCCGACGGTCAAAAGATTTCCTCTAGCTGCGTCGTTTTCGTCAACTTTGGAGTGTTTACAACAATGGCAAAAATCGTCGACATCAAAGGTCGTGAAGTTCTCGACTCCCGTGGCAATCCCACCGTGGAAGCGGACGTGCTTCTCGACAACGGCATCATCGGCAGCGCCTGTGCGCCTTCCGGTGCATCCACTGGCTCGCGTGAAGCGCTCGAGCTGCGTGATGGCGACAAGAGCCGTTACCTGGGCAAAGGTGTGCTCAAGGCGGTAGCCAACATCAACGGTCCGATCCGCGATCTGCTGCTGGGCACCGACCCAAGCGACCAGAAAGCCCTCGACCACGCGATGATCAAGCTCGACGGTACCGAAAACAAGGCAACCCTGGGCGCCAACGCCATCCTTGCCGTATCCCTGGCTGCGGCCAAGGCGGCTGCACAGGACCAGGATCTGCCACTGTACGCACACATCGCCAACCTGAACGGCACCCCGGGTGTGTACTCGATGCCGGTGCCGATGATGAACATCATCAACGGTGGCGAGCACGCCGATAACAACGTCGACATCCAGGAATTCATGGTGCAGCCGGTTGGCGCCAAGACGTTCTCGGAAGGTCTGCGTATGGGCACCGAGATTTTCCATCACCTCAAAGCTGTGCTGAAGGCCCGTGGCCTGAGCACCGCTGTTGGCGACGAAGGCGGTTTCGCACCGAACCTGGCATCCAACGAAGACGCGCTGAAAGTGATCTCCGAAGCCGTGGCCAACGCCGGTTACAAGTTGGGCACTGACGTGACCCTGGCGCTGGACTGCGCGGCCAGCGAATTCTACGAAGATGGCAAGTACAACCTGTCCGGTGAAGGCCAGGTGTTCACCGCTGAAGGTTTCGCCGATTATCTGAAAGGCCTGACCGAACGTTATCCGATCATCTCGATCGAAGACGGTCTGGACGAGTCCGACTGGGCTGGCTGGAAGATCCTCACCGACAAGATCGGCGAGAAGACCCAACTGGTCGGCGACGACCTGTTCGTGACCAACACCAAGATCCTGAAAGAAGGCATCGATAAAAAGATCGCCAACTCGATCCTGATCAAGTTCAACCAGATCGGCACCCTGACCGAAACCCTGGAAGCCATCCAGATGGCCAAGGCTGCCGGTTATACCGCGGTGATCTCGCACCGTTCGGGCGAAACCGAAGATTCGACCATCGCCGACCTGGCCGTGGGCACTTCGGCTGGCCAGATCAAGACCGGTTCGCTGTGCCGTTCCGACCGCGTTTCCAAGTACAACCAACTGCTGCGTATCGAAGAGCAGTTGAATGGCAAAGCCAAGTACAACGGTCGCTCCGAGTTCCGCGGTTAAGCAGTAGATGGTAAAAAGACACCGGATTGTGTCGGAAAAGTCGTGACAGCGATGGATTTGCCACTAATCTGATGCCTTACATGCACAAGCCTGGATCTTCCAGGCTTCGTGCTATCAGACGTTTCAAAGTTTTGGCGTGGCTGTCTTTTTTCACTGGATACCTGATATTCGATGCGCAGTCCTTACTGGTTGTTTCTCGTTTTGCTCTTGCTGCTGGCCGGTCTGCAGTACCGCCTGTGGGTGGGCAATGGCAGTCTGGCGCAGGTCGCCGAGCTGAAGCAGCAGATTGCTGATCAGCACGCCGAGAACGAAGGCCTGCTGGAGCGCAATCGGGTGATGGACGCCGAAGTCAGCGAGTTGAAGAAAGGCATGGAGACCGTTGAAGAACGGGCTCGCCATGAGCTGGGCATGGTCAAGGACGGTGAAACCCTTTACCAGCTCGCGCAATGATCGATTCTCTGCCGGCCTTCTGGGCCGTGATTCCTGCCGCGGGCGTCGGTGCCCGAATGGCCGCAGACCGTCCCAAGCAATACCTGCAACTGGGCGGGCGCACAATTCTCGAACACAGCCTCGGCTGTTTCCTTGATCACCCGAGCCTCAAGGGGCTGGTGGTCAGTCTGGCGGTTGATGATCCTTATTGGCCAAACCTGGCTTGCGCCAGCGACTCGCGGATTCAGCGGGTCGAGGGTGGCACGGAGCGTTCCGGGTCGGTGCTGAACGCTTTGCTGCATTTGCATGCTCAGGGTGCCGATGACGATGACTGGGTGCTGGTGCACGATGCGGCACGGCCCAACCTGAGTCGCGACGATCTCGACAAGTTGCTGGTTGAACTGGCGGATGATGCCGTCGGCGGTCTGCTGGCCGTGCCGGCGCGCGATACCCTGAAGCGGGTCGACAAGCACGGTCGTGTGCTTGAAACCGTGGATCGCAGCGTGATCTGGCAAGCCTATACGCCGCAGATGTTCCGTCTCGGTGCCTTGCATCGGGCGTTGGCCGACAGTCTGGTGGCGGATGCGGTGATTACCGATGAAGCCTCGGCGATGGAGTGGGCCGGTCTGGCGCCGCGTCTGATCGAAGGGCGGGCGGACAACCTCAAGGTCACCCGGCCGGAAGACCTGGAGTGGTTGCGTCAGCGTTGGGCTAATCGCCGTTGATTGCTGTGGAGCCTGTCAGATTGCCTTCGCGAGCAAGCTCGCTCCCACATTTGATTTGCGCCTGACCCCGAATTTGCATGCACCGCCGATCCCCTGTGGGAGCGAGCCTGCTCGCGAAGGCGATCGTTCAAGCAACCCATCACTCAGCCCCGATACTCCGGCCGCTCGGCCAATCCTTCCTTCAAGAAATCCACCAGCTTGCGCACCTTCGGCGACAAATGCCGCTGCTGTGGATACAAGGCCCACACCGCCGTATTCGGCGGCTGATGCGCCTCCAGCAGCGAAATCAGCGCACCACTGTGCAAATGCTCCAGCACGTAATAGTCCGGCAACTGACACAGGCCGACCCCTTGCAGCGCCGCATCCAGCACCGCTTGCCCACTGTTGCAGCGCCAGTTTCCCTGTACGCGCTGGGAAAATTCCCGGCCGTTCTGTTCCAGTTGCCACAGATCCGAACTGCCGATCAGGCAATTGTGCCGACTCAGTTCCGACAAGCTGTGTGGGCGGCCATACCGTTCCACGTAGGAAGGAGACGCGCACAGGTACATCCGACGCGGCGCCAGGCGGGTGGCGACCAATCGAGAATCCTGCAATCGGCCCAGACGGATCGCCAGATCCAGCCCCTCATGCACCAGATCGAGTTGGCGGTTACTCAGCTCGATATCAACGCGCAGTTGCGGGTATTGCCCCATGAACCGCGTCACCAGCGGCACGATAAACCGCTCGCCATAGGCCACGGCGCAGGTCATGCGCAGCATGCCTTTCGGTTCGCTGGTCAGGTCGCCGACCGCGCGCAGAGCTTCTTCGCGACCGTCCTGCAGGCGCTGACAATGCTGCAGAAAGGTCTGACCGGCTTCGGTCAGGGTCACACGACGGGTGCTGCGGTAGAGCAGGCGCGTCTGTAATCGATCCTCCAGCCGTACGATTTGTCGACTGATGTGTGAGGAGGAAACCCCAAGGCGTTCGGCCGCAGCGGTGAATTGGCTGCATTCGGCGACGGCGACGAACTCGTCGATACCTTCCCAGCGGTTTTCGGACATTTGATTATCCCTGTACAGCAATAATATTTTGCATTTGTCCGGATTATTAATCAGTTGGCGCTGAACTACACTGCCGGTCTGGTTTTTTATTCATTGGATTCACTGGAGAGTCAGCATGATCAAGTCGCGCGCCGCCGTTGCCTTCGAGGCCAAGAAGCCGCTGGAAATCGTAGAAGTCGATGTGGCCATGCCCAAGGCCGGTGAAGTGTTGCTGCGCGTGGTGGCTTCCGGGGTTTGCCACACCGATGCCTACACCCTGTCCGGCGCGGATCCGGAAGGTATCTTCCCGTCGATCCTCGGCCACGAAGGTGGCGCGATCGTTGAAGCCATCGGCGAGGGCGTCACCTCGGTCGCCGTCGGTGACCACGTGATTCCGCTGTACACCCCGGAATGCGGCCAGTGCAAATTCTGCAAGTCGGGCAAGACCAACCTGTGCCAGGCGATTCGCGCTACTCAGGGCAAAGGCCTGATGCCGGACGGCACTTCGCGCTTTTCCTACAAGGGCCAAACGATTTTCCACTACATGGGTACTTCGACGTTCTCGGAATACACCGTACTGCCGGAAATCTCCGTGGCGAAAATCGCCAAGGATGCGCCGCTGGAAAAGGTCTGCCTGCTCGGTTGCGGTGTAACCACCGGTATCGGTGCGGTGATCAACACCGCCAAGGTCAAGCCGGGTGACACTGTGGCGATCTTCGGTCTCGGCGGCATCGGTCTGTCGGCAGTCATCGGTGCAGTGAAAGCCAAGGCTGCGCGGATCATCGCCATCGACATCAACCCGGCCAAGTTCGAAATCGCCAAGCAGTTGGGCGCCACCGATTGCGTCAACCCGAAAGACTTCGATCGTCCGATCCAGGAAGTGATCGTCGACATGACCGACGGCGGCGTCGATTTCTCCTTCGAGTGCATCGGCAACGTGCAACTGATGCGCGCGGCGCTGGAATGCTGCCACAAGGGCTGGGGCGAATCGGTGATCATCGGTGTTGCCGGTGCCGGTCAGGAAATTTCGACCCGTCCGTTCCAGCTGGTGACCGGTCGCGTCTGGCGTGGTTCGGCATTCGGCGGCGTGCGTGGCCGTACCGAGCTGCCAAGCTATGTCGACATGGCGCAGAGCGGCGAGATTCCGCTGGATACTTTCATTACCCACACCATGGGTCTGGAAGACATCAACAAGGCCTTCGACCTGATGCACGAAGGCAAGAGCATCCGCACCGTCATTCATTTCTGATCAATCGCGACGCCACGGCTACAGACCTTGAAGGTTTATAGCCGGGGCCGCGTAGGAGTCTTTACATGAGTCTGGAAAACATCTCCTGTCAGAAAAGTTTCGGCGGCTGGCACAAGCGCTATCGCCACCGTTCCGACGTGCTTGGTTGCGACATGGTGTTTGCCGTGTATTTGCCGCCGCAAGCGGAGCAGGGTGGCAAGCTGCCGGTGCTGTACTGGCTGTCCGGTCTGACCTGCACCGACGAGAACTTCATGCAGAAGGCCGGGGCGATGCGCATGGCCGCCGAACTCGGTCTGATCATCGTCGCGCCGGACACCAGTCCGCGCGGCCCGGATGTGCCGGGTGATCCAGATGGCGCCTGGGATTTCGGTCTCGGTGCCGGGTTCTACCTGAATGCCACGCAGGAACCGTGGTCGCGGCACTATCGGATGCATGACTATGTCGTGCAGGAATTGCCTTCATTGGTTGAAGCGCATTTCCCGGCGTCGGACAAACGCAGCATCAGCGGCCACTCCATGGGCGGTCACGGTGCACTGGTCTGCGCGCTGCGCAATCCGGGGCGTTACCAGTCGGTGTCGGCGTTTTCGCCGATCAACAACCCGATGGATTGCCCGTGGGGGCAGAAAGCGTTCTCCCGCTATCTGGGCGAAGACCGTTCCAAGTGGAAAGAATGGGATGCCTGCGCGCTGATCGCTGAAGCCACCGAAAAACTGCCGTTGCTGGTCGATCAGGGTGATCGCGATGACTTCCTCGCCACGCAGCTCAAACCCGAAGCCCTGCAACAAGCTGCAAAACAAGCGGGTCATCCGCTGACGCTGCGCCTGCAACCGGGCTACGACCACAGCTATTTCTTCATCTCAAGCTTCATTGACGACCACTTGCAGCATCACGCACGCGCCCTGCGCGGTTAATGCAGGTAGAATCACGCCCTGACAAAAATCGGGGCGTTTTTTTATGCGTATTGGCCACGGCTACGATGTTCACCGTTTCGCTGAAGGCGATTTCATTACTCTGGGCGGCGTGCGTATTGCACACGGCTTCGGGCTGCTCGCTCATTCCGACGGTGACGTTCTGCTGCACGCCTTGAGCGATGCCTTGCTCGGCGCGGCCGCGCTGGGCGATATCGGCAAGCACTTTCCGGACACCGACCCGCAATTCAAGGGCGCCGACAGCCGTGTGCTGCTGCGGCATGTGGTCGCGCTGATCCACGCCAAGGGTTGGAAAGTCGGCAACGTCGACAACACCATCGTCGCTCAGGCACCGAAAATGGCCCCGCATATCGAAGCGATGCGCGCGTTGATCGCCGCCGATCTGCAAGTTGAACTGGATCAAGTGAACGTGAAAGCTACCACCACCGAAAAGCTCGGCTTTGTCGGTCGCGAAGAAGGCATCGCCGTGCATTCCGTTGCCTTGTTGCTGCGCGCATGAACGAACTGCAATTGCTTGGCCCGCGGGCCTATGGCGAACCACTCGGCACTGCGGTTCTGAAAGCCATTGCCGAAGATTTTCAGGTCGATGAAGTGCTCGACATCCCGTTCAGCGGCGATGGTGAGCACCTGTGGATCTGGGTCGAAAAACGTGGCCTGAATACCGAAGAAGCAGCGCGCCGAATTGCCAAGGCCGCCGGCGTGCCGTTGCGCACCGTCAGTTATGCCGGGCTGAAGGATCGTCAGGCGTTGACCCGTCAGTGGTTCAGCGTGCAACTGCCGGGCAAGGCTGATCCGGATCTCTCGGCGGCGGAAAACGACACGCTGAAGATCCTCAAGACCACGCGCCACAAGCGCAAGCTGCAACGCGGCGCGCATTCGGCGAACGGCTTCACCTTGCGCCTGACCCAGTTTGCCGGCGACAAGGATGCGATCGAGCAGCGTCTGCAACTGATCGCCAAGCAAGGCATTCCCAATTATTTCGGCGCCCAGCGTTTCGGCCATGACGGCGGTAACGTCGTTGATGCGCGTGCCTGGGCGGCGCGCAAGGCGCTACCGGAGCAGCGCAATGTGCGCTCGCGGCTGCTATCGACGGCGCGCAGTTTTCTGTTCAATCAGGTACTGGCCGCTCGGGTTGCCGATGGCACCTGGCAGCAGGCGCAAGTCGGCGATCTGCTGGCGTTCACCGACAGCCGCAGTTTTTTCCCGGCCGGTGAGGCCGAATGCAGCGATCCGCGCCTGGCGATTCTCGACCTGCACCCGACCGGTCCGCAGTGGGGCGAAGGTGACTCACCCGCCGCTGGCGCTGTCCATGATCTGGAGCAGGGGATTGCCGAGCGTGAAGCGGATCTGCGCGATTGGTTGATCAATGCCGGAATGAGCCACGAACGTCGCATCCTGCGGCTGCCCATTGGCGGGTTGTCGTGGCATTATCCCCAGCCTGACATTCTGCAACTGGAATTCGTCCTCCCGGCCGGATGCTTCGCCACCGTATTGGTGCGCGAACTCGTTGATCTGGTGCCGGTGGGGCAGACGGACAGCCCATGCGTATTCTGATTTCTAACGACGATGGGGTAACCGCACCCGGTCTCGCCGCGCTTTATGCTGCGCTGGCGGATTACACCGAGTGCGTGGTTATCGCCCCGGAGCAGGACAAAAGCGGCGCCAGCAGTTCGCTGACGCTCGACCGTCCGTTGCACCCGCAATACCTGGCAAACGGTTTCATCAGCCTCAACGGTACGCCGACCGACTGTGTGCACCTGGGCCTCAACGGCCTGCTGGAGCGCGAGCCGGACATGGTGGTTTCCGGGATCAACCTCGGTGCCAATCTGGGCGATGACGTGCTGTATTCCGGTACCGTGGCGGCTGCCCTCGAAGGGCGCTTTCTCAAGCGCCCTTCGTTTGCGTTCTCGCTGTGCTCACGACAGGTGGACAACCTGGCGACAGCCGCACATTTCGCGCGCAAACTGGTCGAGGCCCACGCCGGGCTGGATCTGCCGCCGCGCACGGTGCTGAACGTGAACATTCCCAATCTGCCGATCGATCATATTCGTGGCATTCAACTGACCCGTCTGGGCCATCGCGCCCGTGCTGCGGCGCCGATGAAAGTGGTCGACCCGCGTGGCAAGGCCGGCTACTGGATTGCTGCGGCCGGTGATGCCGAAGACGGCGGCCCGGGCACCGACTTTCATGCGGTGATGCAGGGGTATGTGTCGATCACTCCGTTGCAGCTCGATCGCACTTTCAATGATGCCTTCAGAAGTCTCGACGGCTGGCTGGAGGAACTGCGCTGATGGCTCGTGAACACGAAGACAGACTGCGCAGTGGCATCGGCATGACGTCGCAGCGCACCCGTGAACGTCTGATCCAGCGTCTATATGAAGAAGGCCTGTCCAACGCCAAGGTGCTGGAAGTGATCCGCCGTACGCCGCGTCATCTGTTTGTCGATGAAGCGCTGGCGCATCGTGCCTACGAAGACACCGCACTGCCAATCGGCCACAACCAGACCATCTCCCAGCCTTATATGGTGGCGCGCATGAGCGAGCTGCTGCTGGAGGCGGGACCGCTGGACAAGGTGCTGGAGATCGGTACCGGTTCGGGTTACCAGACGGCCGTGCTGTCGCAACTGGTCGAGCGGGTATTTTCGGTCGAACGCATCAAGGTCCTGCAGGATCGGGCCAAGGAACGCCTGGTCGAACTCAACCTGCGCAACGTGGTGTTCCGCTGGGGTGATGGCTGGGAAGGCTGGCCGGCGCTGGCGCCGTACAACGGCATCATCGTCACCGCAGTCGCGACCGACGTGCCGCAGGCCTTGCTCGATCAACTGGCACCGGGTGGGCGGATGGTGATTCCGGTCGGCTCGGGGGAAGTGCAGCAACTGATGCTAATCGTGCGTGAAGAACACGGCTTTTCCCGTCACGTATTGGGAGCTGTACGCTTCGTGCCATTGCTCAATGGCCCGCTGGCCTGAGCATTTGTTTGCGGGCGCTGAATTCCTTGCGCTGGCTTGTGTCTTACACCGGCAGCGATGGTTTAAACGCAACTGATTGTCCAAGGGCAAACGTGTGCGTGAAGCGTTTTCGCATCTTTAACGGTAAAGCCTGTTCGGCCCGTTATACTTGCGACACTACTTGCCGCGATTCGGCATTCCACATATTTCAGCCACCACAAAGGGAGCGGCGGGTGAGTCTCACAGTCATTGCGCAGCGTATGGGTAACACGAGCTTTCAGCGCCTGGTGACTGGCCTTGTATTGAGCACCCTGCTGGTCGGTTGCTCCAGCACCAAATCGAGCAACGTGCGGGTGGTCGATCGCAACAGCGCGGCGGCCCAGCGTCCGGCCGTCACGACCGGGCAGTATGTAGTCCGTCCGGGCGATACGCTGTTTTCCATCGCTTTTCGCTACGGCTGGGACTACAAAGCCCTCGCGGCCCGCAACAATATTCCTACGCCGTATACGATCCACCCGGGTCAGACAATTCGCTTTGACGGCCGCACCGGTTCAACACCGACAGCGGTGGTGAGCAACGGCAGTTCCGCGCCATCATCGTCGAGCAAAACCACGGTAATCCGGCGCCAGGCGAATGGCACGACGACCACCACCGTGACCGGCTCCGGAGCCGCTGCTGCGGGGGCTGCACCGTCCGTCGCGAACAAATCGGCTCCGGCTCCGATGCCTCCACCGGGCCCGGCCCCGACCGGCTGGGGATGGCCATCTAATGGCATTCTGATTGGAAAATTCTCTTCAAACGGTAGTTTGAATAAAGGAATTGATATCGCCGGAGATTTGGGACAGCCTGTTTTAGCTGCGTCTGATGGGACGGTGGTTTACGCCGGGAGTGGCTTAAGGGGCTACGGCGAATTAGTCATCATCAAACACAGCGAAACCTACGTCAGTGCCTACGGACATAACCGCAGGCTGTTGGTACGGGAGGGGCAGCAGGTCAAGGTCGGACAGACAATTGCCGAAATGGGGTCCACGGGTACAGACCGGGTGAAACTGCATTTTGAGATTCGCCGCCAAGGTAAACCTGTAGATCCGCTGCAGTTCCTGCCCAAACGTTGATTTGAGGCCAGCCTGTTCCGTCGCGTAGAGGGGACAGGCTCCAGCGCTGCCAAGGATAAAGGCGTCGCTTGAGCTTGGGGTCGAACTCACCAAAGGACTATAACAATGGCTCTCAGTAAAGAAGTGCCGGAGTTTGACATCGACGATGAGGTTCTCCTTATGGAGGCCGGCATCGATTCGGAATCTTCGATGTCGAATGATGAAGGGGCTGCTCCACCTTCCGTTCGTTCCAAATCCAGACAATCCGCTTCACTTAAACAACACAAGTACATCGACTACACTCGGGCACTCGATGCCACGCAGCTGTATCTCAACGAAATCGGCTTTTCACCACTGCTCTCCCCGGAGGAAGAAGTTCATTTTGCGCGTCTGTCGCAAAGTGGCGACCCTGCCGGGCGCAAGCGCATGATTGAAAGTAACCTGCGGCTGGTCGTGAAGATTGCCCGGCGTTACGTCAATCGGGGGCTGTCGCTGCTGGATCTGATCGAAGAGGGTAATCTCGGCCTGATCCGCGCAGTGGAAAAGTTCGATCCCGAACGTGGCTTCCGCTTCTCGACCTACGCGACCTGGTGGATCCGTCAGACCATCGAGCGCGCGATCATGAATCAGACCCGGACCATCCGGTTGCCGATCCATGTGGTCAAGGAGCTCAACGTGTACCTGCGGGCGGCACGGGAGCTGACGCAAAAGCTCGATCACGAACCCTCACCCGAAGAAATCGCCAACCTGCTGGAAAAACCGGTGGGCGAGGTCAAGCGCATGCTCGGCCTGAACGAGCGGGTTTCTTCGGTCGATGTCTCGCTGGGTCCGGATTCGGATAAAACCCTGCTGGACACCCTGACGGATGACCGTCCGACCGATCCATGTGAACTGCTGCAGGATGACGACCTGTCGCAGAGCATCGATCAATGGCTCTCGGAACTGACCGACAAGCAGCGCGAGGTGGTCGTACGCCGCTTCGGCCTGCGCGGCCATGAGAGCAGCACGCTGGAAGACGTAGGCCTGGAGATCGGCCTGACCCGTGAACGGGTGCGGCAGATCCAGGTGGAAGGCCTCAAGCGCCTTCGCGAAATCCTCGAGAAGAATGGCCTGTCGAGCGAGTCGCTGTTTCAGTAAGCGCCTCACACGCCTGCTGCAAGAAGCCCCGACTGGTTCGGGGCTTTTTTATTGCTCGGATATTGGCTGATGACTGTCTGTGGCGAGGGAGCTTGCTCCCGCCGGGTTGCGCAGCAACCCTAAAGGTTCATGAGCGCTGCGCACTCAAGCGGGAGCAAGCTCCCTCGCCACAAAGTTCATTGCCGGACAAATGGTCAGCATTTCCATCGTTTGTAGTCTTGCGGTGTAAGCCTTGGCTTACTCTTTCGTAAGCGTTCCCCATTTTTGCAGGACGGTAGACGTCGACTTCTGCCGAGAGTCGTTTTTAACCAATTGATTTATATGCTTATTTTTTAATATGAAGTGCTTATTACAGCGACTTTCACCCCGCCGGGCCGATTGCTCTCGGCAGGGAACTCTCTAGTATCAGCACTGTGTCGACGGACAGACACGCCCTTCAAGGAAGAGGGGAACGGACATCGCAGGACGCGATTCATCAGGACGATGAAAAGGAATACAGGGAATAGGGAAAAAATGTGGGCGGGTCAAACCGCCCCTTTTTTTGCCTGTAGAAAAGTAAATTCCGAAAAAGCAAAAAGGCCCGCAAGGGGCCTTTTGGTAACGCGCGACAGATCAGCGTTCGAGGTCTTTGATCTTGCCTTTGACGCCATCCCACTCTTCGGCATCCGGCAGCGATTCTTTCTTCTCGGTGATGTTCGGCCAGATTTCAGCCAATTCAACGTTCAGTTGAATGAACTCCTGCATATCCTCCGGAACTTCATCCTCGGAGAAAATCGCGACGGCCGGGCATTCCGGTTCGCACAGGGCGCAGTCGATGCACTCGTCCGGGTGAATCACCAGGAAGTTCGGGCCTTCGTAAAAGCAGTCCACCGGACAGACTTCTACGCAGTCGGTGTACTTGCACTTGATGCAGTTGTCGGTGACGACGAAGGTCATTTCTAATTTTCTCCTCAGGCGGCGGCAGCGTAGCCCCTTCACGGTGGGGTCGCCAGGTTCGGGAGCGATGTCTGCCAGCCAGGCTATTAGCCAGCAGCATCCCAAACCGCGCGAGATTCTAACAGCTTGAAGCCGTTTGCGTTATATCCGGTTCTTCGCTGCTTAGATCCGGTTCTTAAGTGCATATAACAATTCGAGCGCTCGACGCGGTGTCAGGTCATCGAGGTCCACTTTGGCCAACTCATCGAGCACTGGGTGCGGCAGGCTGGCAAACATGTCGCTCTGCTGGGGGACCGCCGGTTTGCCTTTGACGGCAGGCTTGGGCGCTTCATGCGGCAATGCGGTGTCTTCCAGTCGGCTCAGGTGCTCACGGGCCCGCACGATCACTTCACTCGGCACGCCGGCCAGTTGCGCCACCGCCAGGCCGTAGCTCTGGCTGGCAGGCCCCGGCAACACGTGGTGCAGGAACACGATGCGCTCGTTGTGCTCAGTGGCGTTGAGGTGCACGTTGGCCACCAGCGGCTCGGCTTCCGGCAACACGGTCAGTTCGAAATAGTGCGTGGCAAATAGAGTATAGGCACGCAGATGCGCCAGACGCTCGGCGGCCGCCCATGCCAGCGACAGACCGTCGAAGGTGCTGGTGCCGCGCCCAACTTCGTCCATCAGCACCAGACTGCGCTCGGTGGCGTTGTGCAGGATGTTGGCGGTTTCGCTCATCTCGACCATGAAGGTCGAACGGCCACCGGCCAGGTCATCGCTGGAACCGATTCGGGTGAAGATCCGGTCCACCAGCGACAACTCGCAACTGGCCGCCGGCACGAAGCTGCCGATATGCGCCAGCAGCACGATCAATGCGGTTTGGCGCATGTAGGTGGATTTACCACCCATGTTCGGGCCGGTGATCACCAGCATCCGGGTGTTGTCATCCAGACTCAGGTCGTTGGCCACGAATGGCGTAGTCAGCACTTGCTCGACCACCGGGTGACGCCCTTGGGTGATGCGCATGCACGGCTCGCTGACGAAGCGTGGGCAGTTCAGATCAAGGTTCAGCGCACGCTCGGCAAGGTTGCTCAGCACGTCCAACTCGGCCAATGCGCCGGCAGTATCCTGCAGCGGTGGCAACTGGCTGATCAGGTCTTCCAGCAGCGCCTCGTAGAGCATTTTCTCGCGAGCCAGGGCACGGCTCTTGGCCGAAAGCGCCTTGTCTTCGAATTCTTTCAGCTCAGGCGTGATGAAGCGCTCGGCGCCCTTGAGCGTCTGGCGCCGGATGTAATCGGCTGGAGCCGATTCGGCTTGCTTGCTCGGCAGTTCGATGAAGTAGCCGTGAATGCGGTTGTAACCGACTTTCAGGTTGGCCAGACCGGTGCGGGCCTTTTCCCGGGCTTCCAGATCGATAAGGAACTGGCCGGCGTTCTCGCTCAGCGATTGCAGCTCATCGAGTTCGCTGTCGTAACCGGTTTTCAGCACGCCGCCGTCGCGGATCACCGCTGGCGGGTTGTCGATGATGGCTTTTTCCAGCAGCGCCGCCAGTTCCGGGTAGGTGCTGGTGGTGGTCGCCAGGCGTTGCAGGTGCGGTGCTTCGAGGTCGGTCATCGCCACTTGCAGTTGCGGCAGGGCACCGAGGGCATCGCGCAGGCGAGCGAGGTCACGGGGCCGCGCATTGCGCAGGCCGATACGCGCGAGAATCCGCTCGATGTCGCCGATTTCCTTGAGCTGCGGCTGCAGCTTTTCGAAGCGATAGCCGTCGAGCAAACAAGTGATCGAGGTCTGGCGCGCCAGCAGGACGGTCAGATCGCGCAGCGGACGGTTCAGCCAGCGGGTCAGCAAACGGCTGCCCATGGCGGTCTGGCAGCGATCAACCACCGATTGCAGGGTGTTGTCGCGACCACCAGCCAGGTTAGTGTCGAGTTCGAGGTTGCGACGGCTGGCGCCGTCGAGCACCACGGTGTCGTCCAGACGCTCATGACGCAGGCTGCGCAGATGGGGCAGGGCGGTGCGCTGGGTTTCCTTGGCATAGGCCAGCAGGCAACCGGCCGCGCCGATGGCCAGGGTCAGGGTTTCGCAACCGAAGCCTTTCAGGTCTTGTGTGGAAAACTGCTGGCAGAGACTTTTCAGCGCCGAATCACGCTCGAAATCCCACGGCGCGCGACGACGCACACCACGGCGTTTTTCCGCCGGCAGGTCTTTCGGCCAATCGTCCGGGATCAGCAGTTCCACCGGGTTGACTCGCTCCAGCTCCGCCAGCAGGTTTTCCCAGCCCTTGATCTCGAGCACAGTAAAGTTGCCGCTGGTGATGTCCAGCACTGCCAGACCGAACAGGCGCTCGTCGCCTAGCACGGCGGCAATCAGGTTGTCGCGGCGTTCATCAAGCAGCGCTTCGTCGCTGACCGTACCCGGGGTGATGATGCGCACCACCTGACGTTCCACCGGGCCCTTGCTGGTGGCCGGATCGCCGACCTGCTCGCAGATCACCACCGACTCGCCGAGCTTGACCAGTTTCGCCAGGTAACCTTCCGCCGCGTGGTAGGGAATCCCGCACATCGGAATCGCCTGCCCTGCCGACTGACCACGTGCGGTCAGGGTGATGTCGAGCAATTTGGCAGCCTTCTTCGCGTCTTCATAGAAGATCTCGTAGAAGTCGCCCATGCGATAGAACATCAGCTGATCCGGGTGCTGATTCTTCAGGCGCCAGTATTGCTGCATCATCGGGGTGTGGGAGGACAGGTCGGAGACGGCTTTATTCATCGGATTGTCAGGTAACTCGTTAAATGATGTAGGGCAAAAGCGAGGGCAACCGCCGGGCTTTTCCGCGATGGGCGCAAGGTTACCATGGGCGGTCGGCTCGACGCAGGCATGACGGCCGGCTGACACTTTTTGCGTTTAATTGTGATTTATGCACGATTTATGCAAATCAGCATTTGTCTTCGGAAAAAACTTCAAGCACTATGCGCGTTATGCAAAAACGCAACGTATCCTCCGTCTTAAGAGCACTGCTCGACCAGCACGGGATCTCCCCCACGGAGCTCCACCGTCGCACCGGCGTGCCTCAATCAACGCTCTCGCGGATTCTCAGCGGGAAGATCGTCGATCCTTCGGATAAACATATCTCGAAGATCGCCGAATACTTCAATGTGAGCACTGATCAATTACGTGGCCGCGCCGATGTCGCGATCGCGACCGGTGGCGCGCGCGATGACGTGCATGCGGAACTCAAGGACATAAGCCTGTGGGACGACGATACCCCTGTCGATGACGACGAGGTGTCGGTGCCCTTTCTTCGTGAGGTTGAATTGGCTGCTGGATCAGGAAGATTCGTCATCGAAGAGAGCGAACGCTCTAGCCTGCGCTTCGGCAAACGCAGCCTGCGCCATAACGGTGTGCAGTTCGACCAGGCCAAATGCGTGACGGTGCGCGGTAACAGCATGATGCCGGTGTTGCGTGACGGCGCCACGGTCGGAGTCAATGCCGGCAAGTGCGGCATCGGCGATATCATCGATGGCGATCTGTACGCGATCAACCACAACGGCCAGTTGCGCGTGAAGCAGCTCTACCGCCTGCCGACCGGTATCCGTCTGCGCAGTTTCAACCGTGATGAACATCCGGACGAGGACTACAGCTTCCAGGATATGCAGGACGAGCAGATCGTCATCCTTGGTCACGTCTTCTGGTGGGGCATGTACGCCCGATAGGCAATCCCCTCCACAGCAAACCCGTCTCATGACGGGTTTTTTTTCGTCTTAACAAAACCCTCGAACCCTTTATTTATGCGGGCCGCATGCAGCTGTGCATTTATTGCGCATAAATAAATGCATTTATGCATTGACTGTATATGCATTCATGCATATTCTTGCCACCAAGCCGCTCAACAAAGCGGCTGGCAACAACAGCTCTTTAGTTCCACAAGAACAGGCAGCGATGAACCGGCCTCAACGGTTCAGAGGGTTGGCAACTGACCCGGGTGTGCAGCGTAAAGCACCAAGAGCAGTTATCCGGCGGGCAGGGACCGCGGTCGGAAAAACAATTTGAATGGACTCGTACCGCGCCAGTAGCGCCGAAAAGTCAGCTTCCTTCTCGGATACGGGATTTGAAGGAAGGCGAAGGAACGCATTACTGAAAAGCCCGGCGTAATGCCGGGCTTTTTGGAATGCCTACCTTGTTCGCAATAACCCCTGAGGCATTACCCATCAATCCTTTCACGGAAGAGAAACCCGAATATGTTTAAGAAATATCTTGCTCCGTTCCTGGCCAGCGCAATGTTGCTCGGTGCAGGCACGAATGTGCTGGCAGCCAACTTGTTGGTCAACGGCAGTTTTGAACAGTCGACCTGCGGTGGTGGCTGCATTCTGGACACTCCCGCCAAAACCAATGCGATCACCGGCTGGACAACCTTTCTGTCCGGTGCCGAGTACTTCAACATGCCAAATGCAATTGGCGGCTCCGTCGCAGCCGACGGCGTGATGATCGTAGATCTGGCCAATTATGTTTATGGCAATGGTGGCGGGATTCAACAGAACTTCGCCACGACCATCGGGGCGAAGTACCGACTCACCTTCAGCGCAGGTAATTCGCGGTTTGCCAGCCGCTCCGGTGACGGTGTCATCCAGGTCAAAGTGGCCGGGCAAACGTCGACGTTCAATACCCCGACGGCTAAAGGTGTTGCAGTGGAGTGGAGCACCATCACTTACGAATTCACCGCCATCACAGCGCAGACAACGCTCGCGTTTTTCAACGAGCAAAACCCGAACGCCAACTTTGCCTTTATCGATAACGTCATTGTTGAGCGCCTGTAGCGCCCATAACCGGGGAGCAGCGTGGGTTGGCTTTTCACCGTTCTTTATTCATCCGCACTTACAGGAGGCGTGACATGACAAACGAGCAACAAGCGTTGGCGGACATGCCGATCTGGCTGGTCATCCTCCTCGCTGTAGTGGGAGGGGTGTCCGGCGAAATGTGGCGCGCCGACAAGGAGGGCGCCCGCGGCTGGTCATTGCTGCGGCGTCTGGCCCTGCGCTCCGGCGCCTGCATGATCTGCGGCGTCTCGGCGATCATGCTGCTGTACGCCGCCGGGCTATCCATCTGGGCCGCCGGTGCCTTCGGTTGCCTGACCGCCATGGCCGGGGCCGACGTGGCCATCGGTCTGTACGAACGCTGGGCCGCCAAGCGCATCGGCGTCTGCGAAGTTCCCCCGCCGCGCGATCCCCAGTAACTCAACACTTTCCTGCCTCGCTGCAACTGATGCGGCGGGGCTGCGCGTGGACAATTGAAAAGGAGGTCATGCATGCCCGCACCGATCCAGCAGCCTTCGCAGCTGTTCACGGCGATGGCGACAACCTTGCGCAACAGCGACGGCCTGAATCTGCAGGTTGGCAATCACGACGACTTCACGGCACCCGGCGCTCAGGCCTGGGCGTTGATCGACTTCGACCGTAATGCACCGGGCGCACGTGCCGCTGACGGGCGTATCGCCCACGTCATGACGGTGTCGCTGCAAGTCATTCCGGCACTTTCTGCGAGTGCATTTGCCGCGTGCGATCTGATCGCCGTACTGAAAAACCTGATCACCGACAACCGTTGGAGCCTGCCCGGCGCTCAATGTGATCTGCCGATGAATATTGATGGTTTGCCGTCAGTGCTCACACGCGCCGATCAGCAATACAAGGCTTGGACCCTGACTTTCACCCAGACCCTCTATCTCGGCCCGACCTTGCTCGACGACCCGCTCGGCACGCCGAAATTCGCCCGTACCTGGGAAGTCAGCAACATCGATGACCCCGACCAATACACCGCGCTGGAGGCTTGACCGATGTTCGACGCATTACTGCGCATGCAACTGGGGCCGATCATCGAGCGGCTGGCCGAGATGGAAGCGGAAATCGACGACCTGCACCGACGCGCCGAGAATTTCTGTCGCATCGGCGTCTGTCAGGCAGTCGATGCCGCGAGCAACACCTGCCAAGTCAGCCACGGAGGATTGCTCACGCCGGCGATCAAGTTCTTCAACCCGAGCGCCGGAGCGCAGAGCGAGTCACGAATTCCCAGCGTGGGCGAGCAGTGTCTGCTGCTCAACTACGGCAGCGGTGAAAGCGGCGCGCAAAGCGTGGCGTTGTTCGGCTTGAACAGTGACCGCTTTCCACCGACGGCGACGGTACCGACGCTGACGCGCCGGGTGCACGTTGATGGCAGTGAAAGCGGCTACGACGACGCCACACACATTCTGCACTGGCAGAACGGCCCGGCGGCTTTCACCGGTTCTCGCGAATCGCTTGCACTGAGCATCGGCCCGGCGCAACTGACGATGACGCCACAGCTGATCAGCCTGCAACTGGGCGGCGTCGGCCTGAGCATCGACGCCCTGGGCGTGCACTTCAGCGGCCCGTTGGTGGATCACCAGGGCCGCGTCATCAGCCCCTGAATCAAGAGCTACCCATGATCGGAATCGATAGAGACTCCGGGGCCACGGTCGACGACTGGCTGCAGTTTGTGCAGCGCGCGACCCGGGCCCTGACCACGCCGCTGGGCACCCGGCAAAAAAGGCCCCTTTATGGCTCGCTGATCCCCACGCTGCTGGGGCAGAACCTCGGTGACGACGTTCTGCTTCTGGCCCAGAGCCACGCGGCTCAGGCGTTCTACAACGCGCAGAACGGGATCAGCGATTTTCAGCCGAGCGTGATCGTCGCCAGCCGTCAGGGCGCCGGTCTGCTGCTGCGTTTCGCCGGCACCTGGAAAAACCGTCAACAGACATTCGAGGTCGTGACATGAGCATGTTGATCCCCGGCCAGAACCAATTGGCCGAACCGGCGCTGATCACTGTCGACGCCTTCGAAGACTTGCTTGCCGAGTTCAAGACCTTCGTTGTCGAATACGTCGGCACCCGGGCGCCGGACAGCGCGGCGAAACTCAAGACCAGCCTCGATAACGAAAGCGAATTGCTGACCCTCGCGCTGGAAGCTTTCTGCGTGCGCCTGCAAACCCACGAACGCAAATACAACGCCCGTATCAAGCAGATGCTGGCGTGGTGGGCGACCGGCAGCAACCTCGATGCACGGCTGGCGGACATGGGCCTTGAAAGGCAGTTGCTCGATGCGGGTGACCCTGCGGCATTCCCGCCGGTACCACCAATTTATGAAAGCGACGACGACGCCCGGCTGCGCTATTACCTGGCACCGCATGCCCCGGCTGCGGGTTCGCGAATGCAGTATCGCCGCGAGGTATTCACCCTCGGTGAACGGCCAACGGTGAAGGTCGAATCCAGCGATGGCGGTGTGGTGAACGTCACCTACACCTTCAACCCAGACGGCCTCGCTGCACAGGTCAAGGACGGCAACGGTCGGCGCACGGCGCCGGGCGAGGTGCAGGTCACGGTGCTGTCGCGAGACGGCGATGGCACTCCGTCTGCAGCGTTGCTGGATGGCGTGCGTCAGCACTTCGCCCGCCCTGATGTGCGGCCGGAAACCGACCTCGTCACGGTCAAGGCTGCCGACATTCACCGCTACAAGATTCGCGTGGTGACGAAGATCAATTCCGGCCCCGACTCGGGCCTGACCAAAGTCGCCGCGCAGCAACAATTGCAGGCCTACGCCGACAGTTGCCATCGCCTGGAAGGGCGGGTCGACCCGAGCTGGATCGACTACACACTGCACAGCGCTGGCGCCGTGCAACTGCAGATTCTTGAACCGCTGGAGCCGATCATCACCAGCGCCTTCGAGGCGCCGTACTGCACGGCAGTCGAGGTCGAGGTGCTGACACTATGAGTGAGCCAACGCATAGCCCGACGTTGCTGCCGGCCAACAGCTCTCCACTCGAACGTGGACTGGATCTGGGCTTCGGCGCACTGCTTGATCGCATCGCGCCGCCGTTTCCCGAGCTGATGAATCCGAGCGAAACGCCAGTGGCATTCCTGCCGTATCTGGCAGCGGATCGCGGCGTCGCCGAATGGAGCACCAGCGCACCGGAAACGGAAAAACGCCTGACCGTCGAACTCGCCTGGCCCACCGCGCGCCAAGCCGGTACTCGCAAGGCACTGGAAAACGCGGCCAAGGGTTTGCAACTGCGCCCCGAAGTCCGCGCCTGGTACGAACAGACGCCGCCCGGCGTGCCCTACAGCTTCAGCGTGCGCGCCTTCAGCGAGCAACCCTACAGCGCAGAAATCGATGCCCGTCTCGACCGACGCCTGGCCGATGCCAAGAGCGAGCGAGACATTCTTTCGGTAACGGTTGGCTTGAGTGCGTTTGGCAGTCATTGCATCGCCGCCGCGACTTTCTGCGGTGAGTTGACGACGGTTTATCCGGTGTTCATCGAGGGGCTCGAAACCTCTGGCGAGGCGTTCATGGCTGCCGCGATGTACACCGTCGAAACATCCACTATTTATCCTCAGGGGGCCTGAATGGCTGACTATTACACCCTGCTCACCAACGCAGGGATTGCCTACGAAACGGCGTGCAAGGCCGCGGGTACGCCGATCAAGTTGACACAGATTTCCGTCGGCGACGGCGGCGGGGCGGTCTACAACCCGGCCGCGACCGCCACCGCGCTGAAGCGTGAAGTCTGGCGCGGGCCGCTCAATGCGCTGTTCCAGGACGAGAAAAATCCGAGCTGGCTGCTCGCCGAAGTGACCATTCCGCCGGACGTTGGCGGTTGGTACGTGCGTGAAGCGGGGTTGTGGACCGACACCGGGATCCTCTACGCCATCGTCAAATATCCGGAGTCGTTCAAGCCAGTGCTGGCCACGTCGGGTTCGGGTAAAGAGTTCTATATTCGCTCGATTTTCGAGACCAGCAATGCGTCGTTGGTAACGCTGCTGATCGATGACACGGTGGTCAAGGCCACACGTGCCTGGGTCATGAGTTACCTCGCCGAAGAACTCGGCAAGCTGGATGGCAAGCAATCGGTGCGCGTCGCGGCGTCCAGCAACATTGTGTTGAACGGTGCGCAGCAAATTGACGGTGTCGCCGTGATTGCCGGTGACCGCGTGCTGCTGGCGAACCAGACCCTGGCCAAGGACAACGGCCTGTGGATCGTCGCCAATGGCGACTGGGTGCGGGCGACTGATGCCAACAGCAGCGCCAAGGTCACGCCGGGCCTGACGGTCATGGTGGAGGAGGGCATGGCGAACGGTGATTCGCTGTGGCACCTGACCACGAATGCGCCGATCACCCTTGGTACCACCGCACTCACGTTCAAGATGTTGGCGGGGCGCACCGGGATTGCTGCCGGGACTTACAAGAGCCTGACGGTTGATGAATATGGTCGGGCGACGGCAGGTGCGAATCCTGAAACGCTGGCCGGTTTTGGCATCAAGGATTCCTACACCAAGGCTGAAGTCGAGGCGTTGATTGCCAAGGCGTCGGCGTTGCCGGTAGGTTCGATTGTCGCGTTTCCGGTTGATGCACCGCCGCCGGGTTTTCTGGAACTGGATAACAGCGTCAAGAGCAGTGCGACTTACCCGGACTTGAGCGCTTATCTGGGCGGCAAGTTCAACAAGGGTGATGAGGGTGTTGGGAACTTCCGGTTGCCTGAGGCGCGTGGGGAGTTCTTGCGCGGTTGGGATCATGGGCGTGGGGTGGATGCCGGGCGAGCTCTTGGAAGTTGGCAGGCTGATTTAATCAAGCAGCATGTTCATGACATGTCTGCGATTGCGACGACTACCGTAAACTCGGGAATCAGCGGTGGTGTGTCTTATGCCGCCGCTCGAGAAGATAACAATGCCTCGGGGGTCACGACGCGCATCAACGCAACAGGCGGTGGTGAAACCCGCCCGCGCAACATCTCTGTCATGTGGTGCATCAAAGCCTGGAACGCCCCGGTCAATCAGGGAACCATCGATGTTGCCGCACTGGCCAAGGAAGTCGAACGACTCAAGTCCGCCGTTCCCGTGGGTGCTGTTTTGGCATTCCCCACCGGGATTGTGGCGCCGGGTTATCTGGAGCTGGATGGCAGCGTACAGAGCATTGCGACTTATCCGGATCTGGCGGCTTTTCTCGGTACCACTTACAACAAGGGTAACGAGGGGGCGGGTAACTTCCGCTTGCCGGAGTCGCGCGGTGAGTTCCTGCGTGGCTGGGACCATGGGCGTGGTGTGGATGCTGGAAGGGGTGTCGGCACGACTCAAGCAGAGGCATTTGCAGCGCACAACCACCGCTATTTTGATGGCACTGCTGCGACCTTTGATCCTGCAGGTAATTGGCAGGCAGGCAATATTAATGGTGCGGCAGCGAGTATCTCAGTGGGTGCATTTCTTTCCACGGTAGATAGCGGTTCCACTATGCAGATGGTGAACGCCCAGAATACGGTGAACACTGGCGGAACTGAAACCCGCCCCCGCAACCTCGCCGTCATGTGGTGCATCAAGGCCTGGAACGCACCGGTCAATCAGGGAGGCATCGATATCGCGGCTCTGGCCGTTCTGTCGCAACAGGCCACTGAAACCAACCAAGGCACAGCGAAAGTCGCTACCCAGAATCAAACCAATGCAGGAACCGACGATACAGTCATCGTATCGCCGAAAAAGCTGCGCCTCGGATTCGAGATCAATCTCGCTACCAATGGATACATCATTTTCCCCTCGTGGCTCGGTGGCTTGATGCTGCAATGGGGGTTGGCGAACATGCCGGGGACATCCGCAAACTTCAGTTTCCCAATTGCCTTCCGTAACAACGTCTTTCAAATGATAGCTACTGATGGGGGTGGGGGTGCCCATCCTTTGGGTGTAAGTCCAGTAACGACCGGCTTCACCGCTTGGAGTAACGTGGCGACGACGAACCTCCGCTATCTGGCCATAGGTAACTAAAATGCGTTATTACAGCAAATCAACAGACTGCACTTATTTGGACCGTGTGCATTCGGTGATGCCGGATGACGTAATTCAAATCAGTGATGCCCTCTATCAGGAGGTCTTTGCCAATCCCGCGTTCGGAAAAGTCCGAAGTCAGGATGAAAACGGACTGCCGATCTTGATTGATTCGCCGGAATTGACTTCAGAAGAGCGAGCAAAGCAGGAACGCAGTTGGCGAGACAAACAGATCAATAGTGTTCTTTGGTTGCGCGAACGTCATCGCGACCAACTCGATCTGAACCAGACAGCATCGCTGACAACTGAGCAGTTTAGTGAACTGTTGATCTACATTCGCAACTTGCGCGACTGGCCCCAATCGGCAGCTTTTCCATCGCCAGAATCGCGTCCGGTCGTGCCCTCCTGGATCGCTGAGCAGCCTCAGTAAACGCCCCGCACCCCGGGGCGTTTTCTTGTCCGCTTAAAACAAATCAACACCCGCCAAGCCCCTCCCCACGAGGGGCTTTCCCGTTTATGGAGAAACGAAAAATGGCAACCCGCCAAACCTACACCGTGCTCGTTCCATTCCCCACCGGCGGTGGGCACTGGTCGAGCGTCGGTCAAGACCTTGATCTGCTCGACGTCGAAGCCAGTGCCTTGTACAGCGCCGGTCGACTGGAACTGAAAACACCCACCACCCAGGCCAAAAAGGCCGCTGCCAAGAAGGCTGACTAACCATGGCTGAGGTTTTGAACTTCGAGCACAACGGCATTACCGTCAATGCCACTGAATCCCCCGAGGCCATGGGTGGCCTGGGTGACAACGTCATCGGTCTGGTCGGCACCGCGCCGAAAGCCGATCCGCTGATTCCGCGCAACGCACCGTTCCGCATCAACAGCTTCACCACCCACGCGCTGCTCGATCCGACCGGCGCCGAAGAGGGCACGCTGTATCACGCGGTTTACCAGATCCTCAAAGTGGTCAAGGTGCCGGTGTACGTGGTGATCGTCGAAGCGGGCGCGACCCCGGCCGACACCGTTAACGCAGTGATTGGCGGTGTCGATCCAACCACCGGCCGCAAGCTCGGTCTGGCGGCACTGGGCAGTGTCCCGGAAGACCTGACCATCATCGGCGCGCCGGGCTTCACCGGTACCAAAGCAGTGGCCAGCGAGTTCGCTTCGTTCGGCAAGCGCATCAAGGCCCGTGTGGTGCTGGATGGCAAGGACGCGTCGGTCGCTGATCAAGTGACTTACAGCCAGGAACTGGGTGGCGCCGACCTCGGTTTCGACCGTTGCCTGGTGGTGCACAACATGCCGGCCGTGTACTCGAAAGCGGCAAAGAAAAATGTGTTCCTCGCGCCGTCCAGTCTGGCGATTGCCGCACTGGCCAAGGTCAAGCAGTGGGAAAGCCCGGGCAACCAGGTGACCTACGCCGAAGACGTGTCCCGGGTCGTTGAATACAACATCCTCGACACCTCCACCGAAGGCGATCTGCTCAACCGTTACGGCGTCAGCTACTACGCCCGCACCGTGCTCGGCGGCTTCTCGCTGCTGGGTAACCGCTCGATCACCGGCAAGTTCATCAGCTACGTCGGCCTCGAAGATGCGATCAGCCGCAAGCTGGTCAAGGCCGGCCAGAAAGCCATGGCCAAGAACCTGACCAAGTCGTTCATGGATCAGGAGGTCAAGCGTATCAACGACTGGCTGCAAACCCTGGTCGCCGACGAAACCATTCCTGGCGGCAGCGTCTACCTGCACCCGGAACTCAACAGCGTCGAGAGGTACAAGAACGGCACGTGGTACGTGGTCATCGACTACGGCCGCTACGCGCCGAACGAACACATGGTTTATCAACTCAACGCCCGCGATGAAATCATCGAGCAGTTCCTGGAGGACGTTCTCTAATGTTTACCAACCGCGTAAGACAGGCCATCGCGGCCACCCTGCAAGGCCTGCCGCTGTCGGCGACCGTTGAGGAATTCACGCCACCGAAGATCGAATTCGACGTGGAAGAAATGCGTGGCGGCCGCTTCATCGTCGAAGAAATGGCCAAGGGCGGCAAAGCGCTCAACGCCAAGCTGACCCTGCAAGGCATGGGTGCAGAAGTCATGCTCGCACTGGGCGTGAAGCTGGGCGACGACATCCTGCTGAACGTGCGTGAAGCCGGTCAGGATCAGGACGGCAACACCTGGTTCACTTATCACACGGTCGGCGGCAAGCTGAAATCCCTTGAAGAAACCGCAGTGAAAATGGGCGAGAAACCCAAGACCAACCTGGAGCTGTCCTGCCGCACCTACAACCGCCTGGAAAACGGCGTACCGGTGATCGACATCGACGTGCGCACCCAGAAGTTCGTACTCAACGGCGTCGACATCCTCGGTGATGCGCGTCGTGCGGTGTTGATGCCGTAACCCCGTAAGCAAGCCCTGCACCAAAACTTGTGGGAAGGAGCTTTTGTGGTGAGGGGATTCATCCCCGATGGGGCGCGAAGCGGCCCCAACATTGAGTTGGCAATTTAGCGGATACCGCACCCATCCATAAGCGGGGCTGCTGCGCAGCCCATCGGGGATGAATCCCCTCGCCACAAAGGTTTCTTCTCCCAAGTGCTGCAACACCCCCTCAAGAATCACCAAGGAATTCATACATGTCGTGGATGCCACCCAAGCATGACCTGCTGTCGCCGATCACCGGCGACGACGGCGCGCAGATCGAACAGATTCAGCTCAAGCCGCTGTTCTACGCCGCGCAGAAAGAAGCGCTGGAACGCGCTGGCGATGATGAAGACGATCAGTTCTTCGAACTGGCGCTGCTGGCCACCGGCCTGTCGGTCAAGGAACTCGACCAGCTCAAACGCCCGGACTACGTGAGCATCGCCCAGTACGTGCACGAGATGTCGACCCGTCCGGCGTCGTACTTTCTGGAGCAGGTCGAGGACGCGGAAAAGTCCGACGATCCTGACGAAGTGCAGCTGCTGCAACCGCTCGCCGTGACCGGCCGCACCGTGACCTCGCTGTCGCTGGAAATGCCCGCACTGCGCGCCACCAAAGTGATGAAGAAACTGAAAACGGCCAAGGAACGCGCCGAGTTCATCACTGCCCACTGCACCGGTCTGATGATCCCCGATCTGGCCCAGTTGAGCGTCCCGGACTGGACCCAATTGCAGGTGCGCATCGACGATTTTTTAAACCAGCCGGCGGCCTACTTTCGGAACGCGACATCGAAGTAATCCTCGATATCGTCCCGCTCATTTACCCGGTAAGTGAAGCGGAGATTCTGGAATGGGACGCCGAAAAGGCGTTGCGCCGCTACGACATAGCGATCACTCGCCTTGGCGTGAAACAGGAGTAGAGCGGCATGGCAGAGAACAAATACGCGCTCGCATACGCCGGTGAGAGCGGCACCCCATCTGGCGGAATTACCCTGCCCGATAACCTCGGCAAACCGCTGCAGGATCTGAACCTGACACTGTCCCTGGCAAGCGTGGATATTCGCTTGCTGACTCAGGAGCAGATCAAGCTGCGCGAGCTGCTGGTCAGCCAGCAATCGTTGTTCAAGGTCGTCGCGGCGGCGCCAGCGGCCAATAGTGAACCGAAGTCGAAACTCAAAGCGGAAATCGAGCAGCGTCCGCCACCGAAAAAGCTTCAATCGGCGATGGCTAACGAGACCGCGCTGGTTGAACTCAATCAGTTGATTGGGCTCAACAAAGACCAGCTTCAAGCGCATTCAGAGCAAACCCTCGAACTCGCGACTCAGCGATCAGTTGCAGCCAGTGGCGCGACGGGGGCGGATCTGTTGCAAATCCAGCAGGTCGGGGCGCGATCTGGTATTGCCGATGGCGCCAAGGGTGATCAGCGCGCGACAGAGCTAAGAGCGTATTCCGGCGACGCGGCGATCAATGCCACAGCCTTCCGGATTGACGTCAAGGCCGCGGGGGAAATGCTCGCGGTCTGGCGTTCCTCCTTGAAGCTGGATCGATACCAGGGACAGGATCTGGCCGATGCGGTCAGTTACCTGGGCAGCAGCGGTCTGGATGCCAAGCCTGCCGATATCGGCGCGGTCGTTCAACGCTCTGGCGAGAGTGCTGTGGCATCGGGAATGACACCGGAACAGGTGGCAGCGTTTGCCACTGCGCTGTTGAACAGCGGGGCCGACAAGGACGGTGCCAGTGCGGCATTGAAGAGCTTCACGTCGGTTTTCGGCAAAGGAAACGCGGCGTCAACCGAACAGCGTTCGGCGATGACCCGGTTGCACCTGGACCCCGACTCGTTAACTGAGAAGATGCGCACGGATGCGCCAGGTGCCATTGATTCGGTGCTCGCGGCGCTCAGTAAACAATCCGTACCCGAACGTGCAGCCACGGCGAAGACGTTGTTTGGCGAGAGCAGTACCAGCATTCTTGAGTTGTTGAAGAAGCCCGACGACGTCAAGACAGCCTTCACGCGAGTGTCCGACAAGCACCAATATGCAACCTCGGAGCTGGGTTCCGGCGGCGGTGCCGCGACGAAAACGGCCGAAGCCTTTGGCGATACGTCACAAGGGCGCTGGAATGCGCTGGATGCGAGTCTTAATCGCTTGTCGACGGCGGTGGGGAATGCACTCGCGCCCGTGACTGACGCGCTGGCAGTGTCGCTAACGGCTGTGGTCAATGGCTTGAGTTCAGCTGCTGAAGCACTGCCGTTTCTGGCGGCTGGCCTCACACTTGCCGGTGTGGCCGCCATGCCGTTCGTCGGCGGTGTACTGAAGACCGGGGTCGCCTCGGTGCTGGATGCGGTCAACTCGAAACTGTTGCGTCTGGCGACGGCGCGATTGCCCGCCGATATTGCCGATGTGATCAATGGCGGTGACGACGGCGGCGAGGGGCCTAAAAGAAAGCGCCCCGGTCGACGCGCACCTTCCCGCGCGCGGTCTCGTGCTCCTTCCTCTGGCGCCGGTCGAGGCGGACGTTTGAGCACGATGACGGCCAAAATCGCCCCGATGTTTGACGATGCGATAACCCGCGTGAAAATGGTCGGCGAGATGGCCAAAAGCATGCGCCCGAGTTGGCTCAGCGGCGCGACTGCCAAGCTCATGCCGCTGGTCGAGGGCGCCAAATCCAAGCTTCTACCGCCGCTGGTCAAATCATTGCCCGCCTTCAAGATGGGCGCGCCGCTGGCGATCGGTCATGCCGCTTACGCAGGTTTGAAGGGCTGGCGTGACGGCGATGATCAAGCTGTCAAAGGTGCTGCCGGCGAGTTGGCTGGAACTGCGATTGGCGCCACGATCGGCTCGTTCATTGCACCTGGTATTGGCACATTCATCGGCGGCACTCTGGGCGGGATGCTCGGCTCCTATGTGGGGGAACAATGGGGGAAACCTGCCGAGGACAAACTCGCGCCCCCCGCGCAAGTAGCCAGGGATCTGTCCAGCGCTCAGACGCCACTCCCCAACTTCACTTACTCGCCGTTGGTGCAGATCAGCGGCAGTGATGCGCTCAATGCCGAAAAAATCGGCGATGTGGTTTCGCAGGTCATGCGCAACCATTTCGATAGCGCATTCACACCCGCCTTAGGCGCCAGCGCACTCGCCACCCGCCGTGACGCAGCCCTCACCGATGGAGTCGCCTGATGAAACAACAAATGGCACTGGGCGGTTTCATCTTCGGCCTTTCGCGCGACTTCGCCTACAGCTCGCTGGCGCGCAAGTCCGACGGAGGCTGGAGCGAAATCCAGATTCTCACCAGCAAACCCAAGTCCAGCCAGACCGGGCAAAAACCGGAAACCCTGACTATCACCGGCAAGTCGATGTACGCCGTGGCCATGAATCGGCTCGACGAATTGCGCGCCTTGCAGGCCCAGCGTATCCCGCTGCCGTTGATTGACGGCATCGGTCGCAACTGGGGGCTGTGGCGAATCAACAATATTCAGGAAAACCAGAGCCAGGTCATCGATGACGGCACGGCAATGGTCGTTGACTGGGTTATCGAGCTAGCGGAGTTCAACAATGCGTAAGGTACGAAGCGTGGCTGGTGATTCGGTGAATCTGCTGCTCTACCGCGAAACCGGGCGCAGTGATGACACCGCCGAAGAGGTCCTGTGGATACTCAACCCGACCCTGGCCGAACACGGCCCGATCCTGCCTGCGGGTGTTTGGGTCACGTTGCCGGAACTCGACTCGAAACCGGCCACGATCAAACCGCTCACGGCCTGGGATTAAGGAGGTTGCATGGCACTGGGTTTCACCCCGGCGGTAAGACTCTACGGGGCCCATTCGGCCCTGCTCAATCAACGCCTGATCAGTTGGGAACACATCGATGCTGCCGGTTTCGAGTCCGATCAACTGACGTTGACCATCGATCTTGAAGGCCTCGAAGGGCTGCCGGATCTGGGCGGGAAAATCGGCCTTGAGGTCGGTTATCTGGAGTCGGGAATGGTCGACAAGGGCCAGTTCAAAGTGACGCGCCTGACGCCGACGCTGTTTCCGTTCCGCCTGACGCTGGTGGCCACGGCGGCGCCGTTCAGCAAGGATGATGAGACAGGCTTCAAACAACGCCGCACGGCCAGTCATGGCCCGACAACACTGGGGTCGCTGTTTCGCGAACTGGTGTCGAGCCATGGCTTTTCACCACGCGTCGCGCCCGAGGTGGCGATGATCAGGATCGAGCACGTCGACCAGTCCAACGAAACCGACATGAGCTTTCTGACGCGACTGGCGAAAAAGTACAACGCGGTGACCAAACCCTACAACGACGTGTACGTGCTGGCCCGTCCCGGCCAGACCAAATCGTTGTCGGGCCAGGTGCTGGCGGACGTGACTTTGTCGGTGACCAGCAACAACCGTCCCGGCGATCACGCGTTCGTCAGCGCCACGCTGGAGGAGTCTGCCCGCGAGCAGACCAAGGGTTGCAAGACCTGTTTCTGGGATGGCGCTGCTGGTGTGTTGCGCTGGGTTGAAACGGGGCTTGCGCCGTTCAAGACCCTCCGCCAGAAACAACCCAGCGAAGCCGATGCGATCGCCGTCGGCGAAGGCGAAGTGCGCAAGATGCTCCGGCAGAAATACAAGGTGAAGATCACCTGTCCCGGCAATCCACTGCTGGCGGCCGAAGGTCTGGTGCTGCTCGATGAGACCTGGCCGGACTTCATGCGTGGGCGCTGGTCGATCGAAAAAGTCACTGCCAGTGGCAATCGAGAGAACAGCTATCGCTGCGTGATCGATGCCGCATGCCTCGACCCGAAAGCCGCAGCCAAGGACTGATTCACTCTTTCTCAGAGCGACACAAACCCCTGTGGGAGCGAGCCTGCTCGCGAAATCGGTGGATCAATCAACACTGTTTTTGAATGTAAGTCCGCCTTCGCGAGCAGGCTCGCTCCCACATTGGTCTTGCGGTAACTCCCCCACACTCTGGAACACCACCATGAAGATCACCCCGATCCTCACGCAGTTGCGTGCGCAATGCCCAAGCCTTGCCAATCACATTGCAGTGGGCGTCGATCTGGCGTTGCTGCAAGGCAATGCCGATCTGCCGACACCCTCGGCCCATGTGCTGCCGCTGGCCGATGTCGCCAGCAACAGCACCGCACAAAACCTCACCGCCCAACCGATCCGCGACCGCTTCGAAATCGTCCTGGCGCTCGACGCCAGCGACAGCACAAAAGCGCTGGATCTGTTGCACGACCTGCGCGCCGAACTGTGGCGCGCGCTGGTGGGGTTCAAACCGGGCAATGACTACAGCGCCATCGTCTACGACGGCGGCGAGATGGTTTCGATCAACAGCAGCCGGGCCTTCTATCGGCTGCGCTTTTTTGCCGAGTTCCAGCTCGGCCGCAATCTGCCGAGTCAGCCTGCGGAGAGTTGGCACGAACGTGAACTGGACGGTTTGTCGTCCTTTACCGGGGTCACCGTGCGGGTCGATGCGATCGACCCGGCCGACCCCAATCTGAAACACCCGGGCCCTGACGGGCGCGTGGAAATGACTTTCTCTGGAGACGTAACCCCATGAGCAATCGCATCACCGTACTGCCGGCCGCTGGCCGTGCCGTGCCTGACCCGGAAGCGGGCGATCTGCTGCCCAAAGAAGGCCGTGAAGTGCTGGACAGCGCCTGGTGGCGCCGACGTCTGGCAGACGGCGATATCACTCTCAAAACTGTAAAAGTCAAAGCACAGGGAGCCAAATAATGGCGATCGGATTCAGCAACATCCCCGCGGACATTCGTGTACCGCTGTTCTATGCCGAAATGGACAACTCGGCCGCCAATAGCGCAACTTCGGCCATGCGCCGTTTGATCGTCGCTCAGGTCAACGACAACATCGCCCCGACCGAAGTCGGCAAACTGGTGCTGGTCTCCAGCGTCGCGCTGGCAAAAAGCATCGGCGGTCAGGGCTCGATGCTCGCCTCGATGTACGAGACCTTCCGTAAGGCCGACCCGATCGGCGAGATCTGGTGCCTGCCGCTGCACAACACTGAAGGCGCCATCGCCAAAGGCGTGCTGACCCTGACCGGCACCGCGACTCAGGCTGGCGTGCTCAACCTGTACGTCGCTGGTGTGCGGGTGCAAGCCACCGTGGTCAACGGTGCCACCGCTGCTCAAGCGGCTACCGCACTGGCGCAGAAAATCAACGCCACCGCCGATCTGCCGGTGAGCGCTGCGGCTGCCGAAGGTGTGGTTACCCTGAACGCCAAGTGGACCGGCGACAGCGGTAACGACATCAGCCTGCAGTTCAATCGCCTGGGCAAGAGCAACGGCGAAGAAACCCCGGCGGGCCTGACCACTGCGATCACCGCCATGACCGGCGGCGCCGGCGTGCCGGACCAGGTCGCAGCCGTGGCTGCACTGGGCGACGAGCCGTTCGAGTTCATCGCACTGCCGTGGTCGGATCTGTCGACCCTCAACACCTGGCAAGCAGTGATGGATGACAGCACCGGTCGCTGGTCCTGGGCCAAGCAACTGTTCGGTCACGTCTACAGCGCCAAGCGCGGCACCGTCGGCACCCTGGTTGCTGCTGGCCAGGCACGTAACGACCAGCACATGACCATTCAGGCGCTGGAGCCAGGCGTACCGCAACCGTTCTGGGTACAAGCTGCCGCACTGGCTGCGCGCACCGCGGTGTTCATCTCCGCCGATGCCAGCCGTCCGACCCAAAGCGGCAGCCTGCCGGGTGTTGATCCGGCGCCGGCCAGCGAGCGATTCACTCTGACCGAGCGGCAGTCGCTGCTCAACTACGGCATCGCTACCGCGTACTACGAAGGCGGTTACGTGCGCATCCAGCGTTCGATCACCACCTACCAGAAGAACGCTTACGGTCAGGCTGACAACTCCTACCTGGACAGCGAAACCATGCACCAGTCGGCGTTCATCGTGCGTCGTCTGCAAAGCGTGATCACCAGCAAATACGGCCGGCACAAACTGGCCTCCGACGGCACCCGTTTCGGCGCCGGCCAGCCGATCGTCACTCCGGCAACCATTCGCGGCGAGCTGATTGCGCAGTACGCCAAGCTGGAACTGGAAGGCCACGTGGAGAACGCCGAGCTGTTCGCCGAGCACCTGATCGTCGAGCGCGACGTGCAGGATCCGAGCCGCGTGAACGTGCTGTTCCCGCCGGATTACATCAACGGTCTGCGCGTGTTCGCACTGCTCAACCAGTTCCGTCTGCAATACGACGACGCGGCCTGATCGCCGCGTTTGGCCGTAAGCATTCAGCCCACCTCGGTGGGCTTTTTTATTTGAAGGGAGTAACACCATGGGTCAAGTGATTGCAGGCACCTGCTACGTCAAAGTCGACGGTGCACAACTGACTATCAACGGCGGCTGCGAAGCCCCGCTGATGGCCGTCAAACGCGAAACCGTCGTACCGGGTTTCTACAAGGAAACCGATGTCGCGCCGTCGTTCAAAGTGACCGCGCTGCACACCGCCGACTTCCCGCTGAAGAAGCTGATCGAAGGCACCGACATCACCGTCACCTGCGAATTCAGCAACGGCAAGGTCTACGTGCTGGCCGGTGCCTATCTGGTCGAAGAGCCGGTTTCCAAGGGCGATGACGCCACCATCGAACTGAAATTCGAAGGCATCAAGGGGACCTGGCAATGAGCGGCGCCGTGAAGCTTCAGGTTGCGATCGAAGCTCACGGCGAGCCCCTGACCGAACTCGTCCTGCGCCGTCCGACGGTGCAGGAAGTGCGAGCGATCAAGGCGCTGCCGTACAAGATCGACAAAAGCGAAGAAGTCAGCCTCGACATGGACGTGGCGGCCAAATACATCGCCGTGTGCGCCGGTATTCCACCGTCGTCGGTCAACCAGCTCGATCTGGCTGACCTCAACGCGCTGAGCTGGGCCGTTGCGAGTTTTTTCATGAGTGCGGCGTCGGAGCCATCACCGACCTGATCGCAGTCGCCTATGACCTGGCCTGGTTCTGGAAGGTTGACCCCGAACAGATGATGGCCAGGCCACTGGATGTGCTCCGCGAATCGCTGGAGCACGCGCAACGGATCAATGCGATGCAGCAGGTGCAGTGATGGCGAATACAAATTTGAGCCTGATCCCGCAGAACTTTCCCGTCACGGTCAACATGCTCGTGGTGCTCAAGGGCGCCGAGAAAATGGAGACCGAGATGAAGGGGCTGCGCGGCAAGGTCGCAGCATTCAAGAAAAGCATGGAAGACAGCGGCCTCGAGCCGCTGGACGTGGCCGGCTTCATTGCCGAAGGTGGTTTGCTCAAGCCGTTTCAGGACGGCATCAAAAAAGCCATCGAAGCGCAGGATGCGTTGGCGAAGAAAGCCAGGGCACTCAAGGGCCTTAAAGTTCCGAAGGTGGTCCAGGGCGAAACCTCGGCCAACCTGGAAAAATTCAACAAGGCGCTGGATAACATCTCGCTGAAAATCGGTCAGGCGTTGTTGCCGGCGGTTAACGGCATCGTCACGGCGCTGACACCGGTGATGACTTCGATTGGCCAGTTTGTCGCCAACAATCCGTATCTGGTCGAAGGGCTGGCGGCCGCTGCCGTAGCGTTTACGGTGGTCACGGTCGGTGCGATGGGGCTGGTCGCGGTGCTGGGGATTCTGACCTCGCCCATCGGGCTGATTGCGGCAGCTATCGCGGCAGCGGTGGCCATCATCGTGATTGGCGCACGGTTGATTACCAATAACTGGGCGTCGATTTCCGGATTCTTCGGCAGGATGTGGGACTACGTTTCGACGAAATTCAACGCTGGAGTTGCGGCGACCACGCAGGCAATCGAATCGATGGGCGCATTGATCAGCAAAACGTGGGGGGAGATCAGCGCGGAATTTTTTGCCGGCGTCGACAGCGTCGTCAATATTTACAACGGCTTGGTATCGAAAGCGCAGGCAGGCACTGACAAGCTCGTGGCGGCTTTCGACTTCTCGCCGAGTGAGCTGTGGAACAAGGCGTTGGCGAAAGCCAGCAGCGTTGTCAGTGATTTCTTCGCCAGCACCATGGCGGATGCACAAGCAGGGATCGACAAGCTCAGGGCGAAGTTCGATTTCTCGCCGCGTGAGGTGTGGAACAAGGCGTTGGCGAAGGCCAGTAGCGTTGTCAGTGATTTCTTCGCTGGCACCATGGCGGATGCGCAAGCGGGTATCGACAGGCTCAGGGCGAAATTCGATTTCTCGCCGAGTGAAGTGATGAGCAAGGCTTTTGCAACCGCGAGCAATGTCGTCAGTGATTTCTTCGCTGGCGCACAGGCCAAAGCTGCTGCCGGTGTGGACGCGCTCAAGGCGAAGTTCAGTTGGTCGCCAGTGCAGACGATTACTGAAGCCTGGGGTTCGCTGAACAATGTGTTTGGCAATCTTGTTGGCGGTGTTGCCGATAACGCCGCGGCGCAGTGGGAGCAGGTTAAATCGATCTTCACGCAATCGCCGGTGGCGATGATTGAATCGGCATGGCAACCCTTGGCGCCCGTTTTTTTCGCGCTGTGGGACGTACTCAGGGCTGGAGCCCAGCCGTTGAAAGACGAGTTTCAAAACCTGTTTGGCAGCGCGCCTGTGGAAGCGGTCATGGCGAAGTGGAATGGCGTGAGCGCGTACTTCTCCGGTCTGTGGGCATCGTTGACCACGGATGCACAAGTGGTGAAGAGCATCTTCGGCGATCTGTTCAGCCAGTCGCCGCTGGAGTTGATCCAGCAGAAATGGCAGCCGGTACTGACCTGGTTCAGCGACATGTGGACAAACCTGCAAGGGATTTTCGGGCAGCTTAAAGAACTGTTCGGTGGCAATTTCTCCGGTGTCTTTGCAACCCTCACCGGTACTGCCCCGGCAGCGCCTGCCGGTGCCCCGAAGTTAAGCAGTTCGCTGCCACAAACCTCCAGCGCCCTGATCCAGCAAAGTGCCGCCAACAACCGCACGCAACTCGAGGGCGGCCTGACCGTGCGCTTCGAAAATGCACCGGCGGGGCTGCGCACCGATCAACCACAAAGCAATCAACCGGGCCTGGCGCTGTCTTCGCGCATCGGCTATCGCTCGCTGTCGGCAGGAGGTTCCAATGAACTGGCGTGACCGTTTGTTGCCGGCATCGTTTCGCGGTGTCGGATTCTGGATCGATCAGGCGAAAACTCCGGTCGGTCGCAAAGGTCAGTTGCACGAGTACCCGCAACGCGACCTGCCGTATTTCGAGGATCTCGGCCAGCAGGCCAAGACCCACGATCTGACGGCGTTCATCATCGGCGCCGATTGCCTGGAGCAGCGCGACAAGCTGCTCAAGGCCTTGGAGGCGGGCAGTGGTGAACTGGTGCATCCGTGGCTCGGACGCTTGCAAGTCAAGGTCGGCGAATGCGACATGACCCACACCCGCCAGGACGGCGGGCTGGTGACATTCAGTCTGAAGTTCTATCCCGACCGGCCGTTGCCGTTTCCGACCGCCACGGTCAGTACGCAAAAAGTTCTGTTGGCCAAGGCTGACACGCTGTTGGGTTCGGCGGTGGCGCGCTTCGAGCAGGCGATGACGTTGATCAAGGCGGCGCGGATTGGCATTGCCAATCTGCGCAACAGCCTGACCGGCGTGTATGAGGTGATCAAAGAGCAGCTCAAACCGCTGATCGAGCAGTATCGGCAGATCACCGAACTGGTCAAAGCGGTCAAGGAGTTGCCCAAGGAAGTCGCGGCGGAGTTCAAAGGCTTGCTCGGCGATATCAAGGAACTCAAGGCATTCGCGAAGGAGGGCTACCGTGGCGTGATTGCCGACGTGTCCCAACAACTCGAAGCCATCCGCAAGGCTGATGCGCCGAAGATCACCACCGGCAAGGACACCAACGCGGCGGCACAAGCCATGGCCGATCTGGTGCAGGACACGGTGCTGGTCAAAGTCGCGCAATGGGTGGCATCGATGCCGGTGGCGACAAGCCCGGTGAAACTGTCATCGACACCTACGGTAGGGCAGCAGGCGACGAGCCCGGTAACGCGCCAGGAAGTCCCGGTCAGTGACGACATGCAGGCATTGCGTGACGCCGTAGCGGTGGCGATCAACCCGATGCTGGACAAGGCCGACCCGGCGCACTACCAGGCCATCAGCGATGTGAAAGAGGCGCTGCTTGCGCACCTCAAGGCCGTCGCGTCGTCGGGTGTGCGGCAAGTCAGCAGGTCGTTCCAGGAAAGCTTTCCGGCACTGGTGGTGGCCTACAAGTACCTTGGCGATGCGACGCGGGTCACGGAAATCACTCAACGCAACGGGATCACCCATCCCGGTTTCTCACCCAACGAAGTGAAAGTCTCCGGGGAGTAAACCATGAGCGAGATAGACAACCGTGTCACGCTGACCGTCAACAACATGGAATACGGCGGCTGGAAAAGCGTGGAAATCACCGCCGATCTTGAGCGCCAGTTTCGCACCTTCAAACTCGACATCACCTGGCAGTGGCCGGGGCAGACGGTGGATCAACGGATTAAACCGGGTGACCCGTGCGAAGTGAAAATTGGCCAGGACCTGGTGCTCACTGGCTACGTGTTCAAGGCCCCGATCAGTTACGACGGACGCCAGATCAGCCTGAGCATCGAGGGTAGCTCCAAGACTCAGGATCTGGTCGATTGCGCAGCCACCAACCGGCCGAACCAATGGCAGGAGCAACCGCTGCTGAGCATCGTCCAGGCTCTGGCGGCGGAATACTCGCTGTACGTGGTCAACGAAATTCCCGAGACCGCGCGGCTCGCCAAACACACCATCGTGCCGGGCGAAACGGTGTTCCAGTCGATCGACCGATTGCTCTCGCTGTTCCGGGTGTTTTCCACCGATGACGAGCAGGGCCGGCTGGTGCTGGCCAAGCCCGGTAGTGGTGGTCGGGCCAGTGACGCGCTGGAGTTGGGCAAGAACATTCTGTCGGCGAACGCGCCGATGGATCAGAGCCAGGTGTTTTCTGAATACCGAGTGATCGGTCAGCAGAAAGGCTCGGACAAGAAGAGCGGGGCGGCCGTCAGCGAGGTTCAATCCAGCGCGGCTGATCTGAGCTTCAAGCGCCGCCGCACCACGATCATCAACGAGGGCACCGCGCTGACGTTCGAGTTGGCCCAGCAACGCGCCCAATGGGAAAGCGCCACCCGCATGGGCCGGGCGCAGACCACCACCTATCAGGTGCAGGGCTGGCGTCAGTCCAATGGCGATCTGTGGCGCCACAACACGCTGGTGAAGGTCACGGATCCGGTGCTCGGTTTTGACGGCGACATGCTGATCTCCAAAGTCACGTATTCGCTCTCGGCGCAGGGCTCGGTGACCACGCTGCAAGTGGCGCCACCGCATACCTTCGATCCCGACCCCACCCCCCCGAAAAAAACCTGAGCCTGACACCGAACCCTGTGGGAGCGAGCCTGCTCGCGAAAGCGCTGGCAGCTTCAACATCAAATCGCCTGACCCACCGCATTCGCGAGCAGGCTCGCTCCCACAGTGGATCGCGTGATGCCTACCTTTGAGGACAATTCATGAGCCTACTGACACGCCTGCTGGCGCGCGGCACTGTCGTGCTCGCCCATTCGGCATCCAAGCTGCAATCGCTGCAAATGCGCCTCACCGCCGGCGAGGTGAACGACGACATGGAGCACTTCGAACCCTACGGTTTCACCAGCAACCCGCTGGCCGGCGCCGAAGGCATCGTCACGTTTCTCGGCGGTGACCGGTCTCACGCCATCGCCCTGGTGGTCGCCGACCGCCGCTATCGCTTGCAGTCGCTGGCCTCTGGCGAAGTGGCGATCTACACCGACGAGGGCGACAAAATTCACTTCAAGCGCGGGCGGATCATCGACATCGAAACCGCCACCCTGAACATCCGCGCCAGCAGCGCGGTGAACTTCGACACGCCGGTGATCAACCAGACCGGCAAGATCGTTTCCACCGGTGATCAACTCGCCGGTGGCATCAGCCAGATCAAACACGTGCACGTCGGCGTGCAGGCCGGTAGCGGCCAGACCGGTGCGCCGGCAGGAGGCAAATAATGCTTGTCAGCCAGAACCTCCACGCCGCACTGACCCGCGCCGTGCTCATCAGCCTGTTCACCTGGCGCCGCGCCGCCGATGACGACGCCCTCGACGACGAGGAGCGCTTCGGCTGGTGGGGCGACAGCTTTCCCACCGTCGCCGACGATCGCATCGGCTCGCGGCTGTGGCTGTTGCGTCGGGTCAAGCTGACCCGACAGACCCAGATGGACGCCGAGTTCTATGCCCGCGAAGCCCTGCAATGGCTGGTCGACGACGGCCACTGCAGCGCCATCGACATCATCAGCGAACGCCTCGACGCCCAGCGCCTGAACCTGCGCACGGTCCTGACCCTGGCCGACGGCGAACGTCTGGACATCAACCCCGATAACAGTTGGCAGGTGATCTATGCCGTTTGAAACCCCTTCGCTGCCGGTGCTGATCAAGCGCACCCAAAGCGACCTGGCCGGCGATTCGCTGCGCCAGTCCGATGCGCAAGTGCTGGCCCGCACCCTCGGTGGCGCCGCCTATGGCCTGTACGGTTATCTCGACTGGATTGCCGAGCAGATCCTGCCGGACAAGGCCGACGAATCGACCCTGGAACGCATCGCCGCGCTGCGCCTGAACCAGCCACGCAAACCGGCGCAAGTCGCCACCGGCAGCGTCAGTTTTACCGCGACCGCCGGCGCGGTGCTCGACGTCGACACGCTGTTGCAAGCAAGCGATGGCCGCACTTACAAAGTCACCGCCGCACGCACCACCGTCAGTGGCAGCAACACCACCACCATCGCGGCGCTGGATGCTGGCAGCCTGGGCAATGCCGACGCCGGTCTGGCGCTGAACCCGGTGCAGCCGATCGCCGGCGTGGTCGGCAACAGTTTTGTGGTGCTCGCGCCCGGCCTCAATGGTGGCGTGGCGCGAGAAAGCCTGGAGTCGTTGCGTTCGCGGGTGATCCGTTCCTATCGCGTGATACCCCACGGCGGTTCGGCGAGCGACTACGAAACCTGGGCGCTGGAAGTGCCGGGTGTGACGCGGGCCTGGTGCCGTGGCGGCCTGCTCGGGCCAGGCACAGTGACGGTGTTCATCATGCGTGACGAAGACCCGCAACCGGTGCCCAACGATGAGCAATTGGCGGAGGTTCAGGAGTACATCGAGCCGCTGCGCCCGGTGACGGCGGAAGTACACGTGCAGCGGCCGATTCAGGTGCCGGTGGTGTATCGCTTCAAGAGCGTCAACCCGGACACCACTGCTGTGCGCGCCGCCGTTGAAGCGCAACTGCGCGACCTGCACAACCGCGAGGCCGATCTGGGTGTGCCGCTGCTGATCAGCCATATCCGCGAAGCCATCAGCAGCGCCGGCGGTGAGTACGATCACACGCTGACCGCGCCGGCCGCTGACGTGCCTGCCGGGCAAAGCGAACTGCTGACCTTCGGAGGCTGCGTATGGGGGGCATAAGAACCGCCGCGCAATATCAGGCGCAGTTGCGCGCCTTGCTGCCGAGCGGCCCGGCGTGGGACCCGGAACGCGTCCCGGAACTTGAGGAAGTGCTGCAAGGCGTGGCCGTCGAACTGGCGCGCCTCGACGCCCGCGCTGCCGACCTGCTCAACGAGATGGACCCGGCGGGCGTCAGCGAACTGGTGCCGGACTGGGAACGGGTGATGGAGCTGCCCGACCCGTGCCTGGGCGCCACACCGCTGTTCGACGACCGCCGCCTCGCCGTGCGCCGACGCTTGCTCGCGGTCGGCAGTCAGGCTGTCGGTTACTACCTCGACATCGCCAAAAGCCAGGGCTACCCCAACGCCAGCATCACCGAACACGAAGCCCCGCGCATGGGCCGCGCGCGTTTCGGCGCGGCACACTGGGGCACCTGGGAAGCGCAATTCATGTGGACCCTCAACACCGGCGGCCGCCTGCTGCTTGGTCGGCGCTATGGCGCGAGTTACTGGGGCGAGCGCTTCGGCGTCAACCCGGGCTCGGCGCTGGAGTGCCTGATCCACCGCAGTGCGCCGGCGCATACCAAAGTGCACATCAATTATGACTAGGGAGGAATGACGGGATGGATTATCCGAAAAGTGTGCCCAGCGCCGGTCTGGTGAATGGGAAATTTGTCGATGAAAACCCGCTGACCGGGACGCCGGGGTCGCTGATTCCGGCGCGATGGGGCAACAGCGTTACCGATGAAATCATCAACGCGATCACTGCCGCCGGACTTGTGCCTGACGAGGGTAACAGCACGCAACTGAGATTGGCGATTTCGACGATTGTCGAGAAGAACAAAAATGATTCTTTGGCGAGCAAGGATGAGGCCGAAGCAGGTACCAGCAGCAGCCGTCTGATGACGCCGCAGCGCGTTTTCCAAGCGATCGAAAAGAAAGTGGTTCAAGCCACTGAAACGGTTTTGGGCTGGGCGCGGATCGCGACCCAAAGCCAAGTCAATGCGGGGACTGACGACACCGCCATCGTCACACCGAAAAAGCTCCGGTTTGGTGTTTCCTACAGCATTGGCGCGAACGGCTATATCGTCTTTCCGAGTTGGTTGGGGGGCTTCATGATCCAGTGGGTCCTGATCACCATTGCTGCAGATAAAACCTATGCTGCCCAACCTTGGCCGGTGGCTTTCAAGACCCAGTGTGCCGCTACTTGGGCGAGTTATTCGCACGGCGGAAACGCACCCTATTTCGATATCACCACTCCACCCTTGGTGACCTATTTTGATTCTAGCCAGGTGCAGGTTTTGAGTAATTCCGGTGGCACCGGTTTTGTCACTGTGCTGGGAGTGGGGAACTGAAATGAAACGTTTCTATAGCTGCACCACTGGCAACACTTATTTGTCGGGCTATCACACGAGCCTCCCGTGCGATGCCGTTGAAATTGACGACGAGCGTTACGAGTCGGTTATTGCTAACCCTGCAGCCGGAACCGAGCGGTCCCATGACGAGCAAGGTCTGCCGATACTGATCGAGTCGACGCCCCTTTCAGGCGAGCAAGCGCTGATCGAAGCAAAGGCATGGCGCGACAAGGAATTTGATCGCGTGGTCTGGTTGCGTGACCGCCATCGGGACGAAGTGGAATTGATAAAAGCCACCACGCTATCCGACTCTGAATATCTGACCCTGCTGAATTACCTGCAGGCGCTACGCAAGTGGCCCCAGGCGAAGAAATTCCCCTCCAAACGCTCTCGACCGAAAAAGCCTGCCTGGATGACTGCCGAGTGAATGGATGCTGCATTGTCGGCATCGCCCATCAATGTTCCAGGTAAAGGAAAGTTAACTATGGATTATCCAAAAAGCGTCCCCAGCGTCGGCCTGGTCGATGGCCGCTTTGTCGATGAAAACCCGGTGGCGGGAACCCCGGGTTCGTTGATTCCGGCGGTGTGGGGCAACAGCGTGACTCAGGAGATCCTGAGTGTGATTAACGGCGGCGGGTTGGTGGCTTCTGAAGCCGATACCGGGCAGTTGTACAAGGCGATTCAGTCGATCATCGGCAGAGCGAGCCCGATGCGTTCGGTCATCACCCGACTGGCCGCATCGAAAACCCTGACCGAAGCCGAGCTTGGCCTGGTGCTGATCGACGGCAGCCCGGGGCCAGTGACCTTGCTGCTGCCACCGGCCAACGCCGCCCTCGGTGTGCGCGACGTGATTGTTCGGCGGGTGGACAACAGCGGTAATCGCATGGTCATCCAGGCGTCCGGTACCGACTGGATTCGTTTTCACACCCATCTGTCGGCCAGCGGTTATCCGTTCTTCGTATTGATGGGCGGCGGTGACTGGTGGCATTTGCGCAGTGATGGGGCGGGGAGTTGGTGGCCGGTCGGTCGTTTCGACAATACGCCATTGGGGCGGCCGTTTTTCGAGACGACCCTGATGCTCAGTCCCGGCGGATACGGTGCATTGAACGGCACCGTGATGAAACGTGCGGAATGGCCGTGGCTGTGGGATCACGCACAGCAATCGGGAATGCTGGGGACTGAAGCCTTACGCGTGGGCTCCGAGGGGAAATGGACCACGGGTGACGGTGCGACGACCTTTCGTGGTCCCGAAGGGCGAGGGGAATTTCTGCGGGTTCTGGATGAAGGTCGTGGCGTGGATGCCGGGCGTGCCATGGGCACTTTTCAGACTGGATCGACGCATTCCTATGCACAAGGTGCCAATGGCGCAGGCGCTGTGGGCGCGTACTGGTCAGATAGCTTGACCAGTTTTGGCGCGGATACCCGGGAAGAACCGCAATACGTGACGGGATTGATCAATGGTGGTCCGACTTTTCCGGTGAATACCAGTTACCAGAGGGATACCGCAGCAACATTGCTCTACGCCTTCAAATCCCGCCCGCGCAACATCGCCTATCCCGGCCGCATCAAACTCATCTGAGGCACTTCATGTTCAATTATCTATTTGATGGCTCGGGCGCTCTGTCCGGGCCTGTCGAGTTCATTGTCACGCCGGGCATTGGCATCCAGTTACCCGGTAATGCTGTTGAGCTGGCGTACGAGTTGCCTGAGCCGGAAACCGGTCGTAGCTGGGCACTGATCAACGGTGTACCGCGTGAGGTGATCGACCGCCGGGGCATGGTTTATCGCAAGGATGGCGGCGCCCAACAGATCTGGACCGAGCTGGGTGAGTTACCGGACGCCCTGACCGCGCAACCATGGCCAGGTGAGTTCCACACCTGGCGCGACAACGCCTGGGTGCTGGATGAGCAGGCTCGTTTGGCGAGCGCCAGACAGCAATCTCTCGGCCAGCGCGACGCACTGCTGCGCGACGCCGTCCTGCGCATCGCCCCGCTGCAATACGCCGAGGATATTGGCGATGCCAACCATGACGAACAACTGCTGCTGATCGAATGGAAGCTCTACAGCGTCGAGCTGAATCGCATCGAAAAGCAGGTCGGATTCCCCGACGAAATTACCTGGCCGGTCGCGCCCGGCGCAGCCGTAGCCGACTGATTTCAGCACAGGGAGCAGTGCAATGGATTATCCAAAAAGTATTCCCGGCGTTGGCTTGGTCAACGGCAGCTTCGTCGATGAAAACCCGATCGCCGGTTCCCCGGGATCGTTGATCCCGGCCGCGTGGGGTAACAGTGTCACCCAGGAAATTCTTAATGTCGTGCAAGCGGCCGGCATGACGCCGAATGAGTCATCCAATAATCAGTTGCTCGGTGCGCTGCGCAGTCCGACGCTGTTCAACACCGCACCGCAGTTTGATAACGGACGCTCGGCGGCAACTGCGGAATTTGTGCAGCGAGCGTTGGGCAGTTATGCGAGTGCCCGCGGGATATCCGCAGCGACTCAGTTGACACTGACCGATGTCGGTTCCTCGATTGGTTTGGGCGGCACAGCGGCTTATACCGTGGCGCTCCCGGATGCAGCCTCGGCGCCGAATGGCGCGACGATCAGCCTGCATTGCCGCAACGCAGGCTCGGTCACAGTGGCCAGCAAAACCGGTTCACAAATCAGCCCTCAAGGGGCTTACGTGGCGTCGATCGTAATGAACGCCGGTGAGAGTGCGAATTTCGTCAGAGAGTCTGGTGTTTGGGTGGTTTACGGCACGGCAGCGTTGAAGTATTGCGCCTCATACGGCGCTCAATTCACTACGCCGGGTTATCAGAAATTCCCCAGCGGATTGATCCTGCAGTGGGTCGTCGGTGCCTCAGATACCAATGGCAATATGACGCTTTCACTGCCGATCAAGTTTCCGTCGGCCATTTTGGGTGGCGTCGCCAATGAGGCGAATCCGGCAGGCTGGAGTGCCGGAAATGCGACCGTCTGGGCGTTTGATCTGGGTGTATCGACCACCACTCAGGTGGTGGCGCGGGTTCGCAACATTGACTCTACGGGGATCAAGCCATCGACGGGAATTTCGGGTCGCATTCTGGTTTGGGGAGTTTGACCATGGCTATTTACTTTTACGCACAAACCCTTGGATTTGACCGGGTTGAAAATCCTGGACCCGAACTTCCAGAAGGCGCAGTGGAAATCACTCAGGCCCAATACATTGAGCTATTCGCCGGGCAGGCCGCAGGCAAAGTCATCAGCGCCACTGCCACAGGTCAGCCAGTCCTTAGCGAGCCGCTAGTCTCTCCAGTGGCGCTGATTGCCCTTGAGCGCGACTGGCGCAATAACGTACTGCAGAGCACTCAATGGCTGGTTCTTCGCGATGCAGAGGAACTGGAAATGGGCGAGGGCACCACCCTGCGCACCGAAGAATTCAAACAACTGCTGGCCTATCGGCAGGCGCTGCGCGACTGGCCCAACAATCCAGACTTCCCGGATGCCCGTTCGCGTCCGATCGAGCCAGACTGGCTGGAAGGCTTGCTACGGACCAATGGCTGAGCGATTTGCTCATCGGCCGAGGATAAATAAATATGGATTACCCAAAAAGCATCCCGGGCTCAGGCCTGGTCGACGGAAAATTCGTCGATGAAGATGCCATTGCCGGAACACCGGGATCGTTGATCCCGGCGAGCTGGGGTAACAGCGTTACCCAGGAGATTCTCGGCGCGATTACTGCGGCTGGTTTGAAACCTGATGAAGCACAAACCGATCAGTTGGCGCAGGCCATCCGCCAGTTATCGAAGCCTGACCCACTGCAGCAGTTTCCGGCACAGGTCTATCGCAGGAATGTGCTGATCAATGGCGGCTTCGATATCTGGCAGCGCGGAACAACCAACCAAGGTCCCAATATCGGTGGGTATGTAGCCGATCGTTTTCGTTGCGATTGGAATGGCAATGCGGGCGTCGCCATCTCTCAGCAGAGTTTCGCGCCTGGGCAAAGCGAAGTCGCCGACGAACCGCAGTTTTTTCTGCGCTGGCAACAGACCCAGGCAGGAACCGCCGCCACCGTCCACAGGGTTTCTCAGGCTGTGGAATCGGTTCGAACCCTGGCGGGGAAAACTGCCACCGTCACCTTCTGGGCGCGTTCCGATGCAGCCCGACCATTAAGAGTGTCGGTGATCCAGAACTTCGGTTCTGCAGGTTCCGAATCCGTTGAGAAAACCGTCGACGTTTTCCAGCTGGGTACGTCGTGGAAGAAGTTCAGCGCAACGTTTCGTCTGTCGGGCATTGCCGGGAAGATGCTGGGCGCCAACAACTTCCTGAGGCTTGCGTTCGACCTGCCGTTGAACGTGCTGCAGACCGTGGATCTGGCGCAGATTCAGCTGGAAGAAGGGCCGGTATCCACACCTTTCGAATATCGGCCGGTGGCTGAAGAGCTGATGCTTTGCCAGCGCTATTTCGAGAAGTCCTTCGCCACTTGGTTGCCGGTACGGGCAAACAATGGCTCTGGCACCTGCATTTCATCATTCACCCAAGCGGCACCTGCCAATAGCGGTCAATTCGCGATGACTGTGGGGATGTTGGTGCAAAAGAGAGTCTTGCCCACTGTCGTCATGTACTGCCCAGGCAATACCGGCAATCAGGTATGGAATCAGACCGTGGGCGCATGCACCGGCAGCATTGTGCAGGGCTCGACAGAGCGCGCCATTTCGTTTGCCACCGTTACACCGGTTGGCAGTTTGCCAGGTCAAACCTTGCAGATCGAATGGACTGCTGACGCCGAACTTTAGGAGAAACCATGAGCTATCAATTGACCACCAACGGCGTTCTTCGTCTGAGCGATTCAGCATTCGTCCCGCAGGATCCTGCCAATCGCGACTGGCTTGAGTATCAGCAGTGGTTGGCATCGGGCGGTCAGGTTATGACCCTGAATGAAGCACTCGAAGAATCTGTACCGAACAACACCCTGACAACTCTGGCAAAAAAATGGCTGGGGGGCGTTGTCCGCCAACCATGATTCAATCGGAGCCTCCAGGGAGGAACACGCATCATGCAAATAACTGAAGACAACCTTAAAATCATCATGCCCAACGCCCGCTCCCAAGCGGGCGTTTTTGTTTCTGCACTTAACAACGCAATGACTCGCCGCCATATCGACTCGCCAAAACGCATCGCCGCGTTTCTTGCGCAAGTCGGCCATGAGTCGGGGCAACTGCAATACGTGCGCGAACTGGGCAACAACCAGTACCTGAGCAAATATGACACCGGCACGCTGGCGCTGCGTCTGGGCAACACGCCCGAGGCCGACGGCGATGGGCAGAAATACCGTGGTCGCGGGCTGATCCAGATCACCGGGCGCAGCAACTATCGGCAGTGCAGCCTCGGCCTGTTCGGCGATGAGCGCTTGCTGTCCTTGCCGGAATTGCTTGAGCAACCGCAATGGGCAGCGGAATCGGCGGCATGGTTCTGGGAACAGAACGGCCTGAACGATCTGGCCGACCGCGACCAGTTCAACAGCATCACCCGCCGAATCAACGGCGGGTTGAATGGCCTGCAGGATCGGCTCGACATCTGGGCGCGGGCGAGGGCGGTGCTATGTCCGTCTCCTGGCGCGTAGTCGGCGCTTTGTTGCTGGCTTTGGGGAGCGCTGCGCTGGCCTGGCAGTTTCAGGACTGGCGTTACGGGCGACAACTGGCGGAGCAGGCGCGGTTAAACGCCGACACTCTCAATCAGCTGAATGTGGCCGCAGCCAGCGCGCAGCAGGTCGAGCAGGATAAACGTCTGGCCCTTGAGCAACGCCTCGCAGCCAGTGAACAAACCCACTATCGAGCACTCAGTGATGCCCAACGTGATCAGGATCGCCTGCGCGATCGTCTTGCCACTGCTGATTTGCGCCTGTCAGTCCTCATCGACGCTGGCGACGTTGCCCAAGGCTGCGGGGTGCCAGCCACCGCCGGCCCCGGCGGCGTGGATCATGCAGCCGTACGCGCCCGACTTGACCCGGCGCATGCTCAACGAATTATCGCCATCACCGACACCGGTAACCGCGGACTGATTGCCTTGCAGGCCTGTCAGGCCTATGTCAGAGCGCTGGCGCCCGAACATTTTGAATGAGTCTGTGTATTGAAAGCGCAACCGGGTCGTGTACGGTGGTAGTCATTCCATCCGATCCGGAGCGCACCGTGAAAGAGATCACTCAACTGGCTGCCGAGCTCGGCCGACGTTTGCAGTTGCTCAACGCCCACGTCACCACGGCCGAGTCGTGTACCGGTGGCGGAATTGCTGAAGCGATCACGCGGATTCCGGGGAGCTCGGCGTGGTTCGAGGCCGGTTACGTGACCTACTCCAACCGGCAGAAGACCCGGCAACTGAATGTCCCCGTCGAACTGTTCGGCACGGTGGGTGCGGTCAGTCGCGAAGTCGTCGAGGCGATGGTGCGTGGTGCGCAGAAGCACAGTCTGGCGCGGTTTGCCGTGGCGGTCAGCGGCGTGGCGGGGCCCGATGGCGGTACACCGAACAAACCGGTGGGCACGGTGTGGCTGGCCTGGGGCGTGGGCGATGCGGTTTCCAGTGAGGTTCAGCACTTCTCGGGCAACCGTGATGAAGTGCGCCGACAAACGGTGAAGGCCGCGCTAGAGGGGCTGTTGCGACTAGCGGCACGAGAAATCGAAAATCAGGGGTAGGCGATCCGCGAACGCTGTGGAATAATACTGGCTACTTATACAGGTGTTGGCCGTCAGGCCTTATTGATTACGTGAGGACTTTAATGGACGACAACAAGAAGAAAGCCTTGGCTGCGGCCCTGGGTCAGATCGAACGTCAATTCGGCAAGGGTGCCGTAATGCGTATGGGCGATCAGGACCGTCAGGCGATCCCGGCTATCTCCACCGGCTCTCTGGGTCTGGACATCGCACTCGGCATCGGCGGTCTGCCAAAAGGCCGTATCGTTGAAATCTACGGTCCTGAATCTTCCGGTAAAACCACACTGACACTGTCCGTGATCGCCCAGGCTCAAAAAGCCGGCGCGACCTGCGCTTTCGTCGACGCCGAACACGCCCTCGACCCTGAATACGCCGGCAAGCTGGGCGTCAACGTCGACGACCTGCTGGTGTCCCAGCCGGACACTGGCGAACAGGCACTGGAAATCACCGACATGCTGGTGCGTTCCAACGCGGTTGACGTGATCATCGTCGACTCCGTGGCGGCACTGGTACCGAAGGCTGAAATCGAAGGCGAAATGGGTGACATGCACGTGGGCCTGCAAGCCCGTCTGATGTCCCAGGCGCTGCGTAAAATCACCGGTAACATCAAGAACGCCAACTGCCTGGTGATCTTCATCAACCAGATCCGCATGAAGATCGGCGTGATGTTCGGCAGCCCGGAAACCACCACCGGTGGTAACGCGCTGAAGTTCTACGCCTCGGTTCGTCTCGACATCCGCCGTACCGGCGCGGTGAAGGAAGGCGACGAAGTGGTCGGCAGCGAAACCCGCGTCAAGGTTGTGAAGAACAAGGTGGCTTCGCCGTTCCGTCAGGCTGAGTTCCAGATTCTTTACGGCAAGGGCATCTACCTCAATGGCGAGATGATCGACCTGGGCGTGCTGCATGGTTTCGTCGAGAAATCCGGCGCCTGGTATGCCTATGAAGGCACCAAGATCGGTCAGGGCAAGGCCAACTCGGCCAAGTTCCTGGCAGACAACCCGGAAGTCGCTGCCAAGCTCGAGAAGCAGCTGCGTGACAAACTGCTGTCGCCAGCGGTGATCGCCGACTCCAAGGCTTCTGCGGTCAAAGAGACCGAAGACGACCTGGCTGACGCTGATATCTGATCGCAGCGATGACCACCGCTGTACTCGATACCCTCGTCGCGGTGCGGCGAACCGCCATGGACCTGCTCGCTCGACGCGAGCACGGTCGAGTCGAACTGACGCGTAAACTGCGTCAGCGCGGCGCTGAGGCGGAAATGATCGAAACAGCCCTCGACCGGTTGACGGAAGAGGGACTGCTTTCCGAAGCCCGTTACCTTGAAAGCTTTGTTTCCTACCGTGCCCGCTCCGGCTATGGCCCCTTGCGCATTCGCGAAGAGCTGGGTCAGCGTGGTTTGCAACGCGCCGATATCGAACTCGCCCTGCGTGAAAGCGGTATCGACTGGCAGGAGCAGCTTCGCGAGACGTGGCAACGCAAGTTCTCGGGACACTTGCCGATTGACGCCAAGGAGCGCGCCAAACAAGGCCGCTTCCTCGCCTATCGGGGTTTTTCGATGGAGATGATCAACCGCTTGTTCAGCGGCAGAAGCATGGACGATTAAGTCGGTTTAAATAGAAACGGCCCGCTATGAAAATAGCCGGCCGTTTTTTTTGCCTTCAAATTACCTTTGATGGCTCACGTGCACGTTGGGCGGTCTGCGGTTGGGTGTGAGCCCAGTTTTCGGGGAGGTTGATGTAATCCACCAGTTCCCTGAGACGGCCATGATTTCGGGCATTGAACGCGAAAGCCAACCGCACCAGGTGGCTGTACTGCGCTTCGTCATGTTCCTCGCCGCTGTAAGCGTGTTGATGGAACTGGTCACTCAGGCACAGATCGGCGAAAGCCTCCTGCATATGCGCCATCGCCACGTCACTGAGCTTGTGATGCATACGAATCACGAACTGACGCTTGAGCCAGCGACTGGAGTGGAAGTTGCTGTAGAACTGGTTGATCTGATCCACCGCCTCATCGACGTTATAGACCAGACGCATCAATTTCAGGTCGGTGGGCAGGATGTAGTGGTTTTCTTCGAGTTGCTGGCGAATGAAATCCAGTGCGCCTTGCCAGAAGGTTCCGCCCGGCGCGTCCAGCAACACCACCGGCACCAACGGGCTTTTGCCGGTCTGGATCAGCGTCAGTACTTCCAGTGCCTCGTCCAAGGTGCCGAACCCGCCAGGGCACAGCACCAGCGCATCGGCTTCCTTGACGAAGAACAGTTTGCGGGTGAAGAAAAAATGGAACGGCAGCAGATTGCCGGTGCCGTCCACAGTCGGGTTGGCATGCTGCTCGAAGGGCAGGGTGATGTTGAACCCGAGGCTGTGGTCACGCCCGGCGCCTTCGTGCGCGGCGGCCATGATCCCGCCACCCGCACCGGTGATGACCATCATGTCTGATCGCGTCAGGGCCGCGCCGAGTTCACGCGCCATTGCATACAGGGGGTGCTCGACCGGCGTGCGCGCCGAGCCGAATACCGTGACTTTGCGTCGTCCCTTGAATTGTTCCAGCACCCGGAACGCCTGCTCCAGTTCACGCAGGGCCTGCAGGGTGATCTTGGCGTTCCAGCGGTTGTGATCCTCTTGGGCCATGCGCAGCACGGTCAGGATCATGTCGCGATAAATCGGCAGGTTCGGGCTGTCGGGGGAAATCTGTTTGAGCTGTTCTTCGACCTTGCTGATGAGGTCGGGGCCGCTTTCCTGAAAATGTCGGCTGAGCAGGTCATTCGGTTGGTAAGGCATTCAACGTCTCCTTCTGCACAGAGCGGGTGGCCCTGACGTGCGGCGTCAGTGCCGCGCTGCAAAAACACACACACACTCGGCAGCTCCTTTTTCTGCCGTGAACAGGTGATCGGGAATACTTTGAATCTAGACCCTTGCGAGCCATTGCGCTGAGTTGATCTTTACGCCGCGCAGGCTTTCCTGGCAACCGTTGCGGGCTGGCTGGCAATGAATATTCACCACTCGTCCGAACGTACGCCGTAGAGCAATCACTCTGATTTACTAACCTACAGGCACTGTACGACAGCTTTGAGTCGGCAACCGTACGCAGGGTGCGCGCTTTTCAAGGATTCGCGGGTAGCAGGCATGGAGGCGGGAAAGATGGCCAGAGTGGTTCTGGAAATCGATACGCAGTTGTATCGGATGCTGAAAGCATCAGCCGAGACCAATCAAGTGAGTCTCGAAGAGGAGTGCTGCCGTCGGTTGGCAGGTGGAGAACGGCGTTCTCGCTACTTGCAGGCCCTGGTGGCCGAATTGCGCGCCGAGGATGAACAACGGCGCGCCAATACCCGATGATTACTTCTTCTTCGCCGGGGCAGCTTTCGGGCAATCGGAATCCTGGTAGCTGGCCGAGCCGATGGCCTTGTTGGTTTTATATTCACTGAAGTCGTAACGCATGATCGCACCCTTGGCCATCAGCTTGCGGTACGACGGGTTATTGCACACCGAAGCACCCAGCTGGAAATACACGGCTTTTGGGTCAGCGCGCATCTTTTCGGCGTGGCTGGCCTGGACGCTCAGGTGGTTGATCAGGGTAACGCCCTCAACGGTGTAGCCCTGATCGAGAATGTCTTCATTGATCGCCCGCGGCGTGCCGACGCTGCTTTGCTCGGCGATGTTGCGCAGTTCTTTGTTCAGATTCTGCTCTTTCAAGGACGCCGCTTGTGCGCTGAAGGACAACGCCAGTGCGATGGCCGCGGTAGGAACGATAAGGCGCAGCATGAAACTCTCCTGATTCAGTGACTGGTGGTTCGACCAGCCCCGTGGCTGTGCGTTCAGTGGCGCCGGATTATAGGGGAGCCGGTCGGGACGGTACAGGTTTGCGCTCGTCGCTCTGGTAAACTGCCGGCCTTTATTGCCTTGCCGAGTGCTGTGTGTGTCGAGTTTTCCTGCCATAAGGCGTTGCCCGTGATCCATCATGCCCCCAACGCCGTAGCCCGCTTGCGTGACCAGCGCGAGGACGAAGGTATCAAGCCGATTCAGGCCCGTGGTTTTCGCTCCGAGCGTTGCCGCGACTGCCGGGTGATCATCAGCCACTGCCTGTGCGCCTGGCGGCCGACCGTCGAAACCCGTTCCGGTGTGTGTCTGATCATGACCGGCAAGGAAGTGTTCAAGCCGAGCAACACCGGCTGGTTGATCGCCGATGTGGTGCGCGACAACCACGCGTTCATCTGGTCGCGCACCGAACCCGACCCGCGGATGCTGGCGCTGCTCAACGACCCGCAATGGCAGCCATATCTGGTGTTTCCCGGCGAATATGTAGAACCGTCGCGGGTGACCAACACCGTCGTGCCCGATAGTAGCAAGCGTCCGTTGTTCATCCTGCTGGATGCGACCTGGACCGAGGCGCGCAAGATTTTCCGCAAGAGTCCGTACTTCGACCGCTTGCCGATTCTCAGCCTGCTGCCCGACAGACTCTCGCGTTATCGCCTGCGCCGCTCTACCCGCAGCGAGCATCTGTGCACCGCCGAGGTCGCAGCTTTGTGCCTGGAATTGGCGGGGGACAGCGATGCAGCGTCGGCGCTGGACGCTTACTTCGATGTGTTCAGCCAGCACTATCTGGGCGCCAAACAACAGTTGCCGCTCAACGAGTCGACTCCGGCCCACGCCGAGCTCTTGCCTTATATACGAAAGCCGCAAGCGGTGTTGGCCCGATAGTGGCCCATACTTCACCCAGCGGCGGCCGTGCTGCTTGACCACCCCGGCTACGCTGGGCATGCTTGGCGCCGATTGGGGTGCGGCCAGGGTTTGAAACGCCGTGTTTGCTCGTGATTGGCGTTGAACGTGCCCCTGTGGATAGCGCTGTGCGGCGGTATCTCGAGTTGCTTTGGCGAGACCCGAATGCGTCGGGTCTGCCATCAAAAAACAGGATCATTTGAAAAATGGCCACATACGACATCCTGATTGCCGATGATCACCCTCTGTTTCGTAGCGCGCTGCATCAAGCGGTGACACTGGGCCTTGGCCCGGATGTGCGACTGGTGGAGGTGGCGAGCATCGCCGAGCTGGAAGCGCGCCTGACCGAAAAGTCCGACTGGGATCTGGTCCTGCTGGACCTGAACATGCCCGGCGCGTTCGGGTTTTCCGGTCTGGTCATGCTGCGCGGGCAGTACCCGCAGATTCCGGTGGTGATGGTCTCGGCCCAGGAAGAAGCTTCGGTCATGGTCAAGTCCCGGGAGTTCGGCGCCAGTGGCTTTATTCCCAAGTCCAGCGACCTGAATGTGATTCAGCAAGCCGTGCGCAAGGTCCTCGATGGCGATGTGTTCTGGCCCCCGCAGGCGTTCGAAGCCGTCAGTGTCTCCGATGAAGCCAAAGCCGCCAGCGATGGACTGGCCAGCCTTACCCCGCAGCAGTTCCGCGTACTGACCATGGTCTGTGAAGGCCTGCTCAACAAGCAGATTGCCTACGAGTTGAGCGTGTCCGAAGCGACCATCAAGGCCCACGTCACGGCGATCTTTCGCAAGTTGAATGTGCGCACCCGGACTCAGGCGGCATTACTTCTGCAACAACTTGAGTCAATTCCGAGCCAATAAAGGCTGGCGTCTTCACGCTTTTTTGACTTTTGTTGCTCTAGCTTTCCCACTCCTTTCTGGTTGGTTTTTACGTTATGTCACCTTTCAAGGGCCAGACCGGCCTGAAACGCATCCTCAACGCATCCGGCTACTCGCTGGACGGCCTGCGCGCAGCCTTCACCGGCGAAGCCGCATTTCGCCAACTGGTGCTGCTCAATGTGGTGCTGATTCCGCTGACGTTCTTCCTGAATGTCAGTCGCGTTGAACAGGCGCTGCTGATCGCTGTGTGCCTGCTGGCGCTGATCGTCGAGTTACTGAATTCGGCGGTGGAAGCGGCGATTGACCGCATTTCCCTGGAACTGCACCCGCTGTCGAAGAACGCCAAGGACATGGGCAGCGCCGCGCAATTCGTGGCCCTGAGCATGATTGCCCTGGTGTGGGCGGTGATTCTGCTTTAAGCGATACTCGGCAAGACGATCTCGTCGCTGCGCTGCACCCCGGCGGTGAAGGCGCGGCACAGCTCGAGAAACTCGCGCATGGCCGAAGTCTGGTATTTCTGCTTGTGCCAGATGAAGTAGAACTGCCGGGCCAGATCCAGATCCGGGGTTTCCACCGCCACCAGGCTGCCGCGTCGAAACGCATCACGCAGCGCCAGCCGCGAAATACAGCCAATCCCCAACCCTGATTCCACCGCGCGTTTGATCGCTTCGGTGTGCTCCAGCTCCAGGCGGATATTCAGCGCACTGCGATGGTGCCGCATGGCCTGATCAAAGGTCAGGCGCGTGCCGGAACCCTGTTCACGCAGAATCCACGCTTCGTGCGTCAACTCTTCCATGGTCGCGCTGCCACGTTTGGCCAGTGGGTGCTGCGGCGCGCAAAACACCACCAGTTCATCTTCCACCCAGCTCTGCACTTCGATGTCCGGATGGCTGCAGTCGCCTTCGATTAGACCCAGATCAATTTCGTAATGAGCGACTTGATGCACGATATTGGCAGTGTTCTGTACGTGCAGTTTTACCTGGCTTTCCGGATGGCGCTGCATGAAGCCGCCGATCAACAGGGTCGCCAGATAATTGCCGATGGTCAGGGTGGCGCCCACCGAGAGTGAGCCGAAACCGGATTTGCCGTTGAGCAGGTCTTCGATTTCCTTGGACTGGTCGAGCAGTGCCACCGCTTGCGGCAACAGCTGTTTGCCGAGGGCGTTGAGGCTCAGCCGTTTGCCGGCGCGATCGAACAGCTGGCAGCTGGACTGGCGCTCCAGTTCGGTGATCGAGGTGCTCGCCGCCGACTGCGAGAGGTTGAGCAGACCCGCAGCACGGGATACGCTCTCCTGCTGGGCGACGGCGACGAAGACTTGCAGTTGACGAAGAGTAAATCGCATATCGATATAACCGATAACCCTTATCTTAATAATCCAGTTAACAGATATTGTCGTCGCTATTAGAATGCGATGCAATTGCGCACTGTTGGCCGCAAAGGCGAGCGCAGACCCAATATCCAGGAGTCCCACGTACATGAGCAACATGAACCACGAGCGTGTCCTCAGTGTTCATCACTGGAATGACACTCTGTTCAGCTTCAAGTGCACCCGTGATCCGGGCCTGCGCTTCGAGAACGGTCAGTTCGTGATGATCGGCCTGCAACAGCCCAACGGCCGCCCGCTTATGCGCGCTTACTCGATCGCCAGCCCGAACTGGGAAGAGCATCTCGAGTTCTTCAGCATCAAGGTGCAGGATGGTCCGCTGACCTCGCAGCTGCAGCACCTGAAGGAAGGCGACGAGATCATCATCTCGAAGAAGCCTACCGGCACCCTGGTGCTTGACGACCTGAACCCGGGCAAGCATCTGTACCTGCTGAGCACCGGCACCGGTCTGGCGCCGTTCATGAGCGTGATCCAGGACCCGGAAACCTACGAGCGCTTTGAAAAAGTGATCCTGGTGCACGGCGTACGCTACGTCAACGAAGTCGCCTACCGCGAATTCATCACCGAGCACCTGCCGCAGAACGAGTTCTTCGGTGAAGCGCTGCGTGACAAGCTGATCTACTACCCGACCGTGACCCGCGAGCCGTTCGAGAACCAGGGCCGTCTGACCGACCTGATGCGCAGCGGCAAGCTGTTCAGCGACATCGGTCTGCCACCGATCAACCCGCAGGACGACCGCGCAATGATCTGCGGCAGCCCGAGCATGCTCGACGAGACCAGCGAAGTGCTCGACAGCTTCGGCCTGAAGATCTCGGCGCGTATGCGCGAGCCGGGTGACTACCTGATCGAGCGTGCATTCGTCGAGAAGTAACCCGCTCCCACAATGGTTTCGTGCTACGCAGAAAAGCCCGTGTTGCCTGAGAAGGCAGCGCGGGCTTTTGCGTTTCCGGGGTTCAGGTGTTGGCGGGGATGACTTCCAGTACCCGGATTTGCTCCGGCGTCGGGTAATGCCAGCGCACGTCCAGATCCCAGAACTGCGCACCGTATTCGCGCTCTGGTGTCGGCGTCTGATACGCCGGACGCGGATCCTGCGCCAGACACTGCTCGATCAGCTCGACCAAAGGCTCGCCAAGGCGCTGAGCATGGCCGTGTGCCTGTTGCAGTGCGGCGTCCGTCCACCGCACGTCAATCAGCTGTGGCGCGGCGCTGGCGATGCTGTTGGAGGCGTCAGCGATGATGTCGGCGTAAGGTACATAGGGTTTGATGTCGAGAATCGGTGTGCCATCGAGTAAATCGATGCCCGAAATGAACAGCCGATTGGCCTCGACTTTGTCCAGCTTCACCACTGACTGCCCGATGCCATTGGGCCGGTGCGTCGCACGGGTGGCGAACACGCCCATGGACTTGTTGCCGCCCAGGCGCGGTGGCCGCACTTTCAGACGCGGCTTTTCTTCCAGCGCCTGATGAAACAGGAACAGCAGCCAGACATGGCTGACCTGCTCCAGCCCTTGCACGGCATCACCCTGATCGAACGGCGCCACCAGCTCCAGCACGCCACGGGCGGCGGGGGCCAGTTGCGGCTGGCGCGGGATGGCGAACTTCTCCTTGAAGCAGGAGCGCACGAAGCCGATGGGGGAGACACTGTAAGTCACGTTTCGTTATCAGCCGCGAACGCGCAGGGTCAGGCCCTTGAGGAAGTTGCGCAGCAACTGGTCGCCGCACGCGCGGTAATTGGTGTGGCCGACCTTGCGGAACAGTGCGCTCAGCTCAGGCTTGGACACCGGGAACTCGGCTGCCTTGAGGATCGCGTGCATGTCGTCTTCCTTGAGTTCGAAGGCCACGCGCAGCTTCTTCAGGATGATGTTGTTGGTCACTGGCACTTCGATCGGCTGCGGCGGACGGCTTTCGTCCTTGCCGCGCTTGAACACCACCAGACCGTCGAGGAAGTGCGCCATGACTTCGTCCGGGCAGCGCACGAAGCCTTCTTCGTCTTCTTCTTTCTTGTCGAGGTATGCGACGACGTCTTTGAGCTCCACGTCCAGGCCGCCGAGCTTGATGATCTCGATGACTTTCTTGTCGCTGATGTCGAGCATGTAGCGCACGCTGCGCAATACGTCGTTATGAATCATGTGGGTAATCCTGATAATCGTTGTGGGCAGCACGCAGGCGCGCTGCCGGAATGTGTGGCGGCAGTGGAAGCTTTAGAACTTCTCTTTGCCGGACAGGTAGCGCCATTGGCCCACCGGAACCTTGCCAATCGACACGCCGCCGATGCGGATGCGGCGGATGCCGATGACCTTCAGGCCAACCGCTTCGCAGAACTGCGCGATGATCCCCGGCTGCGGGTTCTTCATGGCGAAGCGCAGGCGGTTTTCGTTCTGCCAGCTGGCCTTGACCGGCGGCAGCTCCTTGCCCTTGTGGGTAAGGCCGTGCTGCAGGCGATTGAGGCCGTGGGCAACCATGTCGCCTTCGACCTCGACCACGTATTCCTGCTCGATCTTGGCCGCGTCGGCAGTCAGTTTGCGCAGCACTTTCCAGTCCTGAGTGAACACCAGCAGGCCGCTGGCCTTGGGCTGCAAATCGGCGCTGGCGGTCAAGCGCAGGAAGTGCCCGCGCAGCGGGCGTTTGCCGTAGCGGTGCTCGTCGCTGAGGGTGTCGGCGCTGAGCGACTGCATGGCGGTGTCGACATCCATGCCGGCCGGCACGTTGAGCAGAATCGTGACCGGCTCCGGCGCGGAGGCCTGAGCGTCCTTGTCGAGCTCGACCTTCTGGTCGCCGACCTTGAATTGCGGTTCGTCGATCACTTCGCCGTCCACGGTGACCCAGCCGCCCTCGATGAACAGCTCGGCCTCCCGGCGGGAGCAACCGACCAGTTCGATGAGGCGTTTGGAGAGGCGAATCGGGTCAGTCATGACAGGGCCGTAACAAAAAAGGGGTGGGCATTGTACCTGCCTGGCGCCGGTTAAGCCCGGTTCCATTTGCAGGGGTTCGCAATTCCTGTGGGAGCTGGCTTGCCAGCGATGGCATCACCTCGGTGCATCTGTCAGACCGAGTCGCCTGCATCGCTGGCAAGCCAGCTCCCACAGGGTTCTACGATGTGTCAGCCGTTACTTGAGCGCTGCTGGGTCTGCCGCAGGCGCATATGCAGCAACGGGTACGGCTGGCCCATGCCATCCACCTCCGAGCGGCCGATCACTTCAAAACCCTGCTTGAAATAAAATCCCAGTGCCTGCGGGTTCTGTTCGTTGACGTCGAGTTCATCGGCATTCAGATGTTGCATGGCGTAGTTGAGCAGTTTCTTGCCCAAGCCTTGGCCACGATACTCGGGATCGATGAACAGCATTTCGATCTTGCCCGCCGCCACCCCGGCGAATCCGGTGATGCGCTGGTTGGCGTCCTTGGTACAGATCAGCATCACCGCGTCCAGATAACGGGTGAGCACCAGATTGCGCAGCAACTCGATGTAGCTGTCCGGCAGAAAATCATGGGTCGCGCGAACCGAGGCCTCCCAGACCCGGGTCAGTTCCTGATAATCGCTGAGTTTCGGCGTGTGAATGACCGAATGCTGACGCATGCCCGATGGCCTCTTGTTCGTTTCAAGGGAGTCCTTCCCCCGGTAAACGATAGCCGTAAAAAAGCCCCGCATCTCGTAAAAAAGAGCGAGGCTTTTGATGACACGACTATCCCCTGTGGGAGCGGGCTTGCTCGCGAAAGCAGTGTATCCGTCGGCATATCCAGTGACTGATACACCGCCTTCGCGAGCAAGCCCGCTCCCACAGGTATTTTGTGGTGCTTAGATCTGCTCAGCCCACAGGTCGTATTCGTCAGCGTCAGTCACCTTGCACCAGACCTTGTCGCCCGGCTTGAGGTTGCTGCCGTTGTCGATGAATACGTTACCGTCGATTTCCGGGGCATCGAAGAAGCAGCGGCCGACGGCGCCTTGCTCGTCGACTTCGTCCACCAGCACTTCGATCTCGCGGCCGATGCGCATTTGCAAACGGGCCGAGCTGATCGCCTGCTGGTGCGCCATGAAACGCTCCCAACGGTCTTGCTTGACGTCGTCCGGCACTACTTCCAGGTCCAGATCATTGGCGGGCGCACCATCGACCGGCGAGTACTGGAAGCAGCCGACGCGGTCGAGCTGGGCTTCGGTCAGCCAGTTCAGCAGGTACTGGAAGTCTTCTTCGGTTTCGCCCGGGAAGCCGACGATGAAGGTCGAACGGATGATCAGGTCCGGGCAGATCTCGCGCCAGTTCTTGATCCGCGCCAGGGTCTTGTCTTCGAACGCCGGGCGTTTCATCGCCTTCAGCACTTTCGGGCTGGCGTGCTGGAACGGGATGTCCAGGTACGGCAGGATCTTGCCGGCGGCCATCAGCGGGATCAGCTCGTCAACGTGCGGGTACGGGTAAACGTAGTGCAGGCGCACCCACACGCCCAAGGTGCTCAGCGCCTCGCAGAGTTCGGTCATGCGGGTTTTCACCGGCGCGCCGTTCCAGAAGCCGGTGCGGTATTTCACGTCGACGCCGTAGGCGCTGGTGTCTTGCGAGATCACCAGCAGCTCTTTGACGCCGGATTTGACCAGACGCTGGGCTTCGTCGAGTACATCACCCACCGGACGGCTGACCAGTTTGCCGCGCATCGACGGGATGATGCAGAAGCTGCAGCTGTGGTTGCAGCCTTCGGAAATCTTCAGGTAGGCGTAATGACGCGGAGTCAGCTTGATGCCTTGCGGCGGCACCAGGTCGATCAGCGGGTTGTGATCCTGACGCGGCGGCACCACTTCGTGCACCGCGTTGACCACTTGCTCGTACTGCTGCGGACCGGTCACGGCCAGCACGCTCGGGTGTACGTCGCGGATGTTGCCTTCTTCCACGCCCATGCAACCGGTGACGATCACCTTGCCGTTTTCCTTGATCGCTTCACCGATCACTTCCAGCGACTCAGCCTTGGCCGAGTCGATGAAACCGCAGGTGTTGACCACCACCACGTCGGCGTCCTGATAGGTGGACACCACGTCATAGCCTTCCATGCGCAGCTGGGTCAGGATGCGCTCGGAGTCGACCAGTGCTTTCGGGCAACCCAGAGATACGAAGCCAACCTTTGGATTGGCCGGCGCAGGAGTGGTGGACATGTCTAACCTCGGTGTTTTGTGACGTCGCTTGCCGTGTGGGAAAGCCGAAGGATGGGCGCTTAGGGTGCGCCTCTGATCAAAAAGTGCGCAATTCTAGCGATGAGCAACGCACTTGACCAGCTTTATGCAGGGAAATACGACGAGTGCTGCGCTATGCTTCGCGCCGTTGAGCTTTACCAATTTTTTACAGTCAACAAAACGTCTGTAACAACAGGTAAAACAGCGCATGCTGCACCACAAAGCATAGTGCTTCATTCAAAGAAGCCGGTTCGAGAATCAGGAGTGTTGGATGGGTCAGGCAAGTAGTCAGGCGGCGGGCGCCGAGCATTCGGCTGCAAAACCGCTGAGCATGCTGGTCGCGGCAGTCGGGGTAGTTTACGGCGACATCGGCACGAGCCCGTTGTACACCCTCAAAGAAGTGTTTTCCGGCGCGTATGGCGTGCCCGTCAATCACGATGGGGTACTGGGTATTCTGTCGTTGATCTTCTGGTCGCTGATCTGGGTCGTTTCGATCAAATACATGATGTTCGTCCTGCGCGCCGACAACCAGGGCGAGGGTGGCATCATGGCGCTCACCGCACTGGCACGCCGTGCGGCGGGCAAGCGCAAGAGGTTGCGTTCGTTGCTGGTGGTTTGCGGACTGATCGGCGCGGCGTTGTTTTACGGCGACAGCATGATCACCCCAGCGATTTCCGTGCTGTCGGCGATCGAAGGCCTGGGCCTGGCGTTCGACGGCATCGACCACTGGGTGGTGCCGCTGTCGCTGGTGGTGCTGGTCGGCTTGTTTCTGATCCAGAGCCACGGTACGGCGCGGATCGGCATTCTGTTCGGGCCGATCATGGTCACCTGGTTCCTGGTGCTCGGCGCCCTCGGGGTGTATGGCATCAGCCATTACCCGGAAGTGCTGCATGCGTTGAATCCGGTCTGGGCGGTGCGTTTCTTCATGGTGCACGCCGGCATGGGCGTGGCGATCCTCGGCGCGGTGGTACTGGCGCTGACCGGTGCCGAAGCGCTGTACGCCGACATGGGCCACTTCGGGCGCAAGCCGATTGCCCGTGCCTGGTTCCTGCTGGTGCTGCCGGCGCTGGTGCTGAACTACTTCGGTCAGGGCGCGCTGCTGCTGGAAAACCCGGAAGCGGCACGTAACCCGTTCTACCTGCTGGCGCCGAGCTGGGCGCTGATTCCGCTGGTGGGGCTGTCGACGCTGGCCACGGTAATCGCCTCGCAAGCGGTGATCTCCGGCGCGTTCTCCCTGACTCGTCAGGCGATCCAGCTCGGTTACATCCCGCGCATGTACATTCAGCACACCTCCAGCGATGAACAAGGTCAGATCTACATCGGCGCGGTGAACTGGTCGCTGATGGTCGGCGTAGTGCTGCTCGTACTCGGCTTTGAATCCTCTGGCGCGCTGGCTTCGGCCTACGGCGTGGCAGTGACCGGTACGATGCTGATGACCACCATTCTGGTGTCGGCCGTCATGCTGCTGCTGTGGAAATGGCCGCCGGTCCTCGCGGTGCCGGTGCTGATCGGTTTCCTGCTGGTGGACGGTCTGTATTTCGCCGCCAACGTGCCGAAGATCGTGCAGGGCGGTGCATTTCCGGTGATCGCCGGTATTGCGCTGTTCGTGCTGATGACCACCTGGAAGCGCGGCAAGCAATTGCTGGTCGAACGCCTCGACGAAGGCGCGTTGCCGCTGCCGATCTTCATCAGCAGCATCCGCGTGCAACCACCGCACCGCGTGCAGGGCACCGCGGTGTTCCTCACTGCGCGCTCCGACGCCGTGCCGCACGCGCTGTTGCACAACCTGCTACACAACCAGGTACTGCATGAGCAAGTGGTGCTCCTGACCGTGGTCTACGAAGACATCCCGCGCGTACCGCCATCGCGCCGCTTCGAAGTCGAGGCCCACGGCGAAGGCTTCTTCCGGGTGATCCTGCACTTCGGCTTTACCGACGAGCCGGATGTGCCTCAGGCGCTGAAACTGTGCCATCTGGATGAACTGGACTTCAGCCCGATGCGCACCACCTACTTCCTCAGCCGCGAAACGGTGATCGCCTCGAAACTCGAAGGCATGGCGCGTTGGCGCGAGGCGCTGTTTGCGTTCATGTTGAAGAATGCCAACGGCAACTTGCGGTTCTTCAATCTGCCGCTGAACCGGGTGATTGAACTGGGGACGCAGGTGGAGATGTAGTCGCGCCCTAACTGGAAAGCCCCCGTCAGCTTCGAGGCTGGCGGGGGCTTTTTTGTGCCCGCACATAAACCTCAAGTCCACCACAAATCCCCTGTGGGAGCTGGCTTGCCAGCGATGAGTCCGGCACATCAAGAATCAATGTCGACTGACTCACCGCCATCGCTGGCAAGCCAGCTCCCACAAGGTTATGAGGTGGGTTCAGCCAGTTCGGCTTCAGATTCGGTCTTCGTCCGCGCAGGTCGCGGCATCAGCGCTTGGATCACGTCATCAATCAAGGCTTTGCCCATCACGGTCAGGTAATGCGCAGCCCAGGCGTGGTGCTGAATGGGTCAGCGACGTCCAGAGAGTATCTCGTCAAAAAACAGCGCAATAGAGCCGCAAAGCGCCCGAACACGAGTTTCGGAGTTTGCCTACAAGGTCTGTGGGCGTCATCTGATATTGCGAAACTGGAAGTAAACGAAACTAAACATCTGGCACAAGATTCCCTGTGGGAGCGAGCCTGCTCGCGAAGGCGTAGTGTCAGTCGACGAGTCTGTTAAATGACTCACCGCTTCGCGAGCAGGCTCGCTCCCACAGGGGATTTTGGTGGCGGCTGGAATGTAAAAAGCCCCCGCAACTGCGAAGTTGCGGGGGCTTTTTGTCCTGCCGGCTCAGATCACTCTGTCGGCTGATCCTTGCTCTGACGCTTCTCGATCAAGTCCACCAGACGCTTGGCCAGCGCCGGGTAGTTCTCGTCGAAGTGGTGGCCGCCGGGCAGTTTCACCGCTTCGCCGACTGCTGTCTTGTCGGTGCAGCCGCTTTCGTCGGTTTCTTCGGCGCCGTAGATGCACACAACTTTGGCCGCTGGCAGCTTGGCCATTTCCGGGCCGGTGGCGGCTTCTTTGCCAGCGTTGCCGAGCCAGCCTTCGACTTCGATTTCGAAGCTGCCGGTGCGGGCGAAGGCCAGCAGGATGATGGCGTCGACGCGTTGCTGCTCGGTGTCCGGCAGGCGGTTGTAGATCGCTGGCAGGACGTCGGCACCGAACGAGTAACCGGTCAGGATGAAGCGTTTGGTGCCCCATTTCTGCCGGTAGTGCTGCATCAGTTCGGTCAGGTCCAGCGCGCTTTGCTCGGGGCTCTTGTGCTGCCAGTAGTAGCGCAGGGTGTCGATGCCGACCACCGGGTAGCCAATCTTGGCCATCTCGCCCGCTACGTCGCGGTCGAGGTCGCGCCAGCCGCCGTCACCGGAGAGGAACAGCGTGACGGTGTCTTTGGCCTGACCGGCCGGCACTTCCACCACCGGGATTGCCAGACCGCCGTTGGCCTTGTCGCCGCCGACGAGGATCTTGCGCAGCTCGTTGTTCAGCACCTGCGGCAGGTTGATGTCGTAGTCGCTGATGCTGGTTTCGGCGTTCGGTTGATCGCGCACGAAACCGGCGCTGGTGTCGTCCGGGTTGTCGTTCCATGCCACCAGCCAATGGCCGTGGGCCGCGGATTTCGGCAGCAAGTGAGTGCAACCGGGTTTTTCCAGGGCCAGGTCTACCGAGATCGCCTGGGCCTTGTCGTCCTTCTGCTCGGACAGCCAGCGCCAGGCCAGCACGGCGCCAGGGCCGATACCGCTGACCAGCGTGGCCGGGCCATTCAGTTCGCGCAGGCCGGTTTGCAGGGCGCGGCTCTGTTGCAGGCAGTCCTTGGGCAGAATCACCTGAACGATTTGCGCCGAGGCGCTGCGGCTCAGGGTACTCAGTTGGTTGTCGGTCAGCTTCTGGTCGTCATTGACCGCGACCAGCACCTGCGCCTTGGGCTGGGTGCCGGGAATGACGCGGGTCATGACCGTGCCGTCGGCGGCCGTCAGTGGTTGCAGAGTCGGTTGCGGTGCCGGGCGTTTGAGGTACCAGTAACCGCCGCCGGCAATCACGGCCAGCACGATCAGTGCGGCCAGGATGTACTTCAGGGAGCGTTGAATCATCAGCGTTTCACCAATCCAGTCAAGCCGCCCGCGATCAGGGCAGCAGTATCGGCCAGCGCCACCAGCGGATCGAGTCCGGCGGGCACTGCCATATAACGGGGTTCCCAGTCAGGCTGGAACTTGTCTTTGAAGCGGCGCAAGCCTTGGAAGTTGTACAGCTGCTCACCACGGCGGAAGACCATCGAGCCCAGACGCTGGGTCAGCGGTGCACCACGTCGGGGTTGCAACCCCGACAACGGCACCATGCCCAGGCTGAAGCGCGCGTATCCGTGACTCTTATAGTGTTGAATCAAACCGACCATCAGGAATTCCATGGTCAGCTTGGGGGCGTCCGGGTGCGAGCGCATCAGGTCGAGACTGGCCAGGTCATGGCTGAAAGTCTCGAGCAGGTTGGCGAACGCCACCGGGCGACCTTCGAAGCGAATCACCGCAATGCGGAAATGCTTCAGGTAATCGTCGCTGAACCGACCGAGGGAGAAACCTTTCTCGCGCACGTTCTTGCCGGTCAGCCACGCATCGGAAATCACTTTCAACTCGTCCATCGGCGCCTGGCCCGGCTCGTGGATTTCCAGCGACAGACCATCGCGGGTACCACGGTTCCAGGTGTAGCGCAGGTCCTTCATCTCTTTGCCCTTGGCTTCCAGGTCAAAGCGCTGCAGATCGACCCGGGCTTCTTCGCCGAGCTTGATCGCGGTCAGGCCGATGTCCATGTAGTACGGCAGGTTTTCCGCACGTACCTGATAGAACACCGGGCGAGCATGATGGATGTCGCACAGGTCGCGGAACTGCCAGATCATCTCGGCGCGTTGCTGGCCGGGGCCGATCGGGTCGTACAGCGCCACCAGGCTGCGGCCACGGCGGGCGTACATCAGGAAGGCTTCGTCGTTCTGGTGAAACAGCAACGCCTTGTCACCGGTCAGCGCGAGGCCGCCATCGGGTTGCGACGAAGCCATCAGGATTTTCGCGGCGCGATCCAGTTCGTCCGGGGTCGGCAGGTGGATCACCGGGCGCGCGGTACGCAGCAGCCAGGTCAGGGCGATCACCAGCAACAGCACGGCGGCGCCGAGCAACGAACGCAAGCCGCGCGGGGCGTCTGCGTCGAGGGTGAACTGCCACCACAGTTGATGGCTGTAAGGCACGTCCTGATAGGCGAACAGCAGCAACCACGTCGAGGCGCCCAGGACGCAAAGGCTGGCCACCAGATACAGCGGCGAGAAGGGCAGTTCGGTCAGGCGACTCGGGCGATAGAACGAACGACGGAACACTCCCAGCAACGCGGCGGTGAGTGTCATCAGCGTGGCTTCTTCCCAGTCGAAGCCTTTGAGCAGCGAGAGCAGGGCGCCGACCAGCAACAGAATGGTGGTCAGCATCCACGCCGCCGACAGGCGCCGGCGCAGGCCCTGCGCCAGCATCAGGCACAGTACGCCGATCAGGCTGGCGCCGAAGTGCGAGGCGTCAACCAGACGATGCGGAATCAGAAAACCGATGTGTTCGAGACGGGTATCGATCTCCGGGGTCGCGCCGGAAAACAGCAGCACCACGCCGGACAGAAACACCAGCACCGCCAGAATCGGCGCGGCCAGACCGGATGCGGCGCGCATGGTCTGGGTCTGGAACAGGCGCTGGCCTTCGTTGATCAGCAAGAACAGGCAGGCTACCAGCAGCGGCAGCACCACATAGATCAGACGATAGAGCAACAGGGCGGCGGCGAGTGGCGCGGCCCCCAAGGTGTCGGCGAAAGCGGCGAGCAGGATCGCTTCGAAGACCCCGACACCCCCCGGTACGTGGCTGAGGACGCCGGCGGCCAAGGCCAGCAGGTACACCAGCAGGAAGGCGCCGAACGGCGGGGCTTCCGGCAGCAGCAGATAAAGCACGGTGGCCGCTGCGGCGACGTCGAGGGCGGTGATGATCAGTTGCAGGAAGGTCAGGCGGCGGCCGGGCAGGCGCAGCGTCCGGCGACCGGCCCTGACCAGCAGGTTGTCGCGGTACGGTTGCTCCGGCAGGCGGCGGCGATAGATTCCGATCGCCAGAATCGCGCCGAGACCCAGCACCACCATGGCAATCGTGCCGAGCAGGCCTTCCGACAGGCCCAGTGCGGCGGAGGCGGCGGGCAGGTCGCTCAGGGTCGCGAGAGCCGCCAGCGGTGGCAGGGCGCAACCCAGCGACAGGCTGGCGAACAGGGTCATGTGCGCGACTTCTGAGGCGCCCAGCCCATGGCGTGCATATAAACGGTAGCGCACCGAGCCGCCGGACAGCAGCGACAGGCCGATGGCGTTGCCAATCGCAAATGCGGTGAAGCCGCCCAGCGCCAGAGTGCGCGGCGGCAGTGTCACGCCGGCATAGCGGCTGGCCGACCATTCATAGCCCAGCAATATGATGAAGCCGGCCACCGTTGCACCCAACGCACCGAGCAGGGCCGGTTTCGGCACCGCCAGGATCGAGTCATGCAGGGCATACAGATCGAGTTCGCTCAGCAGGTGGCGACAGGCAATCAGCGCAATGGCAAACAGCAGCAACGTGACCGCCAGACCGATCGGCTGGCGATATTTGCTCAACCGATCCAGCAAGCGCAGGCGCTCGGGTTTGATCGGATGTTCTGCTGTGACGGTGTCTTGTGAATCAGACGAGTTGGCGCGCATCAATCACCTCTTGGATTGTGCGCGACAGGATGGAGGTATCCAGCCAAGTTACCAATCCCTGTAGAAAAAAATAATCACAAAATACTACGCCTCTCATCCGGGATCGGCGAGGGCGGGTCATGGATTGCAGACGTCTTGCCTGCGACTCAAGCATAGTCGCAACTCGGTCGGTCTGATGATCCTGAGCGTTTCACTGCAGCGTGACAGATCATTGTTGCGAAAGGACTTTTTCCACAGATACAAAAAAGGCCACTCTTTCGAGCAGCCTTTTTTGATGTTTGGTTGCGGGAGCCGGATTTGAACCGACGACCTTCGGGTTATGAGCCCGACGAGCTACCAGACTGCTCCATCCCGCGTCTGTGTG